>DITQ01000009.1 GCA_002422165.1 Candidatus Pacebacteria bacterium UBA6180 | reverse complement strand
TTTGTTAACTAGCAGTTTGCCTTTTCTTCGCTTTTTTGCTCGGCTGCTTGATTTCCATAAAAACCATTATGACAGCTCCAAGTTACCAGAAGTGCTACACAAGGTGCAACTTGCTTTTCCTTTTTCTCTCTATCAGAATAAAGGTAAAATTATAATAGCAACAGTAAAAAACTTATGAACAATCCAGCTCATGAAGAACAAGAATTGGGCGCTGAAGTGCCTAAAGAACTTCTTCAAGAATATAACGATGCTGTCGATAAGCAACGCGCAGCAGAAAAGCAAGTAAGAGATGCTCTCCCAGATGGTGCTGCTCAAAAAATTTTAAATGGCTTATATACGGTTGCTGGTTTTGATAGAGAATTTAAAAGTATGGAAAAATTTGCATATTTTCTTGGAAATGATGATCAGAAAAAAGAATCAAGAAAAAGAATATTTGATATAATTTTTGATGGCCTTCAAAAGATCTTTAGAGACTACAATCTTGAAGAAATCAGAGATAAAATCGAAGCCCTTTTTATAGCAGAAATCAAAAAACGAGAAATTTTACAAAAGCAAAAATGGAAAGTGAAAAATAGTTGAAATTTAACAACTACAAGATTTTGTTTAGACTTTTTTCAAGGAGCAAGGTAGAATTAGTTGCACCATATTGATAATCCACAACCGGAGAGTAGTTCAGATGGCTAGAACGTACGCATGGGGTGCGTAAGGTCGCAGGTTCGAGTCCTGTCTCTCCGACGGCAAACGAGTTAATATACAGCAGAGATAGGCGGAAGTCGAAGCGCCCGCCTAGCGCTCGCTAAGTGAACAAAGTTCACCTAGCAAGTACTCTTTAGGAGTATCCTCGAAGAGGGCGACAAACATTTAAAAGGACGCATTTATGCGTCTTTTTTTGTGAGTTGGACCGGGCCTGGATGAGAAGCTGTGGTTCACATTATTGAGCAATTAATGCACACAAGCAGAGCGAAGCGCATTATGCTAAATAAGCTCGACTACAGTTGGAAGATATAATAGCAGGAGAGGTGTCTCTGGGTCTCACATAAGAAAAGCCTTGGTTTTTGACATCATATTTTACAAAAAAATCATTTACAATATCACCCATGCCAATCAAATCCCTCATCTTCGACCTCGACGGCACCGCCATTCCCAACCAACTTGACGGCATGCCCTCTCAAACCGTCATCGCTGCAGTCCAAAAAGCCAAAAATTACTGTCAAGTCGCCGTCGCCACCGGCCGACCTTACGAAATGACAAAAAACATCGCCGACGCTCTAGAAATCGAAGACTTCTGCATCATCAACGGCGGAGCCGGCATCTACTCGCGAAAGCTTGCAGATTACGTCCACCAACAAGAAATTGACCGCGACACACTCGCCGAATTAGTTGCGCGCTTACAAAACTTCTCTAATCACGAAATTGCAGATAACAAAGACTTAAACAGAATCGTTCTCGGCAAATACCAAGCAAGAGAAGCCGTTTCTCTGACTTGTGTTTTCTCAGCCAGTGAAGAGGAAGCCCCGCAAATTATCGAGTTGGCCCAAAAAATTCCAGGACTTACCGCCCACCGCGTCTCTTCTTGGCTCGCTGGGACTTACGACATTCACATCACTCACCAACTCGCCACCAAAAAACATGCCATGCAAAAATTACTCGACCTGATTCAGGTAGAACCCAGTCAAGTCATGGTTGTCGGCGACGGCGGCAACGACTTGCCACTTTTCGAACTCGCTGGCCTCAAAGTCGCCATGGGCAACGCCGACTCCAAACTCAAGGAGCATGCTGACTGGATCGCCCCTAGTATCGACGAAGATGGCTTGGCAACGGCGATTGAGAAGTTTATTTTGCAAAAATAAACTTCTTCTTTCCCTCCCTCCAGTATATAATCCCCCCAAATGTCTTTTCGCTCATTCGAGTTCGAGACTGCCCCAGAGAACTGGTACAACAGTATTTCTGCTGAACTTAAGGAGAAATTTAAAATTTCTAAACTAGAAGACAACTATCGAGTTCTACTTGGACTATATTTCCTGTGGAAAACCACTGGCAAACGTTACGACAACATTATCTTCAGCATAGCTCTCGACGCGATCGCTGATGGAGACATAATCACCAAGCACAATTTCTTTGAAGTCGCCCGCCGCAGCGAACTAGAAAAGAATTACCTATATTTCGAAGGCGCAAAAGATCAAGTTGTAGAAGTTGTCAGGAGAGAACAACATAAAGGTAATACTGTTGGCGTCAAATTTGGCCACTATCGACGGGTTACATTGATGCAACTTTTTGAAATTAATGAGGCTTACCAAAGTTGTGACTTTCTTATCTTGATCATCGAAAGTGAAGAACGAACTAAAAAATATAAAACTTCAAAAGTTGAATTAACTGATCAACAAAGACTAGATATTTTCATAAATGCTGGACTAGCTCATTTAGTGCTTATAACCACCGGAACAGATTATTCAAACGAGTATTATCGAAATATCATCGCCAGACTTAAACCAGATGTGCTGTACGCAAGTGGAGACTGGAGTGAGAAAGTCAAAGAAGAATATCAAAAAAGAGCTGATCTCGGCCAAGCTCAACTAATTATTTTGCCAACTTTTGAAGGTCAAAATTATCACACTTCTTCGATTGAAAAGTTCATTTTTCCAAAAACCGCATGAAAACCCCCTTCCGCTGCGACTAGTGATATTATTGACTCAAAAGAAAGGTCCTTATGCAACGTATTTTAGTCACTGGTGCTTTTGGTCTAGTCGGCAGCGACCTCGTCCCCGAGCTACAGAAGCAACACGGAGTCGACAACGTCATCGCCCTCGGTCGTCAAACCATCGCTGACAACTTCCAAGGCATCCTCGAGCAAGGCGACGTCCGCGATCAAGCGACCATGGCAGCCCTAGTCAAAAAATATGACATCGGCACCGTCTACCACCTAGCCGGCCTACTCTCCGTCGGCGGCGAGAAACACCCCGACCTCGCCTGGGACGTCAACGGCAACGGCCTCAAAAACATTCTCGACCTAGCCAAAGAACACCAACTCAAAGTCTTTTGGCCCAGCTCCATCGCTGCTTTTGGCCCCACCACCCCCAAGCAAAACGTCCCCCAACACACCAGTCTCGAACCCAGCACCATCTACGGCGTCAGCAAAGTCACCGGCGAGTTACTCTGCCAATACTACTTCAAGCGCTACGGCGTCGACGTTCGCAGCCTGCGCTACCCCGGCCTCAACGGCTACAAAGCCGCCCCAGGAGATGGCACCACCGAATACGCCATCCATATTTTTTACGGTCTCATCAAGGAAAACGCCTACAGCTGCTTCCTCAAGGACGACGCGCGCCTGCCGATGATGTATATGGACGACGCCATCAAGGGCACCATCGCCCTGATGGAAGCGCCAGCCGAGAAAATCTCGGTGCGCACCAGCTACAATTTCTCCGCCATCAGCTTCACTCCGGCTGAATTGGTCGAGGAAATCAAAAAAATCTCGCCCGACTTCCAGATCAACTACCAGCCAGACGCTCGCCAGCAAATCGCCGAGAGTTGGCCACAAACCATTGACGACTCCCGCGCCCGCGAAGACTGGGGTTGGCAGGAAGAATTTGACCTCGCCAAAATGACTCAGGCCCTCTATGAGGGAGTCAAGGCAAAATTAGGAAAATAAGAAAGAAAATATATGTCCAAACAAAAATTCTACACCTCCCTCCAGCAAGAAGTGGCCCGCATCGACGCTGCTGCCGTCAGCAAGCGCCACGAGCACTTGATCGAGGGCTTCACCAAGGAAGCCAACCCCAAAGCCATTATTGATGGCCGTGAAATCAGCATCTTCAACTCCAACGACTACCTGGGCCTGCGCCATCACCCTGTTCTCAAGGCCGCCGAACATAAAGCTGGCAGTGAACTCGGCACCGGACCTGGAGCAGTCCGCTTCATCTCTGGTTCTTTTGCTGTTCACCGTGAACTCGAGCGCAAATTGGCCCAGTTTCACGGCCGCGAGGACGGCATGGTTTTCTCGAGCGCCTTCGCCGCCAACTTGGCAGTCATTTTTAGCCTGATCAAAGGCCAAAGCAAAGACTCCCTCGTCAGCAGCGACACCCTGGTCATTTCCGACGAACTCAACCACCGCAGCATCATCGACGGCGTGCGCCTGGGCAATCTGAGCAGCGAGGCCAAACTGATTTTCAAGCACTTGCAAGCCGACTCCCTCGAGGAAATGCTCCTGGCTAACAAGGGTAAATTCAAGCGGGTGGTAGTGATTACTGACGGCGTTTTTAGCATGCTGGGCGAATACCAAGACCTGGCCAAGCTACGTCAAGTCATCGACCGCCACGACGGCGCTTACGAGGAGGGCATTCTGCTGATCGTCGACGACTGTCATGGGGTTGCCGCTTGCGGCGCTACTGGGCGTGGCACCGAAGAAATCACCGGTGGCCGAGCCGACGTGCTGATTGGCACCCTGGGCAAAGGCTTTGGCGCCGACGGCGGCTACGTGGTCGCTGACCAAGTAGTCATCGACTACTTGCGCGAATCTGCCGCCACCTACATCTACTCGAATTCCATTTCCCCAGGCACCGCGGCAGCGGCCAGTGCCGCTCTAGATGTCCTCGAGAGCGCTGAGGGTGCCAAATTGCTAGCGACCCTGCGCAGCAACGTCGAACTCCTCAAGGAAAAATTGCAAGCTGCTGGTTTCGCTTTTGCTGCCCCTTCGACTCACCCCATCCAGGCAGTTTTGATTGGTGACACCGCCAAAACTCGCGACCTCACCAAAGCCATGTACGAGCGCGGCTTCCTGATCACCAACATCAACTACCCCGTCGTCCCCAAGGGCCGCGACGAAATCCGCGTCCAACTAAGCGCCACTCAAACCAAGGAGGACGTGGAAGCCTTCGTCAAAGCCATGCAGGAGGAAGGTAAGAAGTTGGGGATTATTTAAAAAACAACAACAATTTATAAAGAAATTTTTTCTAATTCTTTAGACAAGTGAGGCATCAGTTCTGCTAAAACACTAGCAAGGAAAGCAGAATATTTTTTAACCTGTTCTGCGTCGCTATATTTGACTAACATGCTCAAAATAATCCTATCACCAACAACCTCTTCATTAATTGAGAATTGATTTCCGTCAATACGATAATCTTTTAGTGGTTCTGAATTAAAAAAAGAATCTGATGTAAAATAATAAAAGATCCCATCTTTCGTTGCTTTAGCACCAAGAAATAAAACGAATAAGTGAGACTTTGTTAAAGAATTAAAAGAAAGAGCGAGTCTTTCTCCTTTTACTAAAACAGTGTCTTTAAAAAAAGATTCCAAATCGGTTTTTTCAAAAAAACTAATTAATTCATTAGCAGATGGCGTATGCTTGCCATCAATTAAAACATCTTTTAGAGAAAATCCATCCTGTAAAATAATTTTTTGAGTCAGCTGAATACTTAGCGCATTCTCATTTATTATCATAATATAGATTATATCTTATTCGTATCTCAACGCCTCAATCGGCGACAGCTTGGCCGCTCGCCTGGCGGGCGCGACGCCAAACACCAAACCAACGATCAAGGACACGCCAAAAGCCAAAACCACCGCTTCGATCGTAACCTTAGCGGGAAAATAGGGCTGCAGCGCCAGCGATCCTAAATAGGCGATTAGCAGACCGATCAGACCACCCAAGACAGACAAGAGCGCCGCTTCAATCAAAAACTGCAACATAATCAAGTTGGGCGTCGCTCCCAAGGCTTTGCGCAAGCCAATCTCGCGAGTGCGTTCAGTCACCGCCACCAGCATGATATTCATGATGCCGATACCCCCGACTACCAACGAAATAGCGGCTATGCCTCCCAGGCCAATGGTTAGCATACTCAAAATACTGTTAATCGTCGCCAAGAGTTGAGTTTGATCAAAGACAGTGAACTCGTCCTCCTTGAGCTGCTTACCCATGGTCGCCTCGATAGCGAGGGTGGCCTGCTTAATTTGATCTTTGTCGCGAACTTCGAAAATGAAAGAATCGATCAGCTCAGTGTCAAAATATTTGAAAGAAGTTTCCAAGGGCAAATAGACGTAATTGTCGAAACTTGGCCCACCGAAACCGCCGCCTTTTTCACCCAAGACTCCCAGGACTGTGTAGCTTTGGCCATTGAGCAGCATTTTTTTATTGACCGGGTCAACTTGCCCGAACAGTTCTTCAGCAATCTTCGGGCCAAGCAGAGCCACCCGGTCAGCGCGCTCTTCCTCAGTGCGAGTAAACCAGCGGCCCTTGGTCGTTGGCGAGCTGTAAACTGTCTCGTAGGAGCTAGTCACGGCGTAAAGGGTCACTTTTTTAGTGTTTTTGGAATATTTGGCTTCAGCGACGTTGATGGCCGTCACCACACCATCCTTGAGTAGGTCACGGTTGTTGCGCATCACTTGATTATAGTAAGAACGTTTGAGAATAGGCCTGGTGCTCTCGATCATCGCTTGCTCGCCACCGAAGCCACCATTTTCGCCAAAAGGTTTGCCAGGTACGACGTAGAGGATGTTGGTGCCCAGACTGGCAAACTGGTCGGTCACGTAGGCTTGCAGGCCCGTGCCGATGCTGGTTAGAAGGACCACCGAACCGACCCCAATGATCACCCCGAGCATGGTCAGGAAAGAGCGGCTCTTGTTGAGCATGATTGATTTGAAAGCCAGGCGGGCAACTGATGAAGCGGTCATCGCTTGCCTTTCCGCTTAGCCTTGGGAGGCGCTGCAGCTTTGGTTGTTGCGCTGTCGCTCAAGATTTTGCCATCACGAAAAACGATCTGTCGCTTGGCAATGGCGGCCACATCTTCTTCGTGAGTGACCATGATGATAGTCTTGCCTTCTTCGTTTAGTTCGCTCAGGATGCGTTTGATGTCTTCACCGCTCTTGGAATCAAGATTGCCGGTCGGTTCGTCGGCGAAAATAATCGCCGGATCGTTGATAAGCGCTCGGGCGATGGCCACCCGCTGCTGTTGACCGCCAGAGAGCTGGGCGGGGGTGTTGGCTAGACGATCGCCAAGCCCGACTCGCTCCAGCATCAACTTGGCTTTTTCTCGAGCTTCCGCGGAGTCGGCACCATAACCAGCGTAAAAAAGCGGCAGCATCACGTTTTCGATGGCGCTGGTGCGGGCCAGCAGATTGAAAGACTGGAAAATGAAACCAACTGCCTTGTTGCGCAAGTGGGCACGCTCGACTTCGTTATAAGAAGACACTTCTTTGTCGCTTAGGAAAATCTCGCCGTGACTGGGCTCCGCCAAAATGCTGGCCACCTGCAAGAAAGTCGATTTGCCAGAACCAGAAGGGCCCATGATGGCTAGAAATTCGCCCTCCTCGACACTCAACGACACGTCATCGAGGGCACGAATGGTCGTATCGCCAATCTGGTAATTTTTAGAAACTCGGTGCAGCTTTAGCAACATATTTTCATCACTCTGGTAGAACAATCATTTCTCCCTCACCAAGGCCTGATAGGACCTCAACACGATCATCACTTTCCAAACCAATTTCGATCTCGCGCTCACTGTAGCCCTCTTTATTGTTCGCTTGGACGCGAACAAAGACTTTGCCCTCGCGCTCACTAATCGCGTCAAGTGGCACAGTCAGGACATCTTTTCTCGAATCCAAAGTCAACAACACATCTCCATTCATCCCCAGACGATATCTATTGATGTCGCTGCTGCCTAGCGGAAATTCGAGCAAAAAAACTGTCCCACTAGTCGACTCACTGCTCTGGTAAGCGATGTAACTGAGAGTCGTGTCAATCACTTCATTATCGTAAGCATCAAGCACGATTTGACTAGCTTGGCCAAGGCTAACTTTATGCAGGTCAATTTCATCCAGAGCGGCACGGAAAATCAAAGTTTCGGGATTGACCACCTCGAAATAGTCGCTGGGCAAAAGCTGCACTCCGCTGACCGCAGTCGGAGCAACTGTCAGGACGCCAGCAAAAGGCGCACTAAGAGTGGTGTTTTGGATAGCAATGCTTTGGATCTCGACGTTGAGAACTTGGTTGTCCAAGTCATACTGATCTTTAGCGACACTACGCTGTTCTTTGGTGTCGAGCACTTGATCCTTGATGTCGTCGCGAACGTTTTCGAAATCGTAGCGTTCTTTCATGTAGAGATTGAGGTTCTGCTGTAGCTGTTTCTGCAGAGCCGCACGATCGATCGTGGCTAGGGTTTGCCACTTAGCCACGCTGTCGCCTTCTTGCGCACCCAGGTAAACCACTTTGCCACCCGCGGCGAAACGCAAACGAGCCTTCTCCTTGGCGTCTACTCGGCCAGAAATGGTGATGCTAGCAGTGATATCTTCTCTAGTCACAGGAACGAAAGTGAGCTGATCCTGATTAACCGCTCGACTGCGTTGCCAGAGTAGCAAGCCAACCAGTGCCGTTGCCAGAAAGAGTAAAAGCTTCCAGCGTTTGCGCAAAAAAGTAAGGATTGAAGTAATAATTTTAGCCATAATTGGTCCAGTAACTGAAGGTCTATTGTAAGCTCGAGCCTCATGACTCGCAAGACTGAGCTTTAAGCTTCCTACGCCCCTTTATTTTTGGCCGAATAGCTCGTGTGTAAGATTTTTTTGCTCAAAGCAGGCTCCGACTTCACAAAAGCCAAAAATTCCTGCACAATTGAGTTTTCGTGGGCGCGCCTGACTTTTTTCTGTGCATCAATGGTGTAGAGGCCAGCAATTCTTTTTTTGATTGTCTCGACTGTGCCCTGTAAGGGCTGGCCGCCGCCGCCAATGCAACCGCCAGGACAGGCCATAAACTCTATGTAATCGTATTCTTCCACCCCACGCTTGATTTTCTCTAGAATATTGCGGGCGTTGCGTGGTGTCGCCACCACCGCCACTTTGATTTCTTGTTCTCCCATTTTGATAGTGGCTTTCTTAATCCCTTTCATACCTCTGACTTCCTGGAGATCTATCTTGGGTAAATCTTGACCAGTCAAGAGATAAGCACTGGTACGCAAAGCTGACTCCATCACCCCACCAGAAGCTCCATAGATGGCAGCGGCGCCACTGTACTCGCCTTCGAGATCAGCTTCGCTGTCTGGCAAATTGGGCAAATCAAGCTGGTGTTTTTTTAGTAAGGCGGCTATTTCTCTGGTAGTTAAAACTAAATCAACTGGCTTGAGTTTATGTCCAGCAAATTCAAAAGTTAATTTATCCATGCTAGCTTCATATTTTTTGGAAGTGCAGGGCATCAGCGAGACTACCACGATCTTGCTTGGATCTACCCCTGCTTTCTTGGCCCACCAAGTTTTATAAGCACCACCAGAGTGGATGTGTGGCGAGCGAGCGGTCGTCAGGTGAGGAATTAGCTCTGGATAGTAAAATTCTAAAAACTTCACCCACCCCGGACAACAAGAGGTAAACATTGGCAAGCTCGGCTTTTTACCAGTAAATTTCTGGCGCAAACGCTCAACCAATTCTTCTGCCTCCACCATGGTAGTGATATCGGCTCCCATATTGACATCAAAAATTTTGGCGAAACCTAAGATGCGCAGAGCAGTAAACATCTTTTTTTCTAGGTTTAATCCTGGCTCCAGGCCAAATTCTTCACCAATGCTGGCACGCACTGAAGGTGCCATTTGAACAATGACAATTTTGTCTGAGTCGGCTAAGACCTCCTCCACCGCCTCCAGGTGACTCTGTTCACGAATCGCCCCCACCGGACAACTCACTGTGCATTGGCCACAATAAATGCAATCAACTTTGGGGTTTTGACTATGGGCCAGATGGGTGTCACTGGATTTACCTTCAAGCCTCAGGAAATTAATGCCGATCTCGGCACAGGCACTGATACACAAGCCACAACGCACACATAAATTGGGATCAAATTCAGCCGCATTAGCCATCTTGTGGACAGCCAAATCTAGCATTTTGCGTCGATATTCTTCGCTGGTCACACCGTATTTTTTCATCAGTCCAGCCACTTTGCAGGGAAGCTGTGCCCGACATTTAGGGCAATTAGTTCGATGTGAAGCCAGAATCAATTTTAGATTCTCTGTGCGCAGTGCTTGAATTTCTGCATCTTTAGTCTCGATACGCAAGCCTTCACGTGCTTGGATTTCACAGGAGGTCTCCACCTCGCCATCATGCTTGACCAAACACAAACGACAATTGTGATCGGCGTGTAAATCAGGGTGATAGCAGAGGTGAGGGATATCAATCTGATTAGCCAAGGCAATTTGCAATAAATTTTGACCTTCCTCTACCTGATAAGGCTGATTGTCAATGTAAACGGTGACAAGCTTCGACATAATTAAACTTTGATTCCTAAAATATTAAGAGCATAACTTCTGACTGGCAAAGCGATCGATTTGCCCAGGTTGCAAAAAGAACCCTTGTCCATAATTTTAATGATTGGCGAAAATTTGGCCCAGGGAAGCTCACTCTGCTCGCTTTGACCAGCCAAAAGCTGCACTAATTGCCAAGCACCATCACGACAAGGAGAACACTTGCCACAGCTCTCTCGATCATAAAAAGCAAAAAGCTTTTGCAAAAAGGTGTAGGGACTGGTGGTCTTTGGAAAAACCTTGATCGAGCCACTGCCACTTAAAGTTGCCGTCTCCGCTTGTTTTGAAGTCAAAACTTCACCAGCAGCCCCACCACCTACCTGGACAAAGAAGTCAAAGCTAGGGTAGTTGCCAGTTTGACGTAAAATGTCTATAACTCCTTGGTCATTTCTAACTCGATAGACGTCTGGTTTAGCTAAACCTTCGCCGCTAATAGTGGCCAAGCGTGTCTGATCAAATTTGCCTATGGCCACACAAGCCACATCGTAGAGAGTTTCTACATTGTGCAGTAGAACTGGTGTGCCAAAAATTCCCAGCACCGAAGGACTGGGGTTTTTGTAACGTGGCTGAACTTTTTTACCCTCAATGGCGTTGAGTAAGGCGCCGGTCTCACCACCAATATAGCTTGGCTCTTCGATGAAAAGATTGATGAGATAGCCACGCTCTTGACAAGACTTAAGCAAAGGATCAATCTTGGCCTGCAACACTTGATAGTAATTTCGGTTGATGTAGAAATAACCCTCTTTGGTTTGCAAAAAATCCATGGCTAAGATCAGACCCTTAAAAACCTCGGCTGGATAATGCTCCAGCAAAAAAAAGTCCTTGCTAACATCAGGTTCACCTTCACTAGCATTGCAAATCACATATTTCTTGGGTTTTTGTAAATCTTTGATGCGACGCCACTTGCGTGCTACAGGAAATGCCGCTCCGCCACGCCCAACTAGACCGGCTTGCTCGATCGCCGCCAGCAAATCATCTCTTAGATACATAGTTCTTCTCTAAATTTTTTTGCAATAACAGGGCTAGAACTCCGCCAAGTGTCGCTGTCCATAACTGTGGCCAAGACATCATGCTGGCGATACGAGTCGATAAAGGAGCAACTAGCAATCCTTCCATTAGCAATTTGGCTACTAGAAAAAGAAAGATGCTCTTGGCAAAAGCAGCCAAGACGACTGCCAGTGAATTCTTATGCAAACTAGCACTAGATCGATAAAACTTAGAAAATACGGCTATATAAAGGCAATTACTAATCATGATAAAAGGCAACATCGGCGCCAAAGCTAATGGCAGCAGGCCATTGGCTAGAGCCACACTGCTTGGAATCAAGCCTAAGAAAAAGGCTTTGTCCCTGCCTAAGTTGAGCAAGGATAGAATCAAGACGGCGTTGACAATGGGACCCGTAAGAAACTGCTGATGCACCAGAGCTGGCACCAAAAATATTACACCAGAAAAAAGGATCGACAAACTGAGCTCTCGATTTTGCAAAATTGTCTCGACATTGACATGAGTGAAACTTTTTTTCATCGCGAAACTATTATTCTAGGGGAATTTTTTCCTTAAACCATTCGGCAACCTTCTCGTAGCTAGTCAGCTCTGGCTTTTCCTTGATTAGGACTTCTGATAAAACTCGCTCTAAATCAACCTTGCGTGGCGTCCTACCGTCTAATAAAACCATCGTCAAACGCCAAGGGAAACGGTAGAGTTCGATCTCCAAAACTTGTTGATCAGCTTTCTTGTCAAACCAAAAGCGGCCCATACTTACCCAAGAAAACGCCTCCTTCTCCACATAAATACCGTAATTGGTCAACTTATAGTGAAGATCTTGAGGTGGAATAACCGCCGTCACGTAGACCAAAAACACCACCGATATAACCACCGCCACCGACAACGTCTGACCTGCAAAAAACAAAATCAAGGAAACAAGTAGGGAAATGATTAAAACTGTGCTAAAAAACTGGCGCTTGCGCTTCTTGAACGGCCTGGCTGGAGCATCCCACTCGACCAAAGTCTCTTCTGGAATCGGCCGGTAAAAACCTGGCGCCACTCGCGACTTCTCCATCTGTGACTGGCTTGGCATCCGTACACTCGAAATTTGGTCGAAGCTTGATGTGGCCTCGCCCTCCGGGCTCGGCCCCAACTTCTCCTCAACTTGATTGCCAAACAGGGCAGTTTTGACCTTTTCTAACATCAATCTAATATACACGATTTCGCTAGTGCAAGCCAAGCGGTAAAAGAAGTCTAAACTGTGCAAGCTGCCAAGAGGCTGCTTGCTAAAACATCTTTTGTGACCAAATGTCCGAAATTCGCTTTGCATCTTTCGTACCAGCTGCTTTTTTACAATACATTGTAAAAAAGCAGGGTCCGAAATATAATCTAGCTGCCTATCAAACAAGGAGGTGTCGCATAGTGGTCAATTGCGCTAGTCTTGAAAACTAGAGCCGCAAGGCTTCACAGGTTCGAATCCTGTCACCTCCGCAACAGTTGAAAAGTT
>DITQ01000011.1 GCA_002422165.1 Candidatus Pacebacteria bacterium UBA6180 | reverse complement strand
AGGGCGGCCGCTGCGAAGCCTGTCAAGGTGAAGGTCAAATCAAGATCGAAATGCAGTTTTTGCCCGATGTCTACGTGGAGTGTGACGTTTGTCACATGCAACGCTATAACGAAGAAACTCTCCAGGTGCTTTATCAGGACAAAAGCATCGCTCAAGTGCTGGGCATGAGCATTGATGAGGCGGCAGAATTTTTCAAAAGCCACAGTAATTTGCGCCAAAAAATGACCACCCTCCAAGAAGTGGGCCTTGGCTACCTCAAGCTCGGCCAGCCCGCTCCGACCCTGTCTGGTGGAGAAGCCCAGCGCGTCAAGTTGGCCAAAGAACTCAGCACCCGTTCCCACGACCACGTCGTCTATTTGCTTGATGAGCCAACTACCGGCCTGCACTTCGCTGATATCCAGAAATTGCTCAACGTCCTGCACCAACTAGTCGAACAAGACAATACTGTCATCCTCATCGAACACAACCTCGACGTCATCAAAAACGCCGACTGGCTAATCGACCTTGGACCAGAGGGTGGCGAATACGGCGGTCAAGTCATCGCCACTGGCACACCTGCGGAAGTGGCGAAAAGTGAAGAGTCGTTTACGGGGAAGTATTTACGGGAGGAGTTGGGAAGTTAGTGGTTTTTGCGACTTGACTTAATGGGAGTATTCTTGAGACAATGAAAAACATATGAACGAATTAGATAATGCTATGGACGATATAAATCTAGGTGTTCATGAAGTTGAAAAAGAACCTGAAAGTAATGGTTCAATAACCTCTGAAGCTCAGTCTAATGCTGTCGATAAAAATAAATACCCATTGCCATCAGTTCCCATTGTGGAGGGAGATGGACCTGTGTTCATTGATGACTCTGATGGTCGACATAGTTACGATTAAACATTTTTTCATCGCCCTTGACCCCAAAACCGTGTAAAATAGCTTCAATGCTTTCTCGTCAATTTAGCAAATTCGCCAAATTCCTGAGCTTCTTAGTGCTGCTCATCCTCTGCCTAACTGCAGCCACCAACACCACCTTCGCCCAAGCCCCCACCGACGGTTCGCAGAACTTCTCCATCAAGCTCCACAGCACCTACACCGTCACCGCCACCGGCCGGACCCTAGTCGAGCAGAAATTCACCATCACAAACAAGACCCCTGAGCTTTTTGTCAGCAAATATGGCATCGTCGTCAGCTCGACCAACTTGAGCAATGTCGAAATCACCCACAACGGTAAAGCGCTTGAGCCCAGCATCAGCAAAAATAAGGGCCAAACCAGCATCGGTGTGACCTTTGCTGACCCCGTGGTCGGGGAGGGTAAGAGCAATGAACTAATCATCCACTATAGCGATCAGGATTTGGCCTTGATCAGTGGCAAAATTCTCGAGATCAACATCCCCAAGCTGTCTGATCACTACCAGTACCAAAATTACCAGCTAGAGCTGCGCGTGCCGAGCATCTTCGACACCCCGAGCCGCATCAACCCTAGCAATTTCGCCCTCAGGCAAGACGGCGACTACAACGTCATCACCTACAACGATCTCGGCGAACAGTCGGTCTCGGCGATTTTTGGTCACAAGCAACTTTTCGACCTCAAGCTCAACTACTACCTACACAATCCCACTAGCCAGACCGCCCTGACCCAAATCACCCTGCCACCTGAAACTCCGCATCAAAAAGTCCACTACCTACATCTTGAGCCTATGCCCAAAGATATCAAAGAAGATCAGGATGGCAACTTCATCGCTACATATGAAATCCCCGCCAATAATTCCTTTTACGTCGAGCTCTTGGCACAAGTCACTCTCACCCTCAACCCTGATCCTCTGATCGCCTTTAGTCCAGTTCTGCCTGATCACCTGCAGGAGCAAAAATTCTGGGAAATCAGCCACCAGAGTATCGCTGCCGCCTCAGAACCACTTGAAAGTGTCAAAAGCATCTACGATTTCACTGTCGACACTCTCCATTACACCAGCCGGCCAATTGACCAGAATTTCGATCGCCTTGGAGCTGCTGCTGCCCTGCGCGAGACCAATCTCTTCGAGGCCACTTGTCAAGAATTCACCGACCTTTTCATCGCTCTGGCTCGCCAGAAAAACCTAGCTGCCCGTCGCCTGGTCGGCATCGCTTACTCCAATAACGAGGAGCTGCGGCCCAGCAACCTGACGGGGGACATTTTACACACTTGGCCTGAGTTTTACGACAGCGAAGAGCAAGCTTGGCAGCGAGTCGACCCCACTTGGGAAAAAACTACTGGAGGGGTAGATTACTTCAATAATTTCGACCTCAATCACATCGTCTTGGCTATCAATGGCGTTTCCAGTACCTTGCCTTATCCAGCTGGCTCTTATCTGGGAGAAGCTGACGAGCAAAACAAGAAAATCTACCTCGACTTCAGCAAGGAAGAATATTCACTCCCCACGCCAAGTTTCGCTGCCGACCTAATTCCTAAAACTCTCTACGGTGTACCTATTCCAGGCAATTACGAACTGCAAATCATCAATCAAACTGGTAAAGTTTGGTACTTCACCGACCTGCGCTTGAGCAGTGCCAGCCTCGACATCGTCGTCGACCAGAAGCAAGCCAGCCGCAAAATTCTGCCCTTTGCCAAGATTAGCTTGCCATTTAGCGTTTATAATAGGGGAGCGACTGACGAAGCTCCGACGATCAAAGTCGATCTGCTACTTCAGGAAGGTCAGTCCAGCAGCTATGAATTCGAAGTCACCACAAGCCTCCAGCTCGCCCTCCCCGCGACCGACCAAATCCTTCTCGTGGGCGGCGGACTTATCGTCCTTACCCTCCTCGCCGGGAGTTTATTCCTTCTTGGACGCTTCCTCACGCATTCTCTACGTCGGCAAGGCCAAAAACTTGAAGAAGAGAGTCACAAGCTACAAGCGATTTCCACTTCTCTCAAGGAAAATTCAAAAAATGACCGAACTAGCGGTCAAAATCGAACACCAAGTCCTCGACAGTGAAATCGAAGCGCTTCTAGTCGAAGCTGAACTCATCCGCGCCCACCAACCCTATTTCAACAGCCGGCTCAAAGATGATAAATCTAGTCTCTACCTCCTAATCACCAAAGAAGATTTTCCCAAAGTCCTGCGCCTGCGCAAAACTGATCTCGACAAGAAAATCTACCAGAAAAAACTGGCGCTTTTTGGCCCCTTTGCCAGTGCTTATCGCCTCAATGAATTGCTAAAAATCATTCGCCCCATCTTTCGCTGGTGCAACCAAAAGCCAAATAAGCAACACAAAGCTTGCCTCTATCGCCATCTTGACTTGTGTTCAGGAGCTTGTGCGGGAACAATTTCAGCAACAGATTATCAAGCAGACATCAAACAGCTGATTGCTTTTTTACGTGGCCGCAAGAGCGAATTACTGCGACAACTTAAAGAAGAAATGGTAGCTTTAGTGAAAGTAGAAGCTTTCGAACAAGCCGCCTTGCGCCGCGACAAAATTCAGTTGATTGAAGAAATCACCAGCCAAAACTATCAGCTCAAAAACGACCTGCTGCTGCCCAGTCTAGGTCAGAGTAGAGCAGAAGAAGGCCTCCTGCAACTCAAGCGCATTCTGCGCGAGCATCGCTTGATCGAAAATGAGACAGCCCTACAGCGCATCGAAGGCTACGACGTCAGCAACACCATGGGTCAGCAGGCGACTGTCTCACTAGTCGTCCTGACCGAGGGTGAAATTGACCAGAGTCAATATAAATTTTTCAAAATTCGCTCGCTACAGACGCCCAATGATTATGGCATGCTTCAGGAAGCCCTTACTCGCCGCCAAAAACACCCAGAGTGGGGTCAGCCTGACCTAATCATGATTGATGGCGGCAAAGGCCAAGTTCAAGCCATTCGTAAGATCTGGCAATGGCAGACCCCAGTAATTGGCTTGGTCAAAAACCCTGACCGCCTAGTTCTGGCCAGCAAGGATCCTTTAACCCAAAAAATTAGCAGTCAAATAGTTAAATTGCCTGATAATCACCCTACGCTACAAATGTTGGCTAACTTACGCAATGAAGCCCACCGCTTCGCCAAGAAACACCACACTCGACTTAGAACGCAAAAGCTTCTACAATAGGGGGTAGAGGAGGCAAAACTTATGATCAAATCAGTCATTATCTCCATTCTTACCATTGCCATTTTAGCTTGGTTTTTCCCCAACATCAGCTACTCTAGCTCGGTCACCCTAATCCTGGCTGGCATTGTTTTGACCTTACTAGACAAACTCGTTCGTCCATTGCTTAAAATTCTTTTCTTGCCCATCAATATCGTCACTCTAGGCTTTTTCTCCCTAGTCATTAATGTCTTTATTCTGTACATGGCAACTTATTTCGTCCCTGGCTTTGTCATCACCGATGTAGTTATATTTGGCGTGCAACTAAATCAGTTCTTCTCCTTGCTCTTCGCCTCGGCTTTGATTGGCTTTTTGCAGGGGGCTTTTGCCATGTTGCTCTAAAATTGTTATAATGATCTCATGCTAAGAATTTTAGAGTCCCCTTTAATTTGGTTTGTTGGCTTTTTGCTCGCTTTTTTGGCGTTTGCTCCACTAGCAACTGCTCAGACCGCTCCTACTAGGGTTGGCAGCGTCGCTGCTTCGCTAGACGAAACAGAAGCCAGCGACTCAGCCACAGCTTCCGAAGGGGCCAAACTTGCCTCACCCTCTGCCGAAGTAGTCGGTAAACTTCAGCAAAAAACTGATGACGACATTACTGAAACCAGTGGTCAGAAAAAAAGCGTGCTTGCTGCCCACCTCGACGACCACCCGATCGGACCTGTAGCCTGGAATAACCTTGTTCAAAAAGCCATCCGCAAGGCCGTCTCCAACGGTATGCCTGCCAACATTATCGTCATTTTGCTCATTTTCCCAGTCATCGCTTCACTAGTCGCCCTCTCCAGACACATCATCGGTCTCAAGGGTTTCGGCATCTATATTCCAGCTGTACTATCGGTGGCTTTCGTCTCGACTGGAATTGTAACGGGGGTAATTGTTTTCATTGCTGTTCTACTGAGTGCTCTGATCACCCGACCAATTCTTAAAAAATTCAAGTTGCCCATGTTGCCACGTACCGCCATGCTGCTTTTGAGTGTATCGACAGCCATTTTAGCCCTGCTTCTAGTTGGATCTGTTTATAGTATCGATATGGTTCTCAAGCTTAGCGTCTTTCCGCTGTTGATTATCATTCTTTTGACTGAAAATTTCATGGAAACTCAACTCTTCAACAGTCAAAAAGAAGCCCTGCAGATCACTTTCGAAACCCTGCTGACAGCAGTGCTTTGTTCACTAATTATTGGTTCTCAAGAAATTCAAAAATTCGTCATTTTGCGACCTGAACTCACTTTACTTGGCGTCATCCTCATCAACCTGGCAATTGGAAAATACACTGGCCTTAGATTTTTAGAGTATTTACGCTTCAGAGATTTACTCTCCAGAAAGAGTAGTTTCCACGACTCGGCGAGCGATAACGGCTCACAAGAAGAGGAATAAACATGTTTGTCAACAAAGCCAAAGACTTACTCGGCATCAATGCTCGAAATGCTCTCTACCTGAGTCGCAGCTCTGGCAAAATAAAATCAATTGTTCGCTCGAAGTATGCTACCAAAATCCTAATGCGTAATCACGGCATTGCCAGTGCTGAAGTTTATGGAGTTTTGGCTACTGAAGAGGACATCAATAACTTTGATTGGCAATCGCTTGAAAAAGATTTCGTTATCAAGCCCACCAACGGCTATGCTGGTACTGGCGTAGTCCCTTTTCGACGCAAAATTAATGAACAAACCTGGGAAGACATGTTGGGCAGCCAGTGGTCACTGACTGACATTAAGCTGCACTGCAATGACATTTTGTCTGGTCAATATAGCATCCACGGCCTCAATCACAATGTCATCATCGAAGAGCGCATTCCTATCCACCCGAAGCTTCTCAAGTACTCATTCAAAGGTACGCCAGATATCCGAGTGATTGTTTTCAACAGCGTCCCTGTGATGGCCATGCTGCGCCTGCCTACTGAAGAATCCGGCGGCCGTGCTAATCTAGCCCAGGGGGCTTTGGCAGTCGGGATAGACTTGGCGACCGGCATCACTACTTTTGCGCTCGCACACAAAACTGAACCGATTCGCTACCTGCCAGGTACCAAAAAGAAGCTTAACGGCATCATCATCCCAGAGTGGGAAAATATATTGGAAACCGCCATCCTGGCTAGCAACGCAGCGGGGTTGAGTTTGTCTGGTGTTGATTTGTTTATTCATAAAGACAAAGGTCCGATGGTGGTCGAAATTAACGCCGCTCCTGGTCTATCCATCCAGCTGGCCAATCGCGCTGGCTTGCGCCGCCGACTCGAAAGAGTGGAGGATCTCAACATTCTAGATGCTAAACATGGAGTAAAAGTGGCTCAGGCACTGTTTGCCAGCGATTTTGCCGCCAAAATCAAAGGCAATGCCGACTTTCCAGTAGTAGCTTTGCGAGAAGATATTTTACTCTACGGTGACAACAAAGAAAAAATTGAAACCATTGCTTTTCTCAATACCGGTCGCCAGAGCAGCGCTATCGCCAAGCAACTTGCCCAAGAACTAGGTCTTATCGATGTTGATGATTTGCTCTGGTTCCAAGCTGAGCAAGAAGAAGGCAAAGTTCCAGTCGTCGAGGTGAAATTCAAAATCAAAGATCAGATCATCAAAACCACCATGGTGGTCAGTAACAAGCTAAATAACAAACAAAACAAAGTGGAAATCGGCCGCAAAGATTTGAAAAACTTCATTATCCGTTTTGATGAATAAATTATACTGAATATGCTCAAACTCAACGACCTCGTCCCACTCAATCTCGAGGAAGAAAAGGCCAAATTTTTTGCCTCTAATTTCACCTACAATCCACAATTTACCTACGCCACGAAAATTGACCAGCAAGAATTACTTAAGTACGGTAAACCAAAATTTTGGTATTTATTTTTGGCGAAAAAGATTCTCCACAAGTACAAAAAAAATCAAGCAATACTGAAAAAAAATGATGCAGAGCGCGAATTTTTGAGTCACAGTGAAATCAAAACGGCGCTGGAAGAGCATCTGGACCATTATGACCTCAAAGACGTGTATCGCATCGATTTTTCTACAGACTTCGTCAGCCGCATCTCTGTCAAAAACGAAAGCAAAATCATCAAGGTCAAATTACCGGTCTTGATCGAAAAAAAGGAACTCGAAGCGACCCTGGCTCACGAAATTGATACTCACGTCTTACGCCAACTCAATTACGAACAACAAATCTGGTACAAAAAAAAGAAAAGATATGGCCTGCGTTCACATTTGCGCACAGAAGAAGGTTTGGCTGTTATCAATGAAATGATAGCTAGCGACCAACAATTAGCCTACAAAACAGCGCTTAATTACCTAGCTATCGATCTTGCTCTCAAAAAAGATTTCGCTAGTGTTTTTGATTTTTTCTACAAATTCACGGGAGACGCCGAGAGGTCTTGGCTCTGGGCTATGAAAAAGAAAAGAGGGCTAAGCGACACTAGTCGAAAAGGTGCTTTTACTAAAGACGTGGTGTATTTTGAAGGGTTTGTGGAAGCGCTCAATTATTTGCGCAAAAATAATTATTACCCAAGCAAACTGTACTATGGAAAAATTGATTTGCGAGATATTGCAAAGACCGAATCGATTGGCGTCAAACAACCAATAGTCCTACCGCAAGTTTTCACTAACGATCCGGATCGTTATAAAAAATCAATTCACCAAATGGCTCTTGAAAACCTCTCTTTACTTCGATTTCTATAGAAATTAATCAAGCAACAACTTCTCAGCCACATTGATACCAGTCTCACGATGATAAGCTAAAAACTGTGGGCTACGATTAATCTCGATAAGCACGTAGCTATTATCTGCAAGCTCTGCAATATCATAACCAACCAAATCAAACTTGATTTTTTTATGAATCATTTTGGTGAAACTAAGAAGCTTTTTGTTGATTTGCTGAAAATCCCGTACTTTCACTGTCACAGCACCATTTTTAATACTAACTTTCTTGAGCACAACTGTTGGCAAGATTTCTCCTCGCACAGAGAGCACTCGATACTCTTGCAAAATATCTATTTTATCTTGAATGATGTAATTGCTTGATTCTCCCCGCAGAGACTTTTCGCTAAAAATTAAACCTTTAGATCCACTCGACACCCTTTTCTTGATTAAAAATTTTGACCATTCAATGTTTTTCTTGTCAATCAACAAAGCTGTCTTAGGCATAACATCAGTAAATTGTTGATATTGAATCCATTTGTCTTCAAAGTAAAGATCATCAACGCTTTGAATTTTATCTATAAAAACTGCTTTAGGGAAAGACTGCAGAATCAAATTAATTTTAACTTCTAGGTCTTCGCAGGCTACAAAATTAAATGGATCGCGCAAATAAATTAGGTCAAAATCTTTATTCTTAAAACTCTTTAGAAAATGATCAAAAGAATCAGTATAAAACAAAGTGGTTAAACTATATTTGGCCAAAATTTTGCGACTAGAAAATAGAGGTAAAGATTTGGAAAAGGGAACTGTCACGAGCAGTAGATTTTGTTTCCTCATTAGTGCTCGCTATTTTAAGTCATTTTGTAGATAAACAAAGCCTTAAATTTAATCAATTCGAGGCTAGATTTTACTAGACAAACGCAAAGCCACATCTGTCTTCTGCTCATGGAAAATAACCTGCTGGCCAGGCAATGTCTTATCTTCTCCAACCAGCGCCACTCCCTTGGCAAAAACCGTCAAATCAGCGACTTTAAAATCGTGTTTGAGCGCCGCTGATTGGCCGAAAGAAATCGGCATAACCAATGAGCGCAAAAGCTGACGATTCTGTTCGAAAAATGATGTGATCAAGTTGCCATTAAATTGATGGTTGCCATCTATTTGCGCAGTCAAAACCACCGAACGCGAAGAGCGTAATTTAGTGATCAAAATGTAAGCACCAATAATTAGATAAATCGCCAGCACCACATAATTGGCGGGGCTTGGATAGCGCAGAGCGAAAATTGCGCTCAGCAAAACTAACAAAATCCAAAACCACACCGGATATTCTAGTAAATACAGGAAAAAAATGCGTACTCGTTCGAAAACTGGCAAGTTTTCTTGGCCTGCAGCACGCATAGTAGGTATGAGGACAGACTGACCAGCGTAAACTTTACGATCTAAAGCTTGCCCCTGATAAAACTGCCAATGCTGTAATTGACTGGGACGATCAATACCCAGGGGAAAATAAAAGTTAGCGTCGCTAACCCGCAAAAACCAGCTCTGCAGATTGGCAACATCAAAACTATTAAAATTACCAGATCTGCCAGTAATGGCAAAATCTAGCACTTGCTTGTTTTCATCAAGTAGTTCGACTTTGACTAGGGGGCTGGGTTCAGTTTCTCTATAATCAAAAACTAGGTGCTGCCAAGCTTGATTGAGGAACGGAAACAACAAACTAAAAACTTTGCCAAGTAGTGACCAAGAAAAACCAGCCAAAAACTTAGACAAAAGCAGCAAAAAAGCCACCACATAAAAAAGCAAGAAGAGAAGTAAATTAAACCACACTGAAAGAAACTTCCATAGTTCACTAGTCAAGAAGTCCCGAACCTTCTCGCCAGTTGATTCTGGCAAGAGCTCAATCGCTTCACCGACCGCCTCGTGAATAATTTCTCGCGGCGGAATAATCGGGATGAGACCAGTTGGTGCAGCGGATGGGCTGGCACTGGGAGTCAGAGTGGGAACGAGGCCTGTTGGCGAAAAAATCGGCGTAGGACTCAATCCAACAATCGGGCTTACACTTGGTGAAGGACTAGGTGTGACGGTGACGGTAGTTGTAATTGCCGCCGTAGGTGTAGGTGAGGAGGTAGGATAATATTGCAGGGCAATTCGAAAATAAACTTTCTCCAAAACGCTAACGTGACCAACCTGATCAGTAATAATAAAATCTAAGCGAATGTCGGTGTTGCGTGGCAAAATACCCAACTGCAGCTCATAGTTTCCACTTCCGCTAATATTCTTGGTGAAAGTCTGTGTCGGGTCACCAGGAATAGTGACCGTCAATTTGACCGTACTATTAGCTTCACCATTGGCAATCAGGATAGGCTCATTGGCAGTAGCGTTATTTTGAAAAATAATAATTGGACTGCTTGGCACAGAAGAGGGATTGCTAGCAGAAATGTTCACACTGGTGTCGCCAATTTTGGTCAGCACAAAACTCGGCGTCAAAGTATCAATGATGAAATCCCAAGTATCAGATGAGGCACTGTTTCCAGCATAATCAAACGCCATTACTCGCCAAGTGTGAGTTTTATCTGATAAGCTACTTTTAACTGTCAGAGAATAGATACCATTTAAACTGTCATATTCGAGCTTATACTGGCTGTTTTCAGTTGCCACAAGAGGCACATTGTTGAATAAAATGCTGCCATTTAAATAAAAAACGTAGTGCGACAGGGCCAAATTATCAGTTGATTCATACCAACGAAAAGTCGGGGTGTTATCGCTTGTCAGGGCGCCATCACTTGGAGAAATTAGAATCGGTACTGATGGCGGCACAATGTCTGGAATAGAAGCACTAACATTGACCTGACTGGCCATCGCGGGCCAAGCAGTAAGCAGGCTCAATAAACATCCTAGTAGAAAGGGTAATAAAAGTCTAAGTCTTATCTTCTGAATTGTCAGATTTTTCATGATTATTTTCCAAATCTGCCGCATCTGGAAGAGCAACTTGCGCAACTGACTCTTTGCGTTTTTTAAGTGACAAGAAGATAATAAAGACAACCAGTAAAATAATTAGAATCAAGATAATTAATTTAACTGGAATCATCCACATTGTCGCCGTCGCTGTCATCACTCCACCTTGACTCCCATAGGATGCTTCAGCAATGGCTTTGTAGTAACCAAAGCCCCAAACCTTGTCCCAAGTACCAGCAAACTCACGTTCGCTCTTGGGGAAAACGTTTTTTGCCTCCGTCTCTAAATTAGCCACCTGCTTGCCAAACATATTATAAACTTTGACCACTGGCATGGTGTTGATGTGCACATCAGATTGGTTATCAACTCTCACCTCAAAATCAATCGGTCCGTTCTCTAAAAATTTAGGCCAAGCAAAGTTACTAATGTAAGCTTCTTCATTGATTGGACCATCAACAATCACGTAGAGTAGAGTGCCTACTCTCTGCGACACACCAGAACCAGAAAAATCGGATTCGTTGGCACTAAGTGGACGATGGTAAACCATCGCATAACGACCACCAGGAAGGGCGTCCTCTGGCACTTCTATCAAGACATTGACTACTGCCACTTCCTCACTGGCGAGATTGTGCTCTGCTGGAGCTAAAGTCAACCATGAGGCTAAGCTCCATCTGGCGTCTGCCTGCTCAGCATCAAGTACAACTGGGGTAGAGCCATCCTCACCGACGACGAAATCAATGCCGCGACTTTCCAGAACTACTGATTCAGCCGAACCATTACGCACTTTGATTTGAACCTGCTTCTTATCTCCAGGAGCAATCCTGATGCTGAAGTCATCACCCAAGCGCACAGGAGTGGCTGTCAAAGTCATGCTCTCCGCAGCAAGTCCAATCCGAGTAGAAGCAACGAAAAAAAGCAAAAACAAAAAGGTAATGAGTTTGTGATGGACTGGGCAGCTGATTTTCATATATTTTTAGACTTTAAAAAGTAGCCGAAGCGGTGTAAACCAAATAGTTTTCGTAATTACCAGCCACGTTGGTCGCATCTGGAGTAATTTGATAACAAACGTCGACGATGTCGCTGGCAGCCACAGTGCCACGACTAAAAATCGTTTGCACTGACTCGCCATCCTCCATGTCAGCAAACTGCTTGGCAGAGAAAGTGCGACTGCTCTCATTGTATAAAAATGCTGGAGTCAAACCGCTAGTTACCTGATGCAAACTGTAACCAAAACCAGGTTCACTTGAGGCATCAGTCCAATCGGCTGAAGCAGTGTGGCTGGCTCCAGCAGCACTAACGTCGACAATACAAGTGTTACTAGCAGATCCATCATCGTCACAGTTGTTGCCGCCACGGCCCAACTGATCATTTTCGATCGCGGTCACTACATAACCGCCCACAGCATTAGTCGTAACAGTCAAACGCTGAGCTGCGTTCTTAAAGGCGGCGATAGTTAACTCACCAAAAGGCACAGTCAAAGCAGTCGTCGTCACATCGGTATCAACTCCACAAACAGAAGTGCTAGCACTAATTCCAGATACGGTAAAGGTCAATTGTGGGGCAATCGTTGCCGAAACACGTACCGCATCAACTACCCCCACCTTAGTCACCGTCTGATCTATCACTGCGTCACCTGAATCTAGATGTTGAATAATCACCGCGTAAGTATCTGCCTGACCCAAAACATGAGCTGAGCCACCAACCTTGGGAGCTGGATTAATTAAATCATTGATAACAAAAGCATCTTCACCGACACCAAAATCTGTTCCAATCGCTCCCGCTCCATCATAAGCACATTCGAAAACATGATAAGGAATAGTGTCGATCACTACAGTGGAGGTCTGAGCTGGGGTAGCGGTATCGGTAAAAGTACCATAAGTGCCTGGATCACCAGGACAAGTAATTGAAGCTTCAGTTCCTCCAGTGACAGCGTCACCGAAATCAAAGCCACCCTCATCTGGATAGCCGTCATTATCTGCACCACTAGCAGTAGCTGCTGGCACTAAAATGCGGAAACTACCAGCGTTTAGAGCACTAATCGTCGTTAAACGCACAGTCAGAGTTGAAGATTGGGTGGCATAGACGTCAGTGCCATCCAATTCATCACCAGAAATCAAAGCTGAGGTCATATTAAAAGTATTATCAAGCACATCATCAATGGTAGTGGCCACCTCATATTCATTCTCATTGATTAAAACAGTATCGCCACTTTGTAACTGCAAAACTGAGGTTGAAGGATAATTGGTGGTATCAATAGTTACTAAAGAAGAGCCAACTGTTTGTGCCCCATCCAAAGCGCTCTTGAAAGACAAGCGAGCATTGCTGAGAGTGGCTGAAGCACTGGTAAATTCACCAGAGAAAACCAGGTATTTCCTAGCAGCAACTATAGCGAGTACCACAAGGCAAAATACAAAAAAATACTTTTTAGACATCATATTTATTTCTTAGTTATACATAAGAATAGTACCCTAGAGGCAACTGTGTCAACAGCTTATTTTTTCAAAGCACTAGCCAAAATATTGGCCAACCAATAAAAAGGCGGCAATAACAAAGCAATGAGTAATGCCGAAAAAGGCAGTACTATCACTCTTTTTTGCAAAATATCATCTCCAATTTTTAGTTCCAAATCGTAAGCACCGATTAGGAAAGGTCGCTTATAGAAAAAATTGCTACGCAACTTCTGTCTAATGAAATCAGCTTTAATAGCGGCGAAATCTTCGCCAGTTGCCACCAAAACTGCCTGATTCCCTTCCATTTCGCTTAACTCCTGAAGCTCCGCCTCTGACATCGCTCGCACTAGACGCTTATCACCAGCCAACACCATATCTGGATAGAGTTGATAAATTTCTGCTTCATGCTCTGGCCAGTGACTAATTTTGATATGGCCAGTAATCGGCACAGCGTTGATGCCGATGTTGCGCACTAGCGCCGAAAAACTAAAGCCTACAAAACTGTCGGCCATTTTAGGCACGGAAAAATTTTCAATTACCAACTCACCGCGATTCTGCTCATCTGGGCTAGCTAGTAATATTACGTTACTGGCTAAAACCGCCGACACTAAGGTATCGTTGGCGCTAGCACTAGCGTAAGTCAACTGACGCGCTTGAAATAAAATCGTCAAATGGTGTTCAGCAAATTCTTCACCTGAAGGCAGAGCAATGACAAAATTGAGAACTTTCTCTTCACCTGGCTTAATCACAAATTCTCGACCCCATTTGTCCTTGTCGCCATCCAAATTGAGATAAGCAAAATCGCTCTTTTGCTGCAGGATAACCTGACCAGAACGCTCATCAGTCTTGAAGTCAACTAGCACAGGTGTAATCTCCAAAGTATAGAGGCCTTCGTTTTTTAACTTGACTTGATGAGTAATGCCTGCCCCTGGCTTAACCGCCAGATAAGCTGTCGGCGGAAAAACTTTGAGATCTAATGAAGCAGCTGCTTGAACTGACGAAGAAGCAATAAAAAAAGAAATTAGAGTAAAAATAATTTTTAATAACATATTTAGTAGCCAGGTACAGCAACAAATACTATGCTGGTTTGGTAATTCCCAGCAGCTTGATCACCTGGCATAGCTACCTGATAAGTCACTGTCGCAATACGATTTAGAGCGACGTTATTTGAACCCATGATTTGTTGCATGTCCTCATTTGCTTCATTGTTGGCGAATTGACGAAAATAATTGCCATTGGTAAAATCAGTCGCCACATCATCGCCGCTAACGTTGAAGCCAAAACCACCCTGACTCGGGTCAACCCACAAACCAGCTGTTCCTTCATCACAAGTGCCTAGGTCACAAATTGTGTCGGGGATCGTTGCCGAGCCATTAGTCAAACGAAGTGGATGATTCTCAAAGGCATAGATATTGTAACCGCTAGCACCATTAGTCGTAACACTAATGGTGTGAGAATCAGTCTTGAAACTGTCAGCAAATAACTCGCCAAGCTCGACGCTGAGTTTAGAAATACGAAAAGAAAAATAATCAATTTGATAAACGTATTGGAAACCACTGCCGATGAAGTAATCACTACTGCCATATTGGCCATAGGGACCTGCCGCTAAACCGCCCAAAGTGTCTGACAGGATAAAAGCCCCACCTTCTCTGCGTCCAGAACCCATGTTGAAATTGCCGAACTGGATTTTGTAAGAATTAGACTCTAAATTTTGCGCTGCAGCTAACGACGAACTCAACCAAAAACCACAAACAACTAGCCCACAGATCAAGAGCAGCCTACTTATCATCCGCTTGCCCCTCGATAACTTCTATCTCGACCTTATCGACTAGTTTCTCAACTGACAGGTCTACACCAGTAACCACAGTCGTCTCGCCAGTCCTATCCTTTTTTTCGATCTGGCGAAGCAACAAATTCAAGTCGCGCTTGAGCACTTGCATTTCACTCTCGATGGCCACTTGATTCTTGGCAGGAAAACTTAACAAAAACTCCAGCATTGGTAGACGGCGGTTGATTAGAGAGGAGACGAATTCAGCCACCGCTTGGTCATCACTTTTGGCTCGCAGCAATTCTCTGGTTTCAGCGCCAAGCAGCAGTGAATTCTGGTAAGCCTTCTCATACTGCAGTTTGGCAAACACATAAAACAGCATGACTACTGGCAAAGCAGCCAGATTAGACCACTCCGCCACCGTCAAGACAAAATCGCTGCGTGCTGCAATACTGACGCTGAAGTGAAAAACGATCACCTCCAAAGCGATGAGTAGGGCAGCCCTAGTAGGCAAGTTCAAAGCTAAAAAAAACAACTGAATAAAAGTGATAGCAAAAAAAGAAGAGGCCAGCGAACCACTCGCTCCAGTCAACAACAAAAAAGCAAAATTAAGCAGAGCTAAGTTAAAAGTCGCTCCCTCAGGTAAAATCAAGGAAAAACGACCACGTTGTCTCTTCTGGAGTAACAAATAGATGACACTGACCAAGGCAAAAGTCTGCAAACTATAATAGTGCAGAAAAGGGACCTGCAGATATAGGTAAGCAGCCAAGACACTCATCGTCAACAAAATCGCCTGCTTATTTTCATTCATAAATAAACTTCCAAACAAAAGTATAGATGAAATAGCGTGGATTGACTATTGTCTTTTACCTAGTTTGCCCTTAAAATAACTCCCACTTCACAATTTTGTTCTTATAGAATAAAATTCCAAAGCGTTAAAGGGAAAGACGAAAAACCCTACAAGGTTTTTCTTTCCTTTTTTTGCCTGAGGAAGTGTAAGCTAAACCGTTCTTTAACAAGTAAACAGCCAATTTTGAAAGTAAATATAGTGATAGAAAGTGTGCAAGGATTTTTCTCGAGAGAGAAAGATCCGTCAATTTTTTAAGTAAATAATTAGTTTAAGAGCTAATCAAACTTTTTTAAGAGTTTGATCCTGGCTC
>DITQ01000010.1 GCA_002422165.1 Candidatus Pacebacteria bacterium UBA6180 | reverse complement strand
CCTTGTACACACTGCCCGTCAAACCAGCAAAGTTAGCAGCACCCGAAGCGGATGACCATAACTCGCAAGAGAGTGGCTCTTCTACGGTGAGGTTAGCGATGAGGGTTAAGTCGTAACAAGGTATCGGTACTGGAAGGTGCCGATGGATCACCTCCTTTCTAAGGAGAATGGTAGGAGTTTTTTCACGACCTCCTTTTCCCTTCTAGAGCGATCTAGATGAAACAAAACAACAAATCCTATGACCTCGTGTCTAGGTCATGCTTTCTATCACCGTATTTAAGTTCAAATTGGTTTTTTGCTTGAAAATTTTAACCATTTATCTCTGATGCACAACCGCTTTTTAGGCGGTTTTTTTATGAGTTGATTGATATATTTGTCAATTCATTAGAAAATAAGAGCATGGGCTCACTAGATAATCACACAGGCCATGAAGAACAGCCTATTTTAGAAAATAATCAAAAACTTCAGTACTTGTTTGCTACAACAGATGTTGTCGACATACTTCAAGATCTAAAAGAACATGAGGTCGACACAAACCAATTACTAATAACTTTGGCAAAATCTGGATCTATTAGCGAAATTTTCGAGCTTGTCGATTTCATATCGGTGTCAAAAAAAACCGAGTTATTACGACTGCTTGTCGAGAGAGCAGATAAAAAGATTATTGATGAAATATTGAGAAATGTAGATAAATTTTTATATCCAGAAAACCGAGAAGCTATTTTTGAACTTTTTTTAAGTTATGCTCCAAATGTTATTTTTTTTCACATTGAAAAATTTAAAGATATAAACAATGACAAGCTGGGAGAAGCACTTGTCAATGCCAACCAATATAAATTGATTACGATGAATATAGCACTTTTTCCTAATATTGATCGTAACGAATTAGCAAACAAGTTGATGCTTTCTATAGGAGGGTTAATAGATCTCTCTTATAAAATTAAAGAATTTCCCTCAATAGATAAATACTTATTACTTGAGAAGTTGATTGAGAGTGATTTGTCAAGTGCAGTTTTTAGATCAATTGAAGAGATTGTTGACATAAATAATTCAGAAAAATGCGCCAACTTACTGATTAAATCTGGTCTATCTACAGTAATTGTAAAATTTATATCATTGTTTCCTAATGTTAATTTAGATGAGATTTATTCTCACTTAAAAAATGAAGAAAAAATCGCCGTAATTTTATCAAATCACCAGCTATTTCCAAACATAAATTGGGACGAATTGTTTGAAATTTTGATTCAAGAAAATACTGATAGATCATTGATGCTTATAGGTCAATATATAGAACATTTTCCAAATTTAAACTTAATTGAATTGGCTAGATCAATCATAAACAAAGTTGGGAGTAGATTTGTAGACGCAAATATCTTATTTTTTGCAAAACAAGGCGTTAATGAGTTGGCAGAAGTACTTTTCTCATCAGGCGCAGGGTTCATCATCGCCAAACACTTAGATGTTTTTAAGTCTGTTGATATGAAAAGGCTAGCTAATGCTCTCATTAAGGAAAGAGCGTTCTGGCTAATAATCTGTAACATAAATAAATTTCCCTTTATTAATAGGTCGGAGTTAATTGCAAAATTGATTAAAAATGATCAAGCTTACTTGATATTTCAGAATATAAAACTTTTTTCAAACTTTGATCGTCATAAATTGCTGCAAATGCTAGTTCAGCGTGGTTCGTTCGAAGATGTGCTTGAAAACCATAAAATATTTCCAAACCTTGATTTTAGGAAGATATTATTTTTATTAGCTGCTCAAAAAGATAAACTCCTCATTGAAAAATACTTAAGTTTGTTTGTAAAAAATAATCAAATAGAAACCATTGAGATACTTACTGAAAATGGATATTTAGATTTGATTGCTGAACACATTGATGAATTTTCTAATTTAGATGTAGAAAAATATCTCCAAAAAGTAATTGAGGTCGGTAAATTTTATATTATCACTGCCTTGGCACATAAATTCAAAAACATTAAACTTGAAAATGTCTTAAAACAGGTTGTCAGATACAAACAAGAGTTTGCGAACAGTTAAAGCGATGATGAATATATCTCTCTTACGAAGTTTTACGCTTGGAAAAACATAGTTCCACCAGATTTATTTAAACAATACCTGAATGTCTTAGAAAGCTACCCAGTTGATGAAATTCATCCTGAGCTTATTGCTGAAGAATCTCCAAATATAATGAAAAAACTACAAGATTTAGATGAAGAAAACACTCTGCAATTAATACATGTTTGCAAAAATGATCAACTATACAAATCACTATATGTCATTATCAAAACTAAAAAATATGATGCGCTGCAAGTTGGCATCAACTGGAAAGTGCTGGAAAAAAAACTATCACATTTGGCTAAAAACGAAAACTTTGAGTTTGCAGAAGATTTATTAAGTTGCGCAAGATTACTTTTCAAAGAGCGCGAGGGTGAAATAAATAATTGGCAACAAATTCTAGCAAAAAACAAAAGTATTCAACAGGTCCCAGAAAGAAGTAGGTTCGAAGGCATGGATGCTCTAAAAGAATTTTTCAAATATTATGTACATGTTATATTAATCAAAAATCATTCAATCGCAAAAATTCCAGAAGATATATTTTCTAATGCTTGTGCAGAAATCAATAATTTATTTACTAAAATTAAAGAATATGTTCTTACCGCCGTACTTTCTGAGGTGAGACATGAGGAAAATAGTTCTAATTCAAGTTGGTTTAATAATCCAAGCATATATTTTTCATACACAGAAGAAGAAATGAGAATTTTTTTCGAAAAAACAGCAAAAAAATTTGGAAACAAGGGATTTTTCCCAAAAGGAAGTGGTTATGGAGGAGATTCTTGGGCATTTATAGCTGAACTTGGTGAATTATTTTGGAGAAATCAATCACAACTAGAACTGAGTCAAAAAATAGCATTGATTAATATTGCAATAGGCACACAACACAATAATAACTTCTTTTTTGATAAAGATGGAATAAGAGTAAAACTAAACAGTAATAAATTATCAGAATTTTTGAACTTTGAAGCTGCTGGCAAGCACACGCTTGAATCTTTAATAGAATATGGTTATTCAAATCAAATCATCACTATACAAGAAGCTAACTACTATATAGGGCTACAAGAAAATTTTCTAAAAAATATACAAGACTCTGCTGGTCAATTGAGCCTAGACAAAATTTATCTCAAAATTGCAGACATGAAAACACAGAAAGCAATTCAAAGAATAATTGAGAACCAGTCAATTCCTAGAGAAATTAAAGCCTACGTACAATCCGTATACTCAAAAACCTATGGTTTCAAAAGAATTTCAACGGGATATGAATATTTAGGCAGATTGCTAAAAACCACAAACATTAGGTGGACAAAAGATGATGAAAATATAAAATATTACAAAAGAAATGAACACGAAATATATTACTTAGATATTGAAGGGTACAATCTAGCTTTTTGGTACGTCAATGGCGCATTAAAAGATATAAAAGATGTTAGAGCTTTGCATGAAAATAGGCTGCAAATATCTGAAGCGACTGAAACAGTAATTGTGCGAGCCATGCTTGGAACAGTCAGGGAAGGAGATTGAGTCCAACAAGCTCTGCTTGAAAACCACCCCATTTTCATTGTTGATTAATATATCAAAACATATCAAAATATATCCTGATACATCAATCTATCTATTTTAAACCTCTAATTAGCAGAGTGATTAGCCGATTGCTAATTATCTCAACCGGTGCTAAAATCAGCCATAGTGATACCAGCTGAGCCAAAACGCCTTGGTCTCGATTGGAGAAGCTACAAAACAAACCTTAAAAAAATATCGGGGTGTGTTAAAATATAAACCTTGTAACCAAAGGGTGTGTAGCTCAGATGGTTAGAGCGCAGTCCTGATAAGACTGAGGTCCTTGGTTCGATTCCAAGCACACCCACGCCGTCAAGTGAACTTGTGTCACATAAAACTATCTGATTAACGAAGCACGTGACTAGTCCCCGAAGGGGACCAATCAATCCCCAAAGATATTTTAGATCAGAAGTAAACCATGGAAAAAAAACCACTTACGCAAACTTCTCTTCCCACCAGCCAACTTGCCTTGCCAGTTATTCCCATTCGCGAAGGCGTCCTGTTTCCCTCTACTGAATCTGTTCTGACTTTTGGTCGCCAGGTGTCTTTGCAAGCGATCAAGAGAGCAAGTGGTAACAGTAAATACGTAGTGTTACTTACTCAAAAAAAAGCCTCGCTCGAAAAACCCAAAAGCAGTGACCTCTACCGGATCGGCACTTTGGCGGTGGTCGAAAAAACACTCAACAGCGGCGACAGTATTAGCGCTCTAGTGCGCGGCGTGGGCCGAGTCCAGGTCGATCAGTTCATCCAAGAGAAGCCTTTCATCATGGCCAACGTTAGCAAAATCTATGATTTGTTCCACAAAGACGACGAGCTGACGGCCCTCAGCAACCAGCTGCAGAAACTTTTCAAGCAAACTATCCAAATGGGCAAACAAATTGAATTCCTCAACTTCATTAAGCTGCTTAGTGGCGTCAACGAGGGCGAGATGGCTGACCAAATCGCCAGCACTCTCAATCTGTCAACCAAAGAAAAGCAAGAAATCCTAGAAATCCAAGACGTCAAAGCCCGCATCAAAAAGATCATTTTTCACCTCTCCAAAGAAATCAGAGTGCTAGAAATCGAAAAAGACGTTTCCAAAAAAACGCAGGCTAAGTTTGACAAACACATGCGCGAAAACATTCTGCGTGAACGCTTGCAAACTATTCAGAAAGAACTCGGTGAGATTGATGAAGAAGAGGAAATCATCGGTGAATACGAGAAAAAGCTCAAAAAAGCCAAGTTGCCAAAAGAAGTTGCCGACAAAGTCAACAAGGAAATCAAAAAGCTCGAACAGATGTCACCCAATAATCCGGAAGGCTCCTACATTCGCAGTTGGCTAGATTTAGTTTTTGAGTTGCCTTTTGGCAAAAGCAAAAACAAGCAAATCGACATCACTAAAGCCAGTGCTGTGCTCGAAAAAGATCATTATGGCTTGGAGGAAGTCAAAGATCGGGTGCTCGAATACATGGCAGTCTTGCAGCTTAAGCAAAAACGTGCCTCTCATACTTCGTCTCCACTACGGACACTCCGCTCGCCGGAGCTGCGGTCACAGAATTTACCCACCATTTTATGTTTCGTCGGCCCTCCGGGTGTCGGTAAGACCAGCATTGGTCGCTCTATCGCCAACGCTCTAGGCAGAGAATTTGTCAAAATCTCGCTTGGCGGCGTCCGCGATGAAGCAGAAGTCCGCGGTCACCGCCGCACTTACGTTGGTGCCATGCCAGGTCGCATCATCAAAGCCATCACGGGCGCCAAGAGCATGAATCCTGTTTTCATGCTCGACGAAATCGACAAACTCGGTAACGACTTCCGTGGCGACCCTAGCTCCGCGCTTTTAGAAGTCCTCGACCCAGAGCAGAACCATGCTTTCGAAGATCATTATCTCGATTTCCCTTTTGATCTATCTGGCGTGCTGTTCATCGCTACTGCTAACACTCTCGAGACGATTCCTGTCGCCCTGCGCGACCGCTTGGAAATCATCGAATATTCTGGCTACACTGGCGAAGAGAAGTTTCAGATCGCCAAGCGCTATTTGCTCACCAAAGCCATCGCCAACAACGCCCTCAAAAAATCCCAGCTCGAATTAAGTGACGAGATCCTACAAATTATCATCAAAAACTACGTCAAAGAAGCTGGTGTCAGAGATTTGGAGCGTCAAATCAATAAAATCATGCGTAAAATCGTCCGAGAATTGCTGGAAGGACGCAAGAAAAAAATCAAGCTTGATCGACCAAAACTTAAAAAATACCTCGGCCCAGTCATCTTCGACGAAAGCTTGACCGAGAAAGACAGTCAAATCGGCCTAGCCACTGGCCTGGCTTGGACCAGCGTCGGCGGCGACGTCTTATTTGTCGAAGTTGCCCTCTCGCAAGGCAAAGGTTTAATTAAACTCACCGGCAAACTTGGCGAAGTGATGAAAGAATCGGCCCAGGCAGCTCTAACCTATGTCAGCTCTCACCATCAGGAACTAGGTATTCCCATGAACTTGATTAATAAGTCCAACGTCCACATTCATGTCCCAGAGGGAGCAGTGCCTAAAGATGGTCCTTCAGCAGGAATCACCATCACCACCGCCCTAGTGTCTGCTTTTACCAAGCGCGCTGTTCGGGCTGAAGTCGCCATGACTGGTGAAGTAACTTTGCGCGGCCGAGTTCTACGCATCGGCGGATTAAAAGAAAAAGCCATCGCCGCTTACAATGCCGGCAGTAAAATCGTTATTATCCCCAAAGAAAATGAGCGTGACCTAGATAAAATCAAGCCACTAGTTGGTCAAAAAATCGAGTTTAGACCGGTCAGTGATGTTGGGGAAGTCCTGGCAATTGCCCTAGAGAAAAGTTGATCAACTACAAAACATGCTAAAATCTCTTAAAGCGTGTTAAACAAATTACTTTTATTCCTAGCTTCTTTGCTGGTTTTGGTGGTGGCCTTTGTGTTTGTCACCATCGATCCTTTTGCCAAAAAATCCCGTGCTGGCCTGCGCATCGAATATCCTGGCGATGGTGCCTCAGTTTTTCTCGATGATAATTATCTAGGCAAAGCTCCTCTGCTCGAGGAAAAGCTTCAAAAAGGAGAGTATATCCTCAAAATCATTCCTGATGAAAAAGATTTGAGTAATTTTAGTTTGCCCATTTATTTAGAGCCAGGAACGCTCACTATCGTGGTTTTCAATCCAGGCAAAACCGCCAAGGAAAACTCCAGCACCATTTTCGAGCTGCGCAAACGCGCTGACAAAAAATCCAGCGTTAACTTCGAAAGTTATCCAGAAAACGCCCTGATTTCTTTTGATGGTCGAGAGATGACTTTTTCGCCACTACGTCTCGAAAATATCAACCCTGGGGAACACCACTTTGTCGTCAGCCTGCCTTCCTACGAAGCGCAAGATCACAGCTTCTCAGTTTTGGAAGGATACGAGACCAAAATTACTGTTAATTTGGCCAAAAATATTATTTTGGAAGTTGAACAACCAGTCAATACCGTCACCCAAAGCGTTATTCAAGAGAAAATCGAGGAAGCAGAATTAAGCTCCACACAGAGCGCGACAGGTTCAACTTTACTCAGCGAATAAACTTCCATAACCAAAAAACTTGTCAACTAACCTTCCTATAGCGTAAAATGAGTGAAAGGAGTTTAGAAAATATGTACCAAAAACCTCAATTCAACTCATTAGTAATTGCTTTTCTACTGGTGGTCGGCTTAATAGCTTTGACCCGCTTTACACCGCTTAGACCACACTGGGGCAGTTTGGAGATGCGCCCTAGTTCCACTATCACCGTCAGTGGCCAAGCTAAAAAAGACCAGGCTAATCAAATCGCTCAATTTACTGCTGGATTTGAAAGCATTGAAGCAAGCAAAGAAGAGGCCTTGGATAAGGCAAATACTGCGATGAACGAACTTATTGCAGCCGTAAAAGCCATGGGTATCGACGCAGCCGACATCCAGACAGAAATGGCCAATGTTTACCAAGAAACCACTTACGATAGACCAGAAATCATGATTTATCCACCCATGCCTGATCGTGGTGAAGCTGTCAAAGGCAATTGGCGCGCCAACAATTCAGTTTCTATAAAATTACGTCAAGTTGACCAGGCTGAAGACTTACTTGCCCTTCTCAACCAAAGTGGCGCCAACTACGTCTATGGTCCAAATTTCATGATTGACGACATGATGACCGAAGATGAAACCCTGCTCAATGAAGCTGTTGCCAACGCTAAAGCAAAAGCTGTCGGCATTGCCGCAGCCAATAATCAAAAGGTGGGCAAGATCATTTCTCTCAGTGAAAATGGTGCTTACCCGATGTACGCTGCTTACGAAACCATGCCAATGGCCATGGGAAGCGCAAAAGATAGCGTCAGAACTGACCTAGAACCAGGATCTAGCACCACTTACAAAAGTGTCATAGTGACTTTTGAGCTATATTAGTCGATCCTAATTAGATAATGTTCGCCGACGGTCAAAACTGTCTCTCCAAGCGATAGCAAACCTTCTAAATTTAGCTTGGGGTAAGCTTCCCGTTCCTTGCCTCCAACCACAATGTATTTGATTTGGTATCTCTCCAGATAGTAAGCAATTTCTGAATGAGTGGGCTGCAAATAAATTTTCTCGACCTCACTAGTACGCTGACCAGGCCCATTCCAACCTGCCCGCCAAAGCCATTCGTGTACTCGCCAACCCAAAATAGTCGGCATACCTGAGAAAGCCGAAATACGCGCGAACTCACTGTATGATTCGCCTACTGCCTCGACGATATTAACTTGTTTTGGCTCATTTTCCTTCAAATAATTGATTATGGCGAGGTCACCAGGGCTCTTGCGCTCCAACCAAGACGAACCGTTTAAGCCCTGGTAGTTGCGAAAGCCACCATAATAGCTGCGGTAGGCAAGATAAGGGTAGGCGAGAGTCGAGAAAAACAAAAAGACTCCAATGGGCAAATAAATAAAAATGCTGCGGCGCAAATAAAGTTTGGCTCTCAAAGCTGTCTTATTTTTGACAGGCAAAAGCTTCCAAGCGAATAACCTGTCGTTCTTGTGATTGCTTAGCAAGACAGTGCTCAGCAAAACGCTTAGTAAAATGCCCAGCAGCATAAAAGCTTGAAAAACCAACTTAAACATGGTGTTGGCTCGCGGATAAGTGGTGTAGATGTCAACAAAATAGAACAGTTCAGGAAAAATGATCAAAACTGCCACCACTAACAATAAGGCGAGCAAAAATATAGTCAGAGCAGAAAAATTTCGCCCAGCAAACCAAATCTCTTTGCCAAGCCATAGCAGAACAAGCGCTAAAAACAAATGCGGACCCCACATGACCGCCAGCTGCCAAAAAGGACTGTGTTCTGTGGTTAATAACAAGCCACTAGAAATTGGGGTGAAATTGAGCAACCACAGAGCAGACAAAGCCAAACAAGACAAGAAAACCGCCCCTGCACTTAACAGAAGAATAGGGAAAAGCTTTTTATTTCTAACTAGTAGAAACAGTGAAACAACCGTCAAAAGCAAGCCATAAATTAAAATGTCCCAAGTGTTAGTCATCACTAACACCCCCAATAAAACTCCCATGACTAGAGCAAGATAAAAAACGCTACTGCGTAAGATTTTTGTGAATTTTGGAAGTTTTTTGAGCAAAGTAATTTCCTGCAGCCAGATGAAAACCATCTGTAAAAGTAACAAGCTAATTGGCAAAGACAAAACGTGAGCGTGCAAATCGCACACTACGAAACTGTAAGCTGGAAACTCGTGAATTGTCCGCTCTATAAATCTAGTGGCATCGGGATACCAGTAAGCATTAAAGTTACCTTGGCTGAAAAAATACCACATGGTGTGACCATTAGCGCCCAGAGCCACCAAAAAAACCGCCAAGAGTCCTGCGCCCACACTGACCGACCAGCGCTGCTTGCCGAGGTTGGCACTCAAGTTAAAAGCCACCGCAAACGATTCCACACACAGCAGGGCAAAAACCGTCATTAGCAAAAAGTTGTAGCCATAAGCCAAGTCCATCTGCCATAAATGCACTAAAATGGCATTATAAAACTGCCCGAAACTGTAATAGTTAATGCTGTCAGTGGCATACCAGATATCTCCAACTGGCAGAGTCGGCGACTTCAAGTAAGCCTGAATGAAACCTGCATCCATGAATTTCTCCAGGCCCAAAATTTCTGGCTGAAAACTTCGCACGACAAAAAGAAAAATCAAGGCCAATAAAAAAATTGCTTCTTCAAGCAAAATGGTTTTTCCAAATTTCGTCCAAAAGTTGCGCCAAAAGTTTTTGCGCCGCAAAAAAAAGCGCCAAGCTAAATAAAATGACGAAAACAGCAAAATCAAAAATAAACCCCACACGCCGTAAGCTGTGTTGAGCGGCAATTGCCAATGGGCCAAGTGCCAAACCACAAGCGACAACACTAAAAGCACCATCATTCGTCCAAAACCCCAGGCTGCATCGCGCAAGTAAGTGAGACGAGTCGACAAGAACAAAATCACTGGCAAAGCCACCAGTTGCAGCAACCACAAAACAAAATAAACAATGACAAAAAGTCCTAGATCATGCCACAACATGAGCTCTACTATACCAAAAGCTCCTTAATTTTTGTAACCACCGCTTGGAAAGCAAAAAACTTGTGCGGATATTCTATGCAACGATCCAGCAAGTTGCTCAGCCACCAAATTTCAGTTTTGCTCTGGTTATTCGCCAGATAAGAAGCCACATCCCAATTGTCCTCCACAAAATAATCAAGCCGCAACTTCTGCATCATGCGCAATTTGAACAGGTGAGGCTGCTCATCTCGCTCGTTAAAATAAAGCTCTTGGAAAATGTTTTGGCGATTAATCGCCTTGCTCCACTTAGCAGTATCTGAAGCCAAACAAGCAAAACGAGCGCTAACTACGTAAAGTTCGAGGCGCTTGTCAGCCGCCAATTTTTCTAGCTCACTGAAGCCACCCGCTAGCCTAAAACTACTTTTGTGCACCAGCAACCACAGCCATTTGCCTAAGGCTGACTCTGGGTGGTAAAACTCCAACTCCTTGCGAGGGAAAAGGTGAGCTTTTTTGCTGCGCGAAATCAGGCTACGAAAAATGCGGCTGGGATTTTCCAACAGCACCCCATCCATGTCGAAACCAATTCTAATTTTTTGTTTACTCATGATTTATCTTGCTTGCGCGAAACTTTGATTTTAACATGTTTCGCAAGTTGTGTGGCGGTAGCGATGGCGTAATTAACCCCGCGATCAAAAGGATAAATGTGTTGCATGCTCACCCAGTACAAACCCTCTAGGCTGGTTCTGAATGATGGTACATGGCGACTTTGACCGATGAAACTCACCGGCTGGGCAAAAGGTGCTTTGGCCAGATGCACCGCGATCAGCTGGGACTGAAATTCTGGACTAAGTTTCTCTAAGTACGGCGTATAGTCAGCTAGCAGCTGCTCTGCCGATTTTGCAAAATCTGGATGCTTGGCTGACAAATAACGCCCCACATAAACCAAGTGTTCAGAGTTGTAATGTTCGTTCGACATATAATTATCGTGCTCGACAATCGCCAAGAAAGGCCATTTCTTCTCGTTCACGTTGAGCCAATAAGTACCGTCAGTCAACAAAGGCTGCTTGAGACGCAGCAGCAAAGTCATCGCCCCCAAACCCACCAACTCCTGCTGCTTAAGTTCTGGCAAATCAATTAGCTTGGCAAAAAGCGGCGAAGGCAGGGTAGAGATTACCAAGTCATATTGGCGATTGGTTTTACCTCGCACTGAATCTTGGATGGTCAAAACAAATTTGTCCGATTGCTTGATGATTTTCTCGACTCGAGTAGCGAAAAGAAAGCGTACACCTTGCTCCTTGAGCTTGTCTACGGCCAAGTCGGCTAAGCGTTGCCAACCACCGCGAAAATAGCCTAAACGAGCCGTCCGCGGATAGATGCGCCCCCAAAACCAAGCCAGATTAACCTGGTGAGCGTATTCGCCGAACTTGGCACGAAAGAGCGGCTCCCAGAGCACCCGCCACGCCTGCTGGCCCATGGTCGCTTGCAAAAATTGACTAGCTGTCCAGTTTTCCAAAGTTTTGCCCCGCGGCCAAAGTTTCAAGAAAGCTAAGACCGCCCCCGTGCGCAAACGCGACCAAAGCGACAATTCTTTGAACTGCAACAGCGACAAGGCTGAGTCGACCTGATAAATTTTGCCCTTGTAGAGGGTAGAGCTTTTAGTGCGTTTGTAAAGCAAGTCCTTGCTCTGACCCAACTGCGTGACAAATTGCTTGAGAGCCAGATCGGTGTCAAAGGCGTGATGGTAATGCTCCTCGACCGACCAGTCCCAGCCGTCTTGCTTGAAACCTATGGCCAGGCCCCCGGCTCTGTTTTGCGGCTCGATGATTTCCACCTGATGCTGGCCGCCTTTGGCCAATTCCCAGGCTGCCGCCAATCCGCTAAAACCTGCGCCGATGATTGCAATTTTCATATTTAGTTAGATCTTTATATGTTAGTCGGTTCGTTAGAAGGCGCTGATTGCCAGCCGCAAAACTCTCGTTTCTACCTAAACAGCGCCTTCTTCGAACGAGAAGAAGACGGTTCGCTTAGGAAAGCGATAATTTTAGTCGAGGGTAACCGACTAGCATATAAAGATCTTGCGCTCCATTATCGCCAATTTCCCCACCAAAAGTAAACCGCATTTACGAAACTCTCAGGCACTGGCAAGGCAACCCAATGCGGATAAAAAATGACGAAAACCAAAAACGGCCAAAATAAAAAGTTAAAAAACCAGGCCCGCCGCGCGTTTTGATCGGTGATTTGACTAAGCAATTGAAACGCAAAATAAGCCACCAACATCAGCAAAAATGGCGTCGCCAATAAATAATGATGCAAGAACAGCGGCCGCTTGAAAAAGATCCAAGGCAGCAAGTTGGCCAGATACAGCGTCAAAAGCAAATAAACCATCTCCCGCGCTGGAGTCATTCGTCCTCGAGCAAAAATCGTCATAAAAGCCAGCAGCAGCGCCGCCAAACCGTACAAACCAAGCAGCGGATTAGCCAAAGCGTAAATGTTAGCCACAAAACCAGTGGGCAAAAAATCTCGTGGAGCTACAAAAAACCACACCGGCCGCCAATTAAGCGGCCAAGTCAGGGGGTCGCTGCTGTAAAGATGAGTATTGGGATTATTGAGCTGCGAAAGTAAGATCGTTTTTTGCAAAGTCCAAAAATCCGCCAAGCTCACTCCGCCAAGCAGCGCCGGCAAATAACTGAGCAGATAGATAAACAAAGGCGTCACAAACATGGCGAAAAAAATGAAAGGCACTTTGGCTAAAAAGCGGCAGCGCCCTAACTCGTGCAGCAGCAAAACCACAATCAACCACCAAGCACTCCACTTGGTCGCCAAAGCTAAACCAAGCATCACGCCGACCAGTAGTAAATAAATGCTTCTACCTCGAGCCAACCGCCAGACGTAAATCAAAACAGCCAAAAGCACCCAAGCCAGAGCGAAAACATCGTTCATCGCCAGACGCGACATCACCAGAAACAAACCGTCGAGGCTAAACAAAAAAGTGCCAAGTAGGGCTAGATTAACTGCTGAGTTTTTCCTATCTTCGGCTGACAATTGCCGGAAAAAGAAATTTTGCCCAAGTAATCGCAGCAGAAAATAAAAAGTCAACATGCTAATTAAGCCAAAACCCACCGAAGGCAAGCGCCACGCCAAAGGAGTCTTACCCAAGAGCGCCATCGAGCCTGCCTGCAAATATTTAGCCAGGGGCGGATGTAGCCAATCAGCCGTGTGCTTACCATCATAACTTGCTTGCTCAGGATCGAAAGGTGTCTGAAAATCTCCTTCGCTCAGCAGCATCGATGAAGGCACATGGTAAACCTCATCGAAATACATCTGGTTAGGATAGTTGAGGCGAAAAAGACGAGCAAAGAGAGCAAAAAACAGAATCAGGCCTAAAAGAACCATCTCTTTGACAGTCATAATGATTCAAACTATATGTCAAAGGAGATTGTTTAGCAAGTTCAAGCCAAGCTTTTGGATGCCGCGTAGAGCAGGTCGACAAAGTCTTTAAGGTTAAGTGAAGCCCCACCCAGCAACACCCCGTCACTGACTCGCAGGTAGTCGGCTACGTTGTCAGCGTTAACACTCCCTCCATAGATCAGAGCCTGAGGCTTATAAAGTGGCGCCAAATCCTGGCGCACCGCCAATAAATTGCCGGCTTCTTCCGGCTGACCGCTGCCAATCGCCGCCACTGGCTCGTAGGCCAGCAGGCAAGCTGCCTGGGCCTCACTCGTCAAGAAGCGAGCCTGCTCACTGAAATATGGTTTGTCCAAGCACAAGATAGGTTTAATTTGCCACTTGAGGGCTTCAGCCACTTTGTCGGCCACTAACTGTGAACTTTCCGCCAAAAAGCGTCGCCTCTCGCTGTGACCTAGAATCGCGTATTCCACCCCCAAATCCTGTAGGTTAAAAGCCGCCACCTCCCCGGTGTAAGCCCCACTGCCAAAAGCACTCAAGTCCTGAACTGCCAACTTGATCGGCAAATTCCGCTCGTCGATGATACTGCGAGCCAAAGCCAAAAACGGGTAGGGGGGAGCGAGCGCTATTTCCAAATTACTGAGACTTTGCAGGCTGTCTTGATCGTTTGGAAAATTATTGAGCCAGTGAGCCACCTCCGCCAAAGTTTTGTGAGATTTCCAGTTGGCGATGATGAGTTTTTGCATCTATGTTTAATCTAACACATTGCGTTCAAATTCTGGATACTATGTATTGTTTTCTTTTTTTCTTTGTTTATATTGAAAACAATAATGCAAATGCAAAAAGAGCCAATAAATGAACTTATTACTCCAGAAACTGAGCGTGATAAAATAATTAAAGTCGTTAATAAAATCATAAAAAAATTCAAGCCAGACCCTGACGAAGAAGTCAGAAAGCTTGTCGATAGAACTCTAACAAGACTTCTCAGGCAAAAGAGAGAAGACGGCGAAATTTAATCATCGTTATCCTCAACCCCTCCTCCCAAAAGCAGCCAAAAATGCTAAGATGTCCCTCGTGCTAGAAATTGCCCCTCTCCTCAACGAGCTNNTGGCGGGGGCGGGCAGCGGCAAGACGCGCGTCCTGACCACCCGAGTCGCTTATCTGATCAAGGAAAAGCAAGTGCCCGCCACCGACATTTTTCTGGTGACTTTTACCAACAAAGCCGCCGCCGAGATGAAAAAGCGCGTCCTCGAGTACACCGGTCAGAATTTACCCTTCGCTGGCACTTTTCACAGTCTCTGTGCCAAAATTTTGCGCATCGAAGCCAATCGGGGACACTTGGAAAAATTCGGCCTCAACGCCAATTTCACCATTTACGACAGCGATGATCAACTCAGCCTGATTAAGAACATCTACAAAACCAACGGCTACGACCCGACCACTTTCAAACCACAAGTCGTCAGGGCCAAAATCAGCAGCGCCAAAAACGAACTCATTTCGCCAGAGGAATTCAAGGATCTCTCTCGCGATGGCTTGGCGCTTTTTACCGCCAAAATTTACAAAAGCTACCAGCTAAGGCTGCGCAGCGAAAACGCCGCCGACTTCGACGATTTACTGGACATCTGCTACCGCTTGCTCGCCGAAAATGACGACCTGCGCCGCAAATACCAGAGCAAATTCCAACACGTCTTGGTCGATGAATTTCAGGACACCAACCAAGTACAATATTTCCTGACCAAAATTCTCGCCAACAGTCCCGAGCACCAAGAAGCCAATCTCTTCGCCGTCGGCGACTTTTCCCAGAGTATCTACGCCTGGCGGGGAGCCGACTATCGCAACCTCAAGCGGCTGGGGGAAGATTTTCCAGAAGTCAAAGAGTATCGTCTGGAGCGAAACTACCGCTCCACTCAAAATATTTTGGCGGCCGCAACCTCAGTTATCTCTAAAAACCTCTCACACCCCGTCCTCGAACTCTGGACCGACCAGACTTCTGCCGAGAAGCTCGAAGTCTACGAAACCAGCACCGGCGAGCTAGAAGCTGAAAAAATTGCCTCAATCATCAAGGAAAAATACGCCAATCGCCTCCAAGATGTCGCGCTTTTGTATCGCACCAACGTCCAGTCGCGCACTTTCGAAGAAGCCTTCATGCGCCGCCAACTGCCTTACCGCATCGTTGGCGGCACAAAATTCTATGAGCGCAGCGAAATCAAAGATTTGCTGGCCTATTTACGCCTCTGTTTCAACCCCCTAGACAGCCCCAGTCGCACTCGAGCTGAAAAAATTGGCAAGCGCCGACTCGAGAAACTCGAAACCTGGCTAGCTAAAACAGCTCGCCAAGTCATCGAGCACCCTAGTTCCTGTCTGCAAGGCATCATCGAAAACACCCTTTACCTGGATAAATATGACCAGAAAGACCCAGAGGATCAAGCTCGTCTAGACAACATTCAGGAGTTGTTTAATGTCGCCAGTCGTTTTGACAACACTTTGTTACTGCTTGAAAACATCGCTCTGGTGCAAGACGGCTACTTGGCAAACGACCAGGCTAACCAACAAGTAGAGGAGAATAAAATCACCCTGATGAGTCTACACTCCGCCAAAGGCCTCGAATTTCCGGTGGTTTTCATGGTCGGTATGGAAGAAGGCCTACTGCCGCACTCGCGCTCGATTTTGGAAGCTAAAGAAATCGAAGAGGAACGCCGCCTCTGCTACGTCGGCATCACCCGCGCCAAAGCCAAGCTTTACTTGAGTTATGCTCGCAGCCGTTTTACTTATGGCTACAGCAGCCAAAGTATGCCGAGTCGTTTCCTGGCTGAAATCGACCAAACAGTGCTGACCATGAACCGAAGTTTCGAGCAGGATAGAGAATCGAGCGGAACTCGCTCACGCTACTCCAAAAACCAAAACAAAAAATCAGCCGCACCAACGACCAGGCGCCTCGTCATCGACGAAGAGGCTCTGGATGCGCTGCTGCACGATGAGCTAGATATTCGGGATTTTTTGCGTAAATAGCAATGTAATTCGACTTTTTTGCAAAATACTCTAGCTACCCCTATAATAGCCAATTAGCCCTATTATGCTAATTCGAGAGATTCTGCCACAGGAAAAAAACTTGTATAATCAAGTTGTCACCCACCCTTTACAATCTTACGAGTGGGGCGAGTTTCGCAAAATGACAGGCGTCCAAGTCGAAAGGCTTGGATTTTTTGTCGAAGGTAAACTTGCCAAAGCCTTGCAAGTCACCTTTCACAAAGTGCCAGTTCTTGATCGCTACATCGGCTACTATCCCAAAGGTTTTGCTCCTGACGAAGACCAGATGGCCGCTCTCTTGCAGCTGGCGAAAAAATACAAGGTCATCAACATCAAAATGGAACCAAATGTCAAAAAACCCCTCGAGCAGGAGCGCGAGCAACACCCTAGCGTCAAATTCCTCAGTAAATTTCAAACTGAAGAAGGCCGGGCACTTTTCACCCGTTACACTTTCGAGCTTGATTTGACCAAAAGCGAAGACGAGCTCTTGAGCCTGCAAAGCAGTAAAACTCGCTATAACCTAAAGTTGGCACAAAAGAAAGGTGTACAAATCGTCGAAGACAGCACCGATCAAGGTCTGGAAGATTATCTACGAATTCTAGCTGAAACCACTGCTCGTCAAGGCTTTTACGCCCACACCCCAGATTACTTCCGTCAGCTCTGGACGAGCATGCAAAATAGCGGCATGATGCATATTTTTAAAGCAGTTTATGAAGGCAAAGTCTTAGTTGTTTGGATAGTTTTTGTGTTCAATGGCATCCTGTATTATCCCTACGGCGCCTCAAGCAGTGCTCACCGCGATGTCATGGCTAGCAACCTGATAATGTGGGAGGTAATTCGCTTTGGCAAAGCCAAAGGCTGCCAGCTGTTTGACATGTGGGGCTCACTTGGTCCCGACCCTGATCCCAAGAGCCCTTGGTATGGTTTCCACCGCTTCAAGAAGGGTTATGGCGGCGAACTAGTTGAATTTATTGGCACTTATGATTTAGTGTATGACTATCCGATATATAAAATCTATACTTTGGCAGAGAACTTGCGCTGGAAATTTCTGCGCCTCAAGAAAAAAATTTTTAAAACCTAAATTACATGGAAAGGCGACAAATGCAAAAAAGATTTAAACGAATCATGCTTAAGATTGGCGGCGAATCCCTAATTGGGGACCGCGAATATGGCATCGATCCTAAAGCCGTTCTCTCTATGGCCGAAAAAATCAAAAGCATTTACGCCAAAGAAGTTGAAATCGCCATCGTCATCGGTGGAGGAAACATCTTTCGTGGCCTCGCGGCCTCCAAAAATGGCATCGAGCGCGCTACTGCTGACTACATGGGAATGTTAGCCACCGTTATGAATGGCCTGGCTCTCCAAGACGCCCTCGACAAAGTCGGTGTACCTGTGCGCATGCAATCTGCCTTGCAGATGCCTGCGGTCGCTGAAGGCTTCATCCGTAGCAAAGCCATTCGCCACATGGAGAAGGGTAGAGTCGTCATTCTCTCCGCTGGCACAGGCATGCCTTACGTCACCACTGATTCTGGCGCCTCCCTGCACGCTCTAGAGCTGCATTGTGATGTGCTGATGAAAGCCACTAAGGTCGATGGTATATACGACAAAGACCCGATGACCAATCCAGGAGCTAGACGCTTCAAAACCATGAGTTACAAAACCGCCATCGAGATGGAGGAGGTTCAAGTCATGGACACCGCTGCCCTCGCCATGTGCAAGGAAAACAACATGCCAATTATGGTTTTTGATCTATTCGAGGAAGGCCAGCTTGAAGCTGCCATCGAAGGTGAAGACATCGGCACCTACGTAGCCAACGAAGTTGAAACCGAGTTCGCCTAAAATTTACTACAAATCTAATTTGTGTCATACTGAGGGCATATGAAAAAATTTGCCATCAATGGTCTTGGTCGTATTGGTCGCTTAGCTTTTCGCATCTGGTTTGAGAAGCAACAAAACAAAATTACCCTAGCAGCTGTCAACACTTCTGGCTCGATGAACATCGGCGACTGGGTACACCTCATCAAACACGACACCGTTTACGGCGTTTTTGCCCCCAAAATCACTTACAAGCAAACTCAAGACATTAAGGAAGTTAGCGAGGAAAATCCTGAACTCGGCTGGTTGAAAGTTGGCGAACATAAAATCATCGTCACCGCCCAGCGCGATCCCGCTAAAATTCCATGGAGTAAATACGAAGTCGACATTGTCCTGGAAGCCACTGGTCAGTTCAATAAACCAGGCAAAGCCAAAGCGCATCTAGAGGCCGGAGCCAAGAAAGTGCTTCTCTCCGCACCGGCCAAATCTGACAAGGACAACGAAGTTTCCACTTGCGTCACTACGGTTAATGAATTCGACAAGTCCAAGCAAATTTTTTCCAACGCCTCCTGCACCACCAACTGTGTGGCGCCTGTCGTGTCTATCATGGAGAGCAACTTCGGCATCGAGAAAGCCGTCCTAAGCACCATTCACGCTTACACCGACGATCAAAATTTACACGACAACTCACACAAAAAAGACCTGCGACGCGCTCGAAACGCCAGCAGCAACATCGTGCCCACTAGCACCGGCGCTGCCAAAGCTACGACTGCTATCATTCCTTCACTGAAAGGCAAATTTGATGGCTTGGCTTTTCGTGTGCCTGTCGCCACCGTTTCTTTGTCCGACATTACTTTCGTCACCAAGAAAAAAACTACTGTCGAGGCCGTCAACCAAGCTTTCAACGAGGCTAGTCGGGGCGCTTACAAAAAAATCGTCGCCGTAACCGATGAGCCGCTGGTCAGCAGCGACTTCATTGGTTGCGAATATTCCGCCGTAGTCGACCTAGCGCTCACTCAAGTGATCGATGGTAATTTGGTCAAAGTCATCGCCTGGTACGACAACGAGTGGGGTTACACTACTAGGTTGGTGGAACAGTTGACGAGGGTGTGAGACTTGCGTTGCATCTTTCATACCAAGTGTCCGAAATCGCGCTGCATCTTTCATACTAGCTGCTTTTTTGCAATAAATTGCAAAAAAGCAGGGTCTGAAATTCGCTTTGCATCTTTCATACCAGCTGCTTTTTTGCAATAAATTGCAAAAAAGCAGGGTCTGAAATATAATCATCCCCTATGCCTAAAACCACATCAACTACCTCCAAACCAAGCAATAAAAAAACCAGCCAAGCCGACACCAAAGAAACCACTCCCAAGAAATCAATGATCGCACCCAACGAATCGGTCAAAATCACTCTAGAGTGGAGTAGTGTCGAACCAGTTTACCAAAAAACCCTCAAGCATTTTGCCAAAGACGTTAAAGCTGAAGGTTTCCGGGTGGGCAAAGCCCCTGCTGCCATCGTTGAAGCCAAAGTTGGCTTCGAGAAGATTGCCGACCACGTCCTCCAGGAGCTCTTACCAGCCGCCTACGAGGCAGCTGCTTCAAAAGCACCCAAGAAGCCCATCACTCACCCTGAATTTAACCCCATCGCTCTCGACAAAGGCAAGAACTGGCAACTGGAAGCTTTTTTCTCGATTATGCCTGAGGTGAAATTAGGCGATTACAAAAAAATCGTTAAAGCAGCCCAGAAAACTGCAGCCTTGTTCATCAAAAACCGCAACCAAGAAATCGCCAAAGAAGCAGAGGCTCATGCAAAGGGCGAACACAAGCACGAAGACGGTCACGATCATGCTCACACTCACGAACCACTTGGTGAGCAAGAAATCAAAGAAATCAAGCTCCAGCATATTTTCAAAGGCTTAGTAGACGCTTTTGCCCCTAGCATCGGCGAGCTGATGCTGCGTCAAGAAACTCAAAGCGAATATGAGCGCTTGCTCACCCAACTCAAACAATACCAGATCACCATCGAGGACTACATGGCTCGCCGCCAGATAGACATCGAACAGCTTAGTCAAGAATTAGCTGGCACGGTCCTCAGTCGTCTCCAGCTTGATTTCATCATGGCTGCCATCAGCCAGGCTGAAAAGCTAGAAGTAAGCGAAGCAGAGGTCAAAGATGAAGTCGACAAGGTCACCAATCTCAAAATGCGCCAAGACTTAGAAAAAAACCAAAACTACCTTAATCAAATCAAGGCCAACTTGCTCCAAAAAAAGACTTTAGATCTTTTACTTGCTCTCTAAATTTGTTATAAGAGGTTGACAGAAATGCATTGACTTGTATGTCGAGTGGTCCTATAATACGCGAGTTATAAAGTTTCTGTATCAAATGACATCTTTTAATCAGGGAAGTCGTCAAGCAAATAAGGCCGCGCAAAATCAGATTAATCCTTTTGCTAATTCTTTGCTGGAAACTGAACAAAAAAATCTGAGCAATACTGCTGCTGACCAACAAAATCAAGATATTAACCCCTTTGCTAACGCCCTACTAAACAGTTCTAGTGACACTCTGCCAACTTCAAATCCAGATTTGCTGCGCCGTCAACAGGAAGAGACTCTCCTGGCAAAGCGCAAAGAAACCTTGCGCAAGAAACTGCACGACCGGGTCAACCCAGTTGACTCACATGAACTATTCTCTGCCAAAGAAGCCAAGGCTAAAGAAGATCTCAATCAAGTGCGTCGTGAGCTAGAATTTCTCATTCTCGACATCAAAGACCTCAACCAAGAAATTTCCATGGCCGTCAGCCAAGATGTAGTCGCTCCAGGCATAGATGGTGGAGTTTATTACACTAACTTTTTTCACCAATTGCGTCAACTGATCATGTTGCTGCGTCAAAAAGTCAGCAGCGCTCGCAGCTGGGCTGCACAAATGCAGGCCAAAAGCAAAAAGAAAAAAGGTCTCAACTACAAAAGCACTAAAGGCGTTCAAGATAGCATCAATAACGAAAGAAATTCTGGTGCTAACGCAGCTGGCTAATTTACACACAAGTTAGAAGCAAAGCAACTCTTCGAGTGCAATAGTTGCCACTCCCATAGCCTTGTCCGCTCCGCCATAGTAAACAAAAACCTTACCATCTTTGATGACGCTGCCACACGAAAAGACGACATTATTGACGATGCCTTCTTTTTCCCAGGTTTTAACTGGCTCAAGAATGGGATATTCACTGCGAAAAATAATTTTGAAAGGATCTTCCAAATCCAAAACCATGTAACCCAAGCGATAGTTCTTATCCTCCTGACTTACTCCATGGTAAATCAACAGCCAACCACGCTCTGTCTCCATCGGTGGACCAGCGATGCCAATCTTGGCGCTGTCCCAGTGACCAGCACGCGCAGAAATCAAACCCTCCTTCTCCAACCAAGAACCTTGCTTAAACTCTAAATCGTCCACAAGATCTATGGCGATGTCTTGACCAAGAACGCGGTGTAAAATGACAAACTTATCCTTGATTTTCCTGGGGAACAAGCAAGCATTTTTGTTATCAGTGGTCGGATCAGAAATCAAGATCGGCTCGCTCCACAGCCATTCCTGCCTAGCAAAATCAGCAACTGCGATGCTAGTCAGAGCCACCTGAGGTGGGCGAATACCATCGTAAGCAGTATAAAACATATAAAACCTGTCTTCAAAAAGCGTCAGTCTTGGATCTTCGCAGCCAGAAAAATCATTTACTCTGGTTTTTTGCTCAAAACTCATCCGCGGAATGTAAACTGGCTCCAAACTCTGCTCATCGAAGTTGAAACCATCTCGACTGCTGGCGTAGCCAATTGTCGAGGTGTTGTCTGGTGACATGGCGCGATAAAGCAAATGAAATTTATCATTGGCATAAACTGCGGCAGAATTAAAAACAGCCTGAGCACGCCAGTTGACTTGTTCAATGGGTGTCAGGATGGGGTTTCCCCTGAACCTGATCAGTTTGGGTGCTACCAAATGAACATTCTGCTGTAAGTAGCTCAGTAGTGCATCTAGCTTCAAGCGCGCCATCGCCACCACCGTGTCTGCCGCTCCGTAATAAATGCGCAGCTCATCCTGCCTAATAATTGCCCCAGAAGGAAAGATGACATTGGGAATCACACCTTTTCTTTCGTACTCTAGCTCTGGCTGCAAAAATGGCTCAGTGGTGCGACCAATTATGCGACTCGGATCGTCCAAATCAAGCAGAACTGCTTCGATCCCAAAAATGCGCTGCTCTGAATTTTGGTAGTGCTGTATGTGAGCATAAACCATAATCCAACCCGCACTGGTTTTAACAGGCACCGCACCAACTTCGACGTGATCGGTATTTAAGCGCTGAATAGGCAAAGTTTTCTCCTCATAAGTAGCGTACCAGTCACACCAAAACTGCTGATCCCAAATTTGCTCCAAACGATCGAAGCGCACCAGAGCAATGCTGGAAGGTGGGCGATCCGTGTTGACGGTCAAAATCGCCACGTATTGACCATTGATTTTCTCTGGAAAAAGCACCATTGCTTTGGCGTTGAAGGGGGTAACTAGGTGTTTAGCGGCAACGGTTTTTAGATCAGGACTTATGGCTAAGCCAACTTTGATGGAATCAGCCGAGGGTGGAAAATCAGAGAGCGCTGTATAAAAAATCAAGTATTGATCGTCTATTTTGGTAACTCGCGGATCTTCACAGCCAAATTTATCAAAACTTTCTGAAGGCGAGATGAATTGCCTGATTCCAGAAATCTCGTTCCTGTCATTGCTCTCAGCGTAACCAATAGTCGAAACGCGGTAAGATCGACCTTCAAACTCCTGTTCTTCTGATTCTGCTCGATACAGTAAGCCAATTTTCTCACCAAGGTCAACTGGACAAGCGTTAAAGACTGCCCGGGCCTGCCAAAGCAATTGCTCGTCGGGAATCAGCAAGGGGTTGCGGTCGCAGCGACGGGCAAGAATTTTACTCATGAGGATCTTCCTGTTCTACAGCCAATAAGACTGAGTTTAAATTGGTGTTGCCAGTTTTTTGTAAAGCTTCGAGAAATTTGTTTAGCACAGCAGTAGCGACACAGACGTAAGAGTCAGCTCCGCCATAATAGACGAACAAAGTGTCGTCTTTGATCAGGGCGCCACAGGGGTAAACTACGCCTGCCTTAAAACCATTATTCTCATATTTTTCTCTGGGTAGAAGAATCGGCTCAGCGGATCTAGCCAAGACTTTGGCAGGGTCATTTAGATCTAATAGCATCGCTCCAACCTTGTATTCACTAGCGTCTTTGTCATCCACTCCCTGGTAAATGAGTAGCCAGCCGGCTGGGGTTTTGAGGGGTGGTGCGCCAGCACCAACTTTGCGACTGTCCCAAAAATCACGAGAGCGCGGAGAAATTTTGTGTTGACCAGTTAGAAAAGTATTACCATCGAAATCCAAAGAATCGACATAGTCAATTAAGATATCTGGGAAAACTCGATGCATGATGACGTATTTGCCATTGATCTTCTCCGGAAAAATTACGGCACTCTTATCGACTATGCCTGGAGGCGAAATTAAAACCGGCTTCTCCCAGAGGAAATTGTGATTCAGAAAATCAGTCAAGGCAATCGAGGTCAAGGCCACTCGCGGCGGACTCCAACCGTCATAAGCGACGTAGGTCATGTAAACGCGATCATCGATAACAGTCGCACGCGGGTCTTCAATCCCACCACTGCCGCCACCAGAAGCAAATTGGCCAGCTGGATCACCAGGTGGCAAACTCGCTCCCTCAAATGCAGCTGTCGGTCGATAAATAGGCTCTGTAAAACGCTTGGTAACAGTGAGGCCATCGCTGCTAGTCGCGTAACCAATTTGCGAAACATAGTCAAAACCTTGCGCACGGTAAAGTAAATGTACTTGATCAGCAGCGTAAAAAGCCGCTGGGTTGAAAGTCGAAAGCGCCTCCCAAGAATTTCTGAGGTGCGGACTTATCATCGGGTTGTAGTGATGCGGCTTCATCAGTAGAGGAATAGGGTTTTTGAGTTCGATTTGCCGCTGAAAGCGGTATCTGGGATAAACCTTGAGCAGTTGACCCAAAAGTTTGGAGTGCCAGAAGGCTTCAAAGTTCGAGTCAGTTTGCTGCAGCGAGATGAAACGCCACTCGTCCCCCTCATCTCTGAACTCCGTAATCAAACGCGGTTTGCGCCACAGGAAATGGCGTGGCGAAGCAGTTTCGAAAAGCATCGTCCAAATTTGAATTTGCTGTCCTTGGACGACATGGTAAAAAACCAGTACTCCAGTTTGAGTGAGAAAAATGTTTTCGACTTCAAGAGAATTTAGCTGACCTTGGTGATGCTTGTCACCGATGAGCTGCTGGTAAACTGCTTTGGCCCGCACTAAAGCAGAGCGGCGATCGCCGACTTTTGCCATGCCAAGCAAACGCTTCAAAAAGTTAGATTGCTTGAAATTGGCAAGTAGTTCGCTGGTGGTAAGCCTGTGGACAGGAGCAAAAACTCTCCTAATCAGCCTCATGATCTGCATGGTGAGAGGGTTCCTAAAAACAAAAAAGCTGCCATCCACCAGTCTAACAAAAAACAACCCTTAGAGTAAATAGTCAGTTTAAGCTTGTTAATTGGCTTAAGCTGTCAGCTAACTAGAACAAAATCACAGTCAAATAAATAGATCAAGAGGTCTTGTGGTCGCTTTCGCTTCCACAAGACCTCTTTTTCGACAAACGCATTTAAACCCCCCTCAAAAAAATGTAGTTCCTCACCATGCTGGTTACACCAGCACCGGCGAGGAAGCCGGCGATGACCGTCTGCCCAGCAGACGGATTGAAGAACCCCACGCTCAGAGTAATCTGAGCGAGCAACGCCCCCACGACCAGATAAATGATCGAGTGGGCAATGGCACCGAAAGCAACGGCTGTCAAGCCGCTGCTGGCGGAGGGTTTCTTCACCAGCCCTAGGTCGAGGGCTGTTCCGATGACGACGCTAATTGCGCCGCCAGCGGCCGCCTTCCAAAACACCTCTACCTGACCTAGATAGAGGGCGCCTGCAAAGCTGGCGCCAGCCAAAATTAGGGTTGGGAGCCAACGGCTTGCCCCCGTCACCCAGATGGTGACAAAGGCGGCGGCCAGGAATCCCAAGTAGATGAAGCCAGGAGTACCGATGTACTCCCACCAGCTGCCTTGGTATCCACCAAGGGAGCTGGCCACGTTGACCGTGGAACCCCACCTCGTGAACATTCCCCCTAAGTATGACAGTAGCAGGCAAGCAACGATGCTGCCTACTCCCATCCCTCCAAAAATCACCACCCCCGGCCCCTTTGTCTGGTATAGCCTGTAAAGACCCCAGACCACTAGCAGTGCTAGGGTGGCGCCGTAGAGCCACAGTGGAATTTCAATCCACCGCGGATCACGGGTGAGGGAGGTCATGATGCCTCCCAGGGCGAGCGAGATTACAATTGCACTCAGCCCAATGAAAAACCTCTTTCCGCTCATAACGCCTCCTTATGCGTTTGTCTAATCACCTCCAAGCTCCGCGAGCCTGGATGATGATTTTTATTAAAGATCGTTCCTCCGAAGATTTGCTCACGCAAACCAAGTGGCAGCGATCGCCACAGTTTCGAAAGAACAGCCTATATTATACCATATTTGGATATAATTTGATATAGTTGGAGCTGAAAACCATTGAGTTTCCCATGGGGTGAAAATTGCCAAAGAAATTAGTTTAAACTCCCTTCATAGAACTCGAGTCTCTCCAGCGATGTGGAGTTGAAGCGTTTCGCTTCATTGATAAAACAACCCTTGCTATTACATTTGCAGGTATACCTCTTTCATTGGCTAAAATAGCAATTTTATTTAAATATTCTTGGTCATATACCCGAGATGCGCAAACAGCCTCTTCCTCTGAAGTTAATCGATGTGGTGAACCTACGATATTTTGCTCTGTCATTTTATTATTTTTTATATTACTGGTTTGAAAAATCGTGAGCTTGAGAGGACTCGAACCTCTGACCTCTTCGATGTCAACGAAGCGCTCTAACCAACTGAGCTACAAGCTCGACTCACAACAACTGGTGATTATATTTCGGACCCTGTCTTTTTGCAAGGCAAAAAGCAGCTGGTACGAAAGATGCAACGCGAATTTCGGACCTTTTGGTACGAAAGATGCAACGCGAATTTCGGACCCTCACGCTTTTTGCAACGCAAGCTCTAATTGCTACAACAGCCTTCATCGGTTATAATTCCTCTCGTCGAGATTTTTAAACAATTGGTATATAATAAACGATCTTTTGTGATTAGAAAAAAATACAACAAAAATAGAAGCGAACAAATATATGTGAAGGCGAATCATCAGGTTCGTTTTCCCAAAGTGTATGTTCTAAGCGAGTCTGGGGAATCCTTGGGAGAGATGTCTTCCAACGAGGCCCTGGCCAAAGCCATGGAGTTAGAAAGTGACCTGGTCTTAGTCACTGAGAAGGCTAACCCGCCGGTCGTTAAGATTATTGAACTTTCAAAATACAAGTATCAGCTCAAGAAAAAGACGGCTGATACGCGCAAAAAGTCCAAGACTCTGGAACTCAAGGAGCTGCGCTTCACCCCCTTCATGGGCGAAGCAGATTTCGAAGCTCGCAACCGTAAGGTTAGAGACTTTTTGGAAAAGGGCAACAAGGTCAAATTGACATTAACCTTCAAGGGTCGTCAAATTGTCCGCAAAGATCTCGGCTTCGAGGTCATTAACAGGATTTTTAAAGAAAATGAAGATTTGGGCAAAGTAGGCATCGAGCCAAAACTGCTTGGCAAGAAGCTACAAGCACAAATCGACCCAATTGGCAAGAAAAAATAGGGAAAACTATGAAAAAAATCAAAGTAAAAACCAGAAAAGGCGTCGCTAGACGTTTTCATTTGACAGCCACCGGTAAGGTCATGCGTCGCATCCAAAACCGCCGCCACTTGCGCAAGAACAAAAGCAAAAAAGCCATTAGAAATTACCGCATTCCAGTCGAAGTCACCGGCAGATTTGCCCTGAAGATCAAGAAAATGCTTGGTCTCGCCTAAGTTGCATCAACTAGAAAGATTAGATTATGTCCAGAACCAAAACTAGCGTTGTTCGTCACAAACGCCACAAAAAAGTCCTGAAACTCACCAAGGGTTTTCGTGGCACCAATAACCGCCTCTACAAACGCGCTCATGAAGCCCTGCTTCACGCTGGCCAATACGCCTACATTGGTCGCAAATTGCGCAAAAGAGATATTCGTCGCTTGTGGATCGTCCGCATCACCGCCGCTGTCAAATCAATTGGTGAGAGTCTCAACTATTCCAGATTTATCAAGGCTCTCAAAACTGCCAAGATTGAACTCAACCGCAAGATGCTTTCTGAGATCGCCGTCAAAGATTTTGACACTTTTAAGGAAATTGTTGCCAAAACCCAAAAATAAGTGTATAAATAATAAATTCAATGTTCAAAGCTTGTCGCCAACACACCATTATTTCTTTTCAAAGCTTCTTGATGAAGGGAAGAGTGGGGTAATTGGTACATAAATTAGTTAAAGTAAAACCAAAACCCCGCTTCACCAAGCGGGGTTTTTCGTTAATAGGCCTTGTTTCAAAAAACATCTGAGGCGGAAAGCGAAAACTCTAAATAAAAAGAAAGGAAGCGAAAAATGCCAGACAACACGCATTTTGTCGACTCAGAAAAAAATTCGGCTTCCAAAGCCTATCAGGTCTTAGCCTCCAAGGCTAAGAGTTTAGGACAAATTATGCAAAAACACCCTCAGTTTCAATCAAATTCTCCAGAATTATACTTGTTAGCTTACCTAAAAGAGCTTGGCCTGGCTAAGATCTAGCGTTATAATACAAACACAGTTTCGTTCTTTAATCCAGTCACGTGCGACGAAAATGCTTGCTTCATTGAAATCAACAATCTTCTTCTTACTCAATGAAGGCGCTGTCTAAGAGCATTGCAATTCGTTTACACTGCAGCTCAGCGCCTTCAATGGACTGAATTAAAGAACGAAACTGTGTTTTAAAACTAAAGGTAAATTTTTAGAATATAAAATGATCATGACTCAAGCCGACCCAGTCCAACTTTGCCAAGCCCTCTGGCAAAAACTTGTCGCTGAAAAACCAGCGCAAGTAGAGGACCTGCGCATCAAGTATCTGGGTAAAAACGGCTTGTTCAAACAGCTTGGAGCTGAAATCAAAAACTTATCTAACGATCAAAAAAAAGTTTTTGGTCAAGAACTCAATTCACTTAAGGGTAAAATCGAGAGCTACCTGCAAAATCTGCAGCAGCAGGGTAAAAGCCAAGGAAGCAATCTCGATCTCAGCCTGCCTGGAGAACGGCAAAAAGTAGGTCACCTACACCCAATTTCCCAAGCCATCGAAGAAATTAGTCAGATTTTCGAAAAAATTGGCTTCAATCGAGTCAGATATCCAGAAGTTGACTTCGATTATTACGTCTTCGAAGCCCTCAATATGCCTAAAAACCACCCCGCACGCGACGAGTGGGAGACTTTCTTCGTCGACACTCCCGCTGACCAGAAAATGGGCAAAGTCGTCCTCACCACCCACACCTCCAATGGACAGGTGCGTGAGATGGAGCGCCTCAAGTCCAAACCGCCCATTCGCATGATCAACATCGCTCGCACTTACCGTCGCCAAAGCGACGCCACCCACACCCAGATGTTTCACCAGTTCGAAGGTTTGGTGGTCGATCAGGGCATCAATATCCAGCACCTCAAGGGTACGCTCGATTATTTCGCCGAGCAGTTTTATGGCAAAGGCACCAAAAGCCGCATCCGCCCCTTTCACTTCAAATTTACCGAACCTTCTTTCGAAGTTGACTTCAGTTGCCACATTTGCCGCGGCACTGGTTCGCGCGGCAAAGAAAATTGTCGTTTTTGTAAATCTGGCTGGCACGAAGTTGGCGGTGCCGGCATGGTCCACCCCAATGTCCTCAAGGCTGGTGGCATTGACCCAGAGATTTACACCGGTTTCGCCTTCGGTTGGGGAGTCGAACGCACCTACACCCTCAAGGAAGGTCTAAACATCGATGACATTCGCTTGTTTTACAGCGGTAATTTAGAATTTTTGGAGCAATTTTAGACAACGAAAAACTAAAACTTATGAACATCCTCATTCCTGACCAGTGGCTGCGTGAACATCTCCAGACTAAAGCCAGCAAAAAAGACCTGCAGAAGTATCTGTCACTGAGTGGGCCGTCGGTGGAGCGGATTTATAACGACGAAGTCTACGACATCGAAGTCACCACTAACCGCGTCGACAGTATGTCGGTTCGAGGCATCGCTCGCGAAGCAGCCACCATCCTCAAGCGTGCCGGCATCGCCGCCAAGCTCAAGCCACTCGAGCTGGCAGAAATCAAACAGCATCCTAGCAAAAACCTGCCACTGCCAGAAATCGTCTATCAAACTGACGCCGTGCGCCGCGTTTTGGGCGTAGTGCTGACTGATTTGACCCTACGCCCAAGTCCTACAGTCATGCAAGAACGCCTGCGAGCCATCGAGGTCAACGTCCACGATGCTTTGATTGACATCAGTAACTACATCACACACGAACTTGGCCACCCTTGTCACGTATTTGACTATGACAAAGTTATGAGCTTCGGTGGCAAAATTATCATTACCGAAGCACGCAAAGGTAAAAAATTCGTCACCCTCGACGAGGTGGAACATGAGACTCTGGGCGGAGAAATCGTTTTCGAGTCGGTCAGCGGCGAAATTATCGACTTACCCGCGATCAAGGGTACGCTCAACACTGGCGTCGACACTAACACCAAATCAGTGTTGTTTTGGATCGAGTCGCTCGATGCCAAAAAAGTTCGCCAAGCTTCGATGGGGCACGCCATTCGCACAGTCGCCGCCCAGCTCAACGAAAAAAACGTCGATCCGCACCTAGCTTTGGAGGTTTTGCAGCGCGGCGTCGCCCTGCTTGAGAAACTCTGTGGCGCCAAAGTTGCTTCAGCACTCTATGATTATTTCCCTGGTCAGATCAAACCTAAACCGGTCAAAGTTACTAAGCAAACAGTCGAAAATTACCTTGGGGTTAAACTAAGTGATGGGGAAATCAAAGAAATTTTGACTGACCTCAGCTGTCTGGTAAAAATTGAGCCTAGCTACATTGTCGTCACTCCGCCGACTTTCCGACCGGACATCGAAATTCCTGCCGACGTGGTCGAGGAGCTCGCTCGCATCTATGGTTATCACAATCTGCCTAGCCGCCTCATGCCTGGAGAATTAGCCCTTCAAACCGATCCAAGCACCAATTATCATTTCGAAAATTTAGTTAAACATTTCCTGGCCAACTTAGGCTGGCAGGAAATTTACAGCTATTCACTAGTAAGCGCGAGCCAAGCGCTGGAGGCTGGCTTCACCCTTGACCAGCACCTCAAGCTTGCCAACCCGCTCAAAGAAGAAAACACCTACTTGCGGCGCAGCCTCATCCCGTCGCTTCTGGAAATTGTCGCCACCAACCCAAGTCGCAAAGACATGTCTATTTTCGAATTGGCTTGTGTTTACCACCCTCAACTAGGAGATCTGCCAGAGCAGCCATTAATGTTGACCATGCTTTCTACCAAGCCTTACCGCCAAGTCAAGGGCGCTCTAGAAAACCTCTTGGCGCGCCTGTTCGTTTTTGCTAATGGCGGCGAGCTGCTGACACAGGAGAAAATTAAAAAAGACATCAGCTCGCCGCTTGCCAGACAAGAGGCCGATTTGATCGTTAAATACGGTAAAACTAAAACTAACATTGGCTCGCTGCAGTTGCTAAAAAACAAGTCCACCGCTCTAGAACTCAATTGGCAAGCCTTGCTGCAAGTAGCCAAGCGCTACCCTCGCTACCAGAAGCTCATCAAAACCGCTGCCATCAGCGAAGAAATGACTTTTACTTTACCTGACGGCATCGCAGTGGGCGAACTAATAGCTCGCTTCAAATCGGTTGACGAGCGCATCAAGCAAGTCGAGTTGTTGGACATTTACCAAAACAACTACAGTTTTAGCTTTATTTTTCAGGACAAAAAGGATAATATCAGCAATGAAGCAGTCGAGCCCATTAGGCAGAAGCTTGTCAAGGTAGGCCAAGATGAATTCAAAGCTAAACTGGTGGGGGAAATTTAAATCTTTTGTTCAAAGCAATCTTGACTTATTGCACTTGTTTTTGCTTTTTTTCATCATTTTTACTTTTAGTCTCAATTTGTTTTACAAGATCTCGCTCGATGGCGCCTACGTCCACGGCTTACTAATAGATTATCTAATTCCCAAATTCTACCTAGCGGAAATTTTTCTGCTTCCTTTTCTACTTCTGAACTTGCACCAGCTCAAAAAGATCAAGCTCAACACTTTTTTTTGCCTATTGGTCATACTGCTACTGCTGCGGCAGCTTTTCAGCACTTCTGCCTTGGCTGCTTTTACCCACTTGATCCATTTGCTGGAAGTTTTCTTATTTTTTAGCGTGGTTAGATCCAACCCACTTTTCAAAACCAAGAGGGCAGAGAAGTTTATCCTCAGTTCGCTCTTGGCAGTGGTCATTTTTCAGAGTCTCTTGGCGGTTTATCAATTCGTCTTTCAGCAGTCGCTTTTGGCTTACCAATTCCTGGGCGAGACTAATCTGCGCGATCTGGCCAACATCAGTCGGGCGCAATTTGCCTTCGGCGAACGCATTTTGCCCTATGGTACTCTCGCTCATCCCAATGTTTTGGCTGGACTGATCACTATTTTGTCGATTTTACTCATCAACAAGAGCAAAGGCTCCATTAAAGCGCAAGTCCTCTTGCTGGCGAACGCTTTGCTAATTATTTTCCTGACCCAGTCTTTCTCAGCCTTGCTTACCCTTGGCTTATTTGGGCTCTATTTGTTGCTCGATCGCATCAAGGCCAAAAAAGCTATTTTGTTTATCACTTATTATTTTTTTCTGCTTTTCTTGCCCTACCTACTAAGTGGAAGCGTATACGGCAAACTAGACACAAATTCGGTTAACCGCCGCAACGCCCTCAACCAGGCTGCCTTCGCTATGTTTGAAGCTAACCCACTTTTTGGAGTGGGCATCAATAATTTCACTATTCAAGTCGAAAAATACGCTGGCGCTGCCATCAATCAGGAAATCGTGCGCTTCGTTCAACCAGTTCACAATTTGCTATTTTTAATCTTAAGTGAGGGAGGTTTACTGTTGTTAATAATTTTGTTTTTCCTAATCAGACAAGTCAAGATTGAGCGCTTTTACCAAAAAACCCTTATACTTCTGGCCATCGCCAGCCTGGATCACTATCTGCTAACCCAGTTTTCAGGCTTGGGCTTGACAGCATTGTTTTATTTGCTAATTTAGGAAACTAATCGTCTTTTGGAGTGGGGGAAACGGTCGGGCTCACAGTTACACTAAGAGTTGGAATAACTGTGGGAGTTGGGGTAGGTGAAGGGGTTGGAGTTGGCTCTTTGAAATCCCAGGCCATCCCACCAGTGCCGATTTTGACCTTGGAGCTTTCTTTTGTTTTGCCGCCGCGTGAATAAGCCTTAGCGTAGAGTTCGTACTTGCCACGCTTGAGTTCGATTTCTGCAGCGACTTCGCGTTCGTTGTCAAAGGTTTTTTCGAGCTTGTAATCACCACCTTCTTTCTTGACGTACAGTTCAATCTTGGCGATACCATCATCACTACCTGCCTTGATTTGATAAGCAATTTTTTCACCATCGAAGTTTTCTTCGTTTTTGGGACGATTCAAACTAACGCTGACGTCTGACTCTTCACCGCAATACTCGGTGGGGTTGCCGTAGCGTGAATCGGTTTGTGAACTAAGCCAAGCATCGATGCCTTCCTGCCAGCGATTGCGACCATCTTCACTGAAAGGATCATCTTCGCGCAAGGTAATAAATTCCTTTTCGACCGAGTCGCCGGCGGAAATCTTGGCTTCCGTAGCTAGCTTATGCTCCTCGCCCTTGCAAACACGCAGTAATCGATGGATCGGGTCAAGTTCATTACTGAGGGTACCCTTGATAACAAAGTCCCAGCGACTTGGGAAATTATCGTGACTACGAAAACCAGACAAAGCATCCAGCTCAACTCGCTCCACATTATCTGGCATTTTCCATTCTGGAGCTTGATAACCAAGATCGAGCGCTGCAAAAATAATCCGTCGCCAAATTGGGGAGGCACCAGTAATACCAGAGGCCACGTAGCTCATGGCTGTGCCGTCATTATTACCCACCCAAGTGCCAACGATCACTTCTTGACTCCAGCCAATCGTCCAGTTGTCTTTCATGCTGTTGGTTGTACCAGTCTTAACTGCGATAGGTTTGCCAGTGTTGAGTAGAGAATTAGCACCAAAGGCCAGCAGACGAGCGTTGTTATCAGACAAAATATCGTTGATGATGAAAGTTTCACCTTCGTCAATAATTCGCGGACCCTCGACTGGACGATGCTCGTAGAGCAATTTGCCATCTGAATCTTCGACGCGCAGGATAGAAACTGGCTCAACCTTAATTCCACCATTGGCAAAAGAGCTGTAAGCTGTCACTAAATCAATCATTTTTACCTCTGCACCTCCCAAAGTCACCGCCAAACCGAAACGCTGCAAATTTTCCTTGGTTGGCTGCAAAGTTTCTAGACCCATGCTGTAGGCTAAGTTGAGAAAGTGATCTAGACCAATAATCGCCAAAGATTTGACCGCAGGAATGTTGAGTGAGCTGCCAAGCGATTCGCGCAGGTTAACTGGGCCGCGAAAAACACCGTCGTAGTTTCTGGGGGTGTAGGGTTGCTCACGATCGTTGCGGTTGAAGGTGGTCTGCACATCCATCAACATCGAAGCTGGGTTATAACCCTGCTGAATCATCCCCAGGTAAGTGATCGGCTTGATCGCCGAACCAGGCTGACGCAAAGCGTCGACTGCTACATTGTATTGACCGCCAATTTCAGAGTCGAAATAATCTTTACTGCCAACCATCGCCAAAATCTCACCACTGCGTGGATTCATGGCCAGGGCAGCGCCATTGCTTATGTTGTATTTAGTAACTGTCTCCACTTCTTCCATCACTACCATCTGGGTCTTTTCCTGTAACTTCCAGTCAAGTGAAGTGGTTACTCTCAAACCACCACGACTGACTAGTTCACTACCAAATAATTCTTCGAGTTTGGAGCGGACGTAAAAAACAAAGTGCGGAGCTTTGATCTGGGAAACAGCCCGCTCAAACTTGAGGTTTTCTATGGACGAGAGGGCGTCCTGGTAAGCTGCTTCAGTAATGTAGTCATTATCCTTCATCGCCGCCAACACAGCGCGAGTGCGCAATTGCCAGTAGGGTTTCCCATCGTCATCTAAAATTCCAGAATATGGTGAATAGACGCTAGGCCTTTGAGGTAAACCAGCTAAGAAAGCTGATTCTAGCAAGGTCAATTCTGTCAGTGGCTTGTTGAAGTAAATTTCGACCGCTGTACCGACCCCCCAACCATTACCACCATAAGGAGCCTCATTGAGATACATTTCCAAAATTTCATCTTTGCTAAACTTACGCTCAATCTGCACGGAAATGACGAACTCTTTGAATTTGCGAGTGATAGTTTTTTCGTTGGTAAGGAGGACATTTTTGACCAATTGCTGAGTCAGAGTAGAGCCACCGACCACTCGCTGACGAAAAAGTAGGTTATAAGGAATGCGCACGATGGTCATGAAATCAAAACCTTTGTGCTTGTAGAAGTCGCGGTCCTCGATCGCCACTGTGGCGTTTCTAAGGTCTACTGGCACGTCGGCCAATTTGATTGGGTTGCGACGCTCTTCTTCAAACAAGTCGTAAAGCAGTTGCCCATCACGATCATAAATTTTGCTGCTAAAACCTTCTCGCCTCACCACTTCACCAGGCTTAGGTAATTCTCTGGAATACCAGGCAAACATGATCAGGAAACCAATCATGCCCAAGATCACTAGGCCCAAAAAGCCGATGGCCAATAAGCGCAGGCGCTTGACCTTCAATAGTTTTTTGCTTTCAGTGGAAACGACACGACGACTACGCATGAAATAAACACGCCACCTGCGAGGCAACAAGCCAAGTATTTTCTTCCTCAGAGTAGTAAACACATAATCATTTTACCAAATATTGGAGTTAATGCTAGAATAAGGCGAATTTACACCTTATGCCAAATACCGATTCAGTAACAATTTCTTCAGTTCTCGAAAGAGGAGTTAGTGAAATTCTGCCTAAAAAAGAAACTCTGGCGGCGCTCATGGCGGAACGACAAATTCGCCTCTTCCTAGGAATTGACCCCACAGGTGCCTTTTTGCACCTCGGACACGCCGTAGCCCTACGCAAACTCCAGCAATTCGCTGAGTTGGGTCACCAAGTCATATTGCTAGTCGGCAACGGCACGGTCAAAATTGGCGATCCTACCGGGCGTGATGAGAGTCGACCGATGTTGGATGAAGCCACCATCGAAACCAATTTTCAAGATTGGAAGAAGCAGGCGAGTAAGATTCTTGACTTCGACTTGATCGAAATTCGCCACAACGGCGACTGGCTAGACAAGCTTACTTACGCCGACATGGTCAAACTGATGGCTAAAACTACCGTCCAGCAATTACTCGAGCGCGACATGTTTGAGCAGCGCCTCGCTAAAAAACTACCGATTCATGGCCACGAAATTATCTACCCACTTTTACAGGGTTATGATTCAGTAGCTATGGACGTCGATCTTGAAATTGGCGGCACTGACCAGACTTTCAACATGCTGATGGGTCGCCACCTCCAGCAGCAATACAATCAGCACGAGAAATGGGTGCTTAGCACCCCTCTCATCGAAGGCACTGATGGGCGCAAGATGAGCAAGTCTTTTAATAACTACGTCGCCTTGACTGAAGCGCCGCGCGACATGTACGGCAAGCTAATGCGAGTCGCAGATGAACTAATTATTAAATATTTCACCTTGCTAACTGATATCTCGCTCACTGAGATTGAAGAGATGGAGCGAGCTATGCGAGCTGGCCAAAACCCCATGCAGTTCAAGAAAAAGCTCGCCCTAACTATAACCAGAGACCTACATGATGAAGTAGCTGCCGTAGAAGCCGCGCAGTTTTTTACTGATACTGTACAGGGTGATGCCGCTCCAGACTCATCAGAGTTCGGCACCCTGATTATTAGTGACAAAACGATCACCGCAGAACCACCACTTAGTTCTAGTGAAATCAATCGTCGCCTCGAGCAAGGCGCCGTCAAACTGCTACCTAACTTAGAAAAAATCACCACTCGCCAGCAGTTGCTAGATTTGCCGGAGGACAGTCAAGTGAAGTTGGGCAAACGCGATTGGTATAGAATTACTCATAAAAATGACTAAAAAACAAAAAGACATTCTCATTAAAGGATTTGCAATCGCGGCAATTGCTTTTCTGATCTTGAGCAGCGCCGCCAGCGCTGTACTGTTATTTTTCTCTTATTAAATTAAATTAGTTATGTACCAACTAGCAGATCCTGTTCTGACGATCAAAGGCATCGGTGACAATCTAAATTTTGCCCTTGCAGAATACCAAATCGAGCAATTGCTCGATTTTTTATTATTTTTGCCCTTGCGCTACGAGGATAGATCCTTGACCAAAAACATCGCCGAGCTCAAACAAGCTGCCGCTAGCGGCGAAATAGGAGAGAAAAACTTCATCACCTGCCAGGCTAAACTACTTAAATGGCAAGAATACCGCAAAGGCCGTTTATTGATTGGTCGGGCCACCATCGTCGACACGAGCGATCAAATCAACTGCCTGTGGTTTAATAACAAATTTCTCAAAAATAAACTTCTCGTAGGTCAAGAATATTTTTTCTCAGGTAAAATCAAAGACGGCCAACTAATGCAGGCCACGGTCGAAAAAATTACTGAGCAAAATATCCACACTGGCCGCCTGGTGCCCATTTACCCTAAACTCGGCGACCTCAAACAAGGCAATCTCCGCCGCCTGCTCGCGGAAGTCATCGGTAAACTGCACCAGGCTGGCGAACTCGAGCAACTCTTCAAAAATCTGCATTTCCCAAATACGACTCAAGAAGTTGTCGAAGCACGCGAACGCTTAGCTAGAGAAGAAATCATTTTCCTGATGCAAAAATCCGCTGCCAACAAACAACTTCACCAAAGCAAACGAGCCAAATTTCAACTTCAGGAAGCTGATAAACACAATTTGCCACAACTACCTTTTACGCTCACTACTGCTCAGAAAAAAGCAGTTCAGGAAATCATCAGTGATCTACAACGAAAATCCCCAATGAACCGACTATTAGTTGGCGACGTCGGCAGCGGCAAAACTATTGTCGCTGCTTTGCCAGCCAGCTTGCTCGTTCAGGCAGGTCAAAATGTCTGCTTGCTTGCCCCCACCAAAATTCTGGCCAAACAACACTTCGACAAATTACAAAGCCTACTACCTGACATCAAGCTCACTCTCGTCCAAGCTGGTGAGAAATTCACACGAAGCGATCGGGCCACTTTTTATGTCGGTACTCATAGCCTGCTTGGCAAACTAGAACAGATTCAACCAGGCTTGGTGATTTACGATGAACAACAACGCTTTGGAGTTAAACACCGCCAACTAGAAGAACATCTAGATCAAGCGGAGACTAGAACACACCTGCTCAGCATGACTGCAACACCCATTCCCAGAAGCTTGATGCTCAGTATTTTCAGTCATTTGGACCTCAGTCACTTAGATGAAATGCCTAACCAGCGACAAATGGCCACCACTTGGCTGGTACCTAAACACAAAGAGGATAAAGCCATTGAATGGCTAGTCAAGGAGTTGCTCAACTCCACGAAAGCTAATTCAACTAAAGTCCATCAACAACGAACTAAGCAGGCTTTAATTGTTTGTCCTTTTATCAATCCATCTACAGCAGCAGCGACAGAAAATGTCGCCGCCGTCAAAGAAGCCTCATCCTTACTTGAGACAAAACTTCAAAAAATTTATAAACGCCTCAATATTCCAACTAACCAACAATTCAAAATTGATGTCTTACATTCGAAGCTGAGCAAAAAAAAGCAAACAGCCATTATAGAGCAAGTTTACAGTCAGGAAATCCAAATCCTTATTAGTACTCCAATGATCGAAGTTGGAGTTGATTTGCCAAATGCTGACATTATGCTGATTCAATCGGCCGAACGCTTCGGCTTATCGAGTTTACACCAGTTGCGAGGTCGCGTTGGTCGGCGTGGCCAAACTAGTTACTGCTTACTTTTTAGCTCGACTGACATCGATAAAAATCCAGAAAATCAAAAGCGTTTGCAAAATTTCTGCCAAGAAAAAAATGGGCTTAAACTGGCCCAACTTGATCTAGAAAATCGTGGGGCAGGAAATTTACTTGGCTACAACCAAAGTGGTCTGCACAATTTACGCTTTGCCTCTTGGACCAATACTGAAATTATCCACCAAGCTGCAACTCTGCTGCAACAAGAACCAAACTATCAATCTTTTTTGCGACCATACTTGGAAAAAATCCAGAACGCCACGCTTGAAGCTGCCACTAATTAGTATACTTGCTTACAAACAAGCAATTCTGCTATCATGATTTAGCATGCAGAAACACATTGCTTTTAGTTCCAGTCAAGATGGGCAAGTTGGGGTAATTGTCCTACTAATTTCAGCCATCATCTTGGTGATTGGCCTTTCCATCGCCAACCGCACCATCAGAGAAAGTCAAAGTAATATCGCACAAGAGGACACTGCTCGCGTTTTTAGTACTGCCGAATCAGGAATCCAACAAGCTCTCGGCAACATTTTTCAATTCGAAAGCGATCAAAATATCCAATTGCCTGCTGAATTTTCCTTTGAAGATGCCAACTTTAACCAGGTCAGTATTAGCTCTGCTGATGAATTCACTGGTTTTGTGCCAGAAAAAACAGCGCTGGAAGTGCGCATTAGCGACACACAAACTGGCAATCTAACTCTACACTGGTCTCAAAGTGCTTGTGATCAGGGAGCGGCCAACCTTCTAATTGGTCATTACTTCCTTAGTGGTGGCGCGACGGATGTTAATTATTATATGGTTGGCAACTGTGCTAGCCAAAGTGACCAGAACCTACTTAGCGCAACAGCCTCCACAGAAGATCTTTACCAATTTCAATACACCATCGGCATTGACGGCAGTAATAACCAAGGAGCTTTTTTACGCATCCTACCACTTGACCAGGGCACCGATCTTCACTTGAGTGGCAGCAGCAACCTACTAGCCAGCGCCCAATACACGATTTTGTCGATGGCTCAGATGCCAGATGGTTCTAGCTCCAAAGCCATCGAGGTTAAAAGGTCAATTCCTGCCGCCCCGGCTTTTATGGATTTTGCCCTAGTTAGCGGAGGAAGTTTAGCAAAATAAAACTATAAATATGTCAATAACTGCCCTAGACATCGGCACCCACACGATTAAGATCGTTGTTGCTAAAGACAGCAGAAGTCAAGCGATTAATAAAGCTGTAGAAATCAAAAATAAATTAGGATTAGTCGCTCCCAAAAGCGACCAAGAAGCACTGCAGTTCGCTGAGCTAATTAGCAACCTTTTCCACGACTACAAGCTCGATCAAAGCGACGTCAGACTTAGTTTGCCTGAATATCTAGTCACTAGTAAAGTGATTGATGTGCCTGTCCTTAGTGATGCTGAGCTGGCTTCAGCGATTGGCTGGCAAGCTGAACAGTCCATCCCCATCCCCAAAAATGACCTTATCTTGCAGTATCAAGTTCTAGAAAAACCCAATAAAAAAGCAGTTAATGCAACAATGAAAGTTTTGCTAGTTGGATCGCGTAAATCCCTGGTTGAAAAAATCAATAATGTTTTTCTCAACATTGGCATCGAAGCAACCCTTCTTGAAACCCAAATTTTTTCTGTCATTCGCTCGCTAGATATAGAAGCCAATGATCCTGAGACCATCATTGTCCAAATGGGCTCCAGTAGCAACGACATCGCTGTGGTTGCCAATAATATGTTCGAGTTCGTTTTTAATTCTAAAACTGGCAGCTCACTAATTGACGCTGCTATTAGCCAAAGTTTCAATCTCGACCTTAAACAGGCAGAAGAATACAAAATTAACTATGGTCTCGATCCCAATCAAATGGAAGGCAAGCTATACCAAGTCATTGACCCAATTATTAACAACCTAATCATTGATTTGCAAAAAACGATGCGCTTTTTTAACCAAAATCACCCTGAACAAAAAATTAAGCGCATTGCTTTAGCTGGTGGGCCAGCTCAACTAAAGGGTTTGGTCGAAAAAATCAGTCAAAATTTGGGAGTGGAAGTGTTGATAGCAGCTCCTTTCGCCAAAGCCAAAGGCCAAGTTCCAGAACTCAATCAAGCTAGCTATAGCGTTTGCATGGGCCTAATCACTAGACAGCTCTAGCTTAATGGCAAAACTCATGATCAACATCAATTTTTTAGCCAACCGTGTTAAACAAAAAAGCAAGCAAAAAGAGCAAGATGTTCGCATTTTTCGCTTAAGCAGCTATGTATTGGGAGTAGCTTGCCTACTCATGATTGGGGTTTTTGGTTTTAAATTGTTTAATAATTTGCGCATTAATACTACCGAAAACAAAATCAAGGAATATCGAGCAAGCATTCTCGCCCAAGAAAATGTCGAGCTTAATTATTTAATTTTTGTCAATAAAATTCGAGCCATCAGTGAAATTTATCAAAAACGTAGTGATAAGCAGGCTGCAATGAACTACTTCTCTGAAACTTTTGCTGAAAAAGCTGAAATTGTCGGCATGAGCTACCAGGAAGAGCAGGGTGGGTTGGTGTTGCAATTAAGCAGCGAAAATATCTTCAAATTCAGAGAAGTCAACCAAATTCTAGATAGCGAAAAATTACGAGGGCAATATCATGACATCGAAAAAAATACTTTGTCTAGAGCAGACAATGGTAGCTATAAACTGACTCTCAAATTAGAACTCAAAAAAAATGATTGAAAATAAAACCGAAGTAAACTGGCGCTTATTTTGGAACACTCGTAAGGAATTAGTCTTAGGAGTACTTTTTTTCATCCTCGCTGGACTAGTTTTATTAATTGGCGTGATCCAACAAATTACTCCAATTTTGACTGACTTAAATAAACTTAATGAGCGTGAACTAGAGCTAGCCAAATTTTATAATAAGGCAGAACAACTCAAACAGCTAGCCATCGACCCCAATTTCAACCAGGCTTCTGATATCAATAAAGTTTTGCCTTCTCACAAACCACTTTTAGAAATTCTCAATAATCTTAACAAAGTTGCCAACACCACAGAGGTGGTGATCAAAAACTTCAGCCTCAATCCTGGTGAAATTGCCACTGATTCCACTCAAGTACGCCGCAGCAGCAACACTACAAGCTATGATTTTCTCGATTTAGATTTTAGCGTCAGTGGTCCACTTTGGCGCATTCAGGAGTTTATGAGTCTAATAGAACAAGTTACTCCAATCAGCACTATTACCAGCATCTCAATTAATCGCAATATTGAGCAAGATCGCAACGCTATTGCTCAGGCTGATCTGGTCTTGCGCAGTTTTTATTTCACCCAATCCATTCGCACCACTATCACCAATCCCTTACCTGACATTACCTTGGCAGAGCGCAAAATTCTCGATAACATCAACCAACTAATCCCGGGAGATCTGCAGCTTCAAGACCAGGTTATCCGCGGTGACCGCGGCAATTTATTTGGAATTGGAAACCTGAGCGTTGAAGAGTTAGAACAAAGCCTAAATGCATCTGTAGAACCAGCTGATGAACTGAGTAGAATAAATGAAACTGAAGAAGAGCTTTAGTCTTCCTGCAAAACCACTCTCACGCGCAAGCGTTCTTTTACCGCACGCACACTGGCGAGTTTGCGAATAGCTTTAATGGCGTTGCCAGAGCGACCAATCACGCGACCAACATCATCAGGATGAAGCTTAAGTTTGTAAATAGTCAGACCCATTTCTTGAACCTCATCAATCTTTAGATCTTCTGGGTGTTCGACCATGCGAAGTAAGATGAATTCAAGTAAGCTTTTCATAGTGTTATTTTGATTTACAAGCAAATAATAATTTACTTAAGCAGCAATTTTTTCAGTAGCTTCGGCGACTTCGGTTTCGACAATTGGAGCAGCTTCTTCTGCGACAGTTTCTTTGGCTGGCTCGACAACTGGCTCACTAGCTTGCTTAGCAGCAGCTACAGCCTTGGCTTTGGCTTTCTTGGAGAGACCAGGCTTCTTGACAGGGAAAGGATCGCCAGACTTGAAACGCCTGAAAAGAGCAGCGACTGTCTCAGTTGGCTGAGCACCCTTGACTATCCAAGCTTCGTAAGCGGCAACGTCGATTTCCAATTTCTTGGGTACAACTGGGCTGTAGTGGCCGAGTAGAGCAGTGTAACTGCCATCTCTTTTGTCACGAGCTTCGTTGACCACGATACGATAGTGGGCTTGGTGTTTTTTACCGAATCTAGCAAGTTTTATTTTTAGCATAGAGATGAATTTTACCTTGAAGTCGCCAATTTCTCAAGCGATCTTTTGCAATGCCTTAGCTGCTGCTGCCTGCTGAGCGATTTGCTTGCTGTGACCCGTGCCGACTCCCCAAACTTGATCATTGACCAGAACTTCTATTGTAAATTCTTTGTCGTGATCTGGGCCAACAGCTTTGACCAAACGATAAACTGGCGTGGGAAGCGAGCGAGCTTGAACTTCTTCTTGCAACAAGCTTTTTTGATCTTTGTAACTTTTATTTTGCAAAATATTTTCAAATTTGGGAAACAAATGCTGGGCTAGAAAATCCTGGACGGCTTCGAAGCCTTGATCGAGGTAGAGAGCGCCTATGACTGCCTCCATCAAGTCAGCCAGCAAACTGTCGTTGTCGCGGCCACCACCTTGCTCCTCACCTTTGCTCAGATACATCTGCTTATTGAGCTCCAGCTCACGAGCTAGAGCCGCCAAGGTCTCAGTGCGAACCAGAGCACTACGATAAGCGGTTAGCTTGCCTTCATTTTCGTTAGGCTGGTGATTGTAAAGATAAAGAGTAGCTGCCAGCTCTAGGACAGCATCACCTAAAAATTCCAAGCGCTCATTGGACTGCATCGAGGTTGTGCCTGACTGGCTTTTTTCATTGAGCGAGCTGCGATGACTAAGAGCAGTCTCTAAGAGTTCTGGGTTGCGAAAAGTCAGGGTCATATCAGCCTAATTCATATTCATCATAAACTAATTTGGCTAACTCTGCCACACTAGCACCAGTTTCCTCAGTTAGTTCTTGATAAACTAATTTTTCTTGCAAATTGATGTCAAATTCTTGGTTAAGACGGGACACGATTCTAGCCATGTCGATATCGAGATTGAGACCAAGGTCTTCTTCCAGATCAGAATCAGGCACCACTTCCTCGATGTCATTACCTGTCAACTCAACCAACACTTGGCGAAGGCGATTAAAAACTTCTGGGTCAATTTTGGCGAAACTCATAATTGGTTTTCTTTCTCGTCTGAAGAGCTAACCTCAGCCTGGTCAAGCTCTGTAAATAAAATTTTGCCCAAAACTCCATTGACGAATTTGGCAGAAGTATCACTACCAAATTCCTTAGCTAACTCGACGGCTTCGTCGACCAAAACTTTCTTGGGGGTTTTCTCGGTCTGACTCTCGAAAATAATCAAGCGCATAATCGATAAATCTACCCGATTGATCTCTGAGAGTGGGCGTTCTGGCGCGTGCGCAGCGATCAAAGTGTCAATGTCTGGAGCAGCAGCCAAAATTTGCTCTAGAAGCTGACTCTCTGCCTCTGGCAAAGCTTGCTCATCTAGTTCACTAAGAGCTTGATCTCCAACTTCATCAAAAGTGTGAGCAAAAAGCAACTGCATCAAGAAAGCACGACGCTGGTGACGCCCTTCACCCTTGATTCGATCGTCATCATCAAGAAAATACATATAGGTAGACTAGGGGAGAGCGACGGCTTTTTCAATAGGCAAAAGAAACCTATAAACCCAGGCTTTTGCGCATGCTAGCCACGAAACCCTGCTTGTGTAGAGGGATAGCGGTGACTTTAGGGTCTTTTTTGACTTGGGCTTTATTGCCCGCGCGACGCTTACCTTGCTCGACTCGAGTAATTTTGTTCTTGGGTAATGCTCCCATAGGTGTCCTTTTTCTTTAGATTTGACTTTAGAAGAGTTTGATTATACCTGCTTGGGAAAGGAAGCGCAAGATTGATAAGTTGAGATCATTTGTGATAGAAACATAGATGATACATGGATAAAGTCAACCAGCGGCTTACTTCGTTCAAAAAAGACATGGATGCCAAAACTGCTTCCATGCTCGGCTATCCAATCAACACCAGTGCTAATTTTCGTCCCCTCTATGATTTTCTCGATTATGCTCTCATAAATCTTGGTGATCCTTTTGTTCCCTCTAGTTGGCGGATCAATTCTGAAAAGTTTGAGCAGGAGGCGTTACGCTTTTTTGGCCGGCTTTACCGAATGCCCAAGGAAGACTTCTGGGGTTACTTGACTTCAGGCGGCACTGAGGGCAACACTTACGGAATTTTTGTCGGCCGCCAACTCTACCCAGAAGGCGTCCTGTACTTCTCCGCTGACACTCATTATTCGATTCAGAAAATTGCTCGCCTGCTGCGCATCCCTACCGTGATGGTTAAGTCCCAAGCCCACGGCGAGATCGACTACACTGATCTAGAACAGCAAATTGCCGCTCGCCGCCACTTACCCGTCCTCCTCAATCTCAACCTTGGCACCACCATGCGCGGAGCAATTGACCGAATCGACTTGGCTGAAGCAGTCCTCAAGCGACAAGGCATCAAGCGCTTCCACCTACACTGCGACGCCGCCCTCTTCGGTATGACTTTGCCCTTCCTAAGCGGCGCCCCTCAGGCAGATTTTCGTCAGAGCATCGGCAGTCTAGCTATTTCTGGCCACAAATTTATCGGTACCCACATGCCTGTGGGGATCGTCCTGGCGCGAAAATCGCTGGTGGAGCGCGTCGGCAACGCCGTCGACTACATCGGCTCGCTGGACACCACCATCGCTGGCTGTCGCAACGGCCACACCCCTTTATTCCTCTGGTACGCTATTCAGACTAGGGGCAGGCAGGGCTTCGCTCGAGAAGCCCGCGCCTGCCTAGCCAACGCCAAGTACCTACATCAGCGCCTCCAGGACATCGCCTGGCCAAGTTGGCTCAATCCGTACTCCAACATTGTCTATTTCCAGAAACCACCAAAGCAAATTTGCGAAAAATGGCAACTGGCTATCTCCGATGAGTTCGCCCACGTCCTGGTGATGCAACAGGTGGGGAAGGAAAAAATTAAAGAGCTAGTAGAGGATTTGACAAAGTTATAGGACATAAGGTAGAATCAAACTTTAACTGTTCACTCAGGTGTTGCAGCAAACCGCAGTCAAAAAATATCAATTTTGTTTCTTCGTGAAGAAGAAGTGAAAGTGAGGAAAAATGGGGAGAAAAGAACTACATAATAGTGATTCGAAAAGGCGAGCAGAAATTAATTTTCGCTCACAACTTCGCGGCGACAGAGATAAACACGAACCCTTTAGTCCTCAGCAGGCCACAGTAGCTTCAGTTCTTGAGTCTGGAAAAAAAGCTTTTGCTAGAAAAACCAAGAAAAGACAGCTAAAAGGTTTAGAACAAACCATTGATACCGCCCGTGCTCTTCAACTTAATTATTTATTAAATGAACAAATTCTCGATATCAGCGAGAAGAACTTGCCAATAGAAGTTGCTGCAGCATTACAAGCTAATTGGCAACAAATTAGAAGTCGTGTAGCAGAACTCAAACGACAAGCCAAAAACATTGCCGTTGAATCAAAATCCACACCAAAAAATGAGGCAGAATTAGCTGCTCTGATGCGACGTTATTTACTGGAAGAACTTAAAAAACCATTTACATCTTTTGCCGAATTATTTGACAGAGTACTCTACGCAATGCCTAAAGGCGTTTACGCAGGCTTAACTTTAATTGTAATTCTGGGTGCGATGCAATTAGCCTGCGGACTTTCTGCCCCCAAAGCTGATGTTGATCCCAACCAAGCAAGCGCTCCTAACTTCCCAGGAGAAGTTGACCCCAGCTTGACTCCGCCACCACCACAGGAAGATCCGATTGTGACCGCGGAGGCTCCCACTCAGCCACCCTCTCCAACAGTTGAAGTGGTTGTGCTAAGCGAAGCAGAAATAATCCAAAAATTGGTAGATGAAGCTATGGAGGGAGGCAGCGTTGATGTCAGCTCTCTTAGCTTTGAACAACGCAAGACCTTTAGCATTGCCCTGGACAAAGAAAAGGACGCGAGAAGAGGTTCTAACCCAATTATTTTTACAGATAGAAATGGTGACAAATTTTATATCGACCCTGTTACCCTAGATTTTAAGCCGGTCAGCGACGGCACTTCCGCCGAACAACGAACCATCGACAATACTCTTCCAAGAGTAGTTGATAACGAGGGGTACACCCATGTTTTCTATAAAGGATCGTGGATTAGAATTGAAGGCTCGCAAAATATTATGTTCGGTAATTTTGACAATTTCCCTTGGCCGGCCGGAGAGAAAGTTGATCCTCAGTGGGTAACAGACCCAAATCTTCAAGGCTTGACTAATCCTGAATATTTACATAAAGCATACGGAAAACAAGTTAACATGGTTCCAACTTTCTTTTTGGGAAAAGAGATTGGAGAAATAAATATTCCTGGTTTTGGCGTAGCTGGCACCTTGATGGGATTTGTAATCAATGAAAGCGATCCCTTTTCAGTTACAACAGTATTGATAACTGGAGCCCCTAATCTGTATGGAGACAACTTCAAAGCTGCCAACCTTGGAAAAATCAGGGAAATCAGCGATTTTTATAAAGCACTCAAAATAAATAGATTGTACTACGTAATGTACGAAGTGGATCAAAAAGCAGAATTTGCTCAATCCTACCCCAAATCAGACGGAAAAGAACCAACCACTGACTATGAGGGGCTAGCTCCATCAAGTCAAACTCACAATGTCATTACTGGAAACCAAGTTAACAATAAATTACCCCTTTTAGAAGCAAAAGTGCTAGTATTAGAAGCCGGTAACTAATCATATAATTGCTTTAACTTTCGCTATCGTGCTAAACTAAGTAGGTGAAAAAAACATGGTTGGTTTTACTACTCGTTTCCTTGGCTTTTTTTGCCATTTATTACTACCTTTACCAAAACAAGCAAAGTAATAAAATAGAAGGCGATTTCTATAACCAATTCACTGGTCAGTGGGAAAAAACTGCGCTTGATTCTAAAGGCATCAACCCCTCTAAAGTTATCAAATCTAACAACACTGATGGCTTAAATAACCATTCCTTAATGAAGGGTTATTTCAACTTCTACGATGAGACTTCACAAACCTTAAATATTAGGGCTGCTATCGCTTTTACCCAGAGTAGTTTGTTTGAACCTGTTGATCTAAAGTTATCTCCTAGCCAAAGCGTTTACTGTGTGCCAGAAACATATACCGATCTCAACACTGGCAAAAGTTATTCTCTGAAGAACCTGCGAATTCCAGTCAAGGATGGAGCAACCTTGTTTGTTCCTGGAGAAAAAATCATTAGTTTCACTGACTTCGTCGAAAAAAGCAATCAACTAAATTTTCTCTTAGTCCAGCTCACTGAAGATTTTGATCAAGCTAGAACCAACTATGTGAAGAAAATTATTGTTACTGATCTATGCGATTAAAATCAACCATAATTACTACCGTATTATTTCTAATTTTATTAACTACAAATAATCAAGCTTTAGCAGCATGCAACGACACCGTCTGGGGTGAATGTAGCGGCTACTGCGGTACCCAAACGGTTATTTATTCCCATACCTTAAATTATTCAAGTGATGCGAATTGCCCAAGTAATCCACCTCCAGCTCCGGCTCAATGTGCAACTTATGAGTGCTTTGACAGCGGTGCTTGCACTGACCCAAGCGATCCAAATAATTTTTACCCTGTCTCTGGAGTTTGTTGTAATGAAGTTCGATGCAGTGACTGCTCGGAGGTTGGTGGCAACTGCATATACGAGGAAGCCGACGTCCTCTGTAACTGTGAGCCTCCGCAAGATGATGGAAGTGGTGGTAGCACACCTCCCCCGACAGGCACACCTCCCCCGACAGGCACACCTACACCTACACCTACCCCAACTGTCAGTCTCATACAGGGCTCAATTCAAACCGACCTTTCTGCTGCCCTCAGTGGCGCTTATTGCACCCAGGCCAGCGCTTCCCCGATCAATAACTTATCAAACATTACCCTGCGTGCGTCGGCCCCGAGCCAAACCACCCAGGATGCCACCTTTAGCTTCGCTAATCCTAGTAACTACAGCATCTCCAATGTCATGACGGGCACTGGTTACACCGTTACTCTAGATCTTACCAATCAGGTTGGAACCAATTACGTTTGTTCCTGTCCTGCGCCAATCAGTGTCACTGACCCCTATCTCTGTCGCTACTCAGGCGTTTATCCACCACTAGCAGGAGTCAATTTTTACCTAAGAGAATACAGTCTCTCCAATACTTCTTGGTTTCAAGTTTTCGGCGGCAATCTCTTTGCCAGCAACTTAGTCGCCAGCACCATCCCCGAAAGTTTTTGTGCTGGCGATCCTGGCTGCCAACCAGCCCTAAACTTGCCCAGCAACAGCAGTAATCCTCTCAGCAGCGGCTTTACGATTATCACGAGTAGTGATCCAAGCCGCGTTCAAACCAGCAACGTCAGTAGCGCCTATCACTCTTACCTTCATTTGACATCTCGACCTGAAAACCGTAATGCCTATGCTCTACGTACTGATTTGGCACCGCTTTCCTATGACTATTTCTACCGACTAGCTGAAAACAGTGCTATCACTATAGGTAATGGTGAAGACCTGGAACCTCTACTCAGTGACTTTACTTCTGCCCCCTGGTGGCAACCTGATGAGGTTAACTATGTCAAAATCAATGGCAATGTCAGCATTGATGAAAGCCAAGGTTTCTTTCTGTCTAGTGGCCAACAGCTGGTCGTCTTTGTCGACGGCCGCTTGACCTTCGATGACAGCAATCCTGGAGACACTAATCGCAAAATCACAAGCGTTGCCAACGGAGGCTTCCTGGCCTTCATCGCTAGCGGTGACATCTGGATTACACCAAATATCGGCTATGAGCTCGATCCTAATACGCCTACAGTGCCTGTGGTTGCTATAGCGAACAGCAATTTAGAAGGTGTTTTCATCGCCAATGATAGCCTAATCCTGCAAAGCAAAACCGACATCGGCGAAGTTCCTCCTGATCGCAAGTTCATCGGGGCTGGCACCTTCGTTGGCTGGGGCGGCGTCACTCTCAACCGTACATTTGATGATGGAAATCTTGGCCCCATTCTCAATAACAACCAAGCGATCGAAAATTTCATCTATCGTTCCGATCTACTATTCAACTGGCCAGTCAAACTCAAGGCTAGTACTAGCAATTGGCGCGAAATCAATCCACGGTTAATCACACAGTAGGCAATTAAAAAGTTGCAAAAAAATAGTGGGCATGTAGCAAAAATCAACTACGAATTTATCTATGTCTCGATCTGCTTCGAAAACCACTTTATTTTCCACCATCTCTCAGCGCGCCTTTACTTTACTTGAGCTGCTTATCACCACTGGCGTCACAGCTTTGCTACTTTTAGCCATCAGCAGCCTTTTTATCACTTTCCTGGCCACCGCATACAAAAGCCGTATCAGTCAAAACTTGCGTGAGTCCGGTGGCAACGCTACTCGTCAGATCATTGACATGCTGCGCAACGCAAACGAAATCACTTCACCCTGCGAGAGTGAAACTCAACTTGACTACATATCTATTATCGGCAGCGATGATTTGGAAACTATTATCCGTGAAGAAGATGATCGCATCGCCTCTATATCTGCAAATGGCAAATATTACTTGACTGAAGGCAGCAGTCTAAGTACAGATTATGTTCAAAACTTACTCTTTACTTGTTACCCGACAGAAGAGGGAAAAAAATACATTGAAGTCAACTTTAATTTAAAAGTTGGTTCTGACGAAATAGAGAACAACCCAAGAACGAGTAGTCTGGATTTTGGTAGTGGCGTGGTAACAAGAAATTAACTAATAATTCTCAAAGCTCTGCTCTAAAACTAAGTTCTTTGCCTTAGAGCCATCATTCCAGAGCATCTCTATCTGTATATTAAGTCGATTGACGCTGTTAAAATTGACAACTGCCTGACGCTGGAAGCTATATCGCGCAGCTTCCATCGTGTCGCTATTGCTACAACCACCTAACTTCGCTGACAAACTAGCAACATCTTCTGGCAAACTACTTACACAATAAGTTGCCCCATCAGTCAGAGGAGTAGAAAAACTATACCAACTAGAAATCACTCGTTCTTTGCGAAAAAACTCCATTGCTTCTTCAGCTTTTTGCAATGCTAGTTGTTTTTTTTCGTTACTTTCCGCTAGCTTAACAGACATGGAAATCATTGCTGAAACCGCCGTCAACACCAGAGAGATGATGGTCACCGCCACTAAAATTTCTACTAGAGTAGAACCGCGCTGCGCGCGGTGAGCGATGGGTTCTCCCACAGCTGCTCTACTGATAACTGACATCAATCGTTCCTCCCTGATCTAAATTAAAAATAACTGCACTATCACGCTGACTAAGCACAGCAGCGCCACTACTGGTCGTAGCTCCACCAAGGGTCAAACGAGCTCCCCGAGAAGGTAAAAATATAATCTGAAAGTGCTGGTCGATAGCAACTTCCGCTTGCTCAAGAGTGAAGCTTTCATAAATCAAAGAGCTATCGTCAGCACAACTCAAGCGCCCAATAATTGAAATTCGACCGCTAACATCGGTCGCAGAACTAATCTCTACTCCCGCCAGTTGTGTGCAATAACCCAACTCCTCACTACCTAAATATCCATTTTGCGCTTTGGAACGACCATCCTTAAGCATTATCTCTACATTTGCCCCTGCCTGATAAAGACGCTGTTTGTCTAGAAAACGTAAATAGTTGGCTAAACCAATTAACAAGGAAATAACCATCACAGAAACAGCGATTGTCATCTCAATTAGAGTGAAAGCTGCATTGGATTGTCTCTTAGAGAGCGATAAGGTCATAGGTTTGCTCATCTGGCTCTAGCACCGCTCGCAAAGTCACCTTGATGCAATTCGGGCCACTGACTGTCGAGCAAATCGCTTGATAGGTGTAAGGAATCGTGTTCTTAGGATCCACTATGGTTGATTCTGTTAGGTATTCTGCCGCATGTAGTTCGCCAACTAAGCTATCAAAGTTCAAACTAGTATTGTCAGAATAATAAGTGTGGTCTTGTTTGTATAGCACTAGGGCTTGTCTAACAGTCTCCAAATCGGCTTTGCGCTTGGCATTGCGGCTACTACGCACTGTCTGACTAAAGGAAACTAAGCCTATCGCTGTTAATAAAATAATCACCGTCGCCACCACCAATAATTCAATCATCGTGAAGCCACGATTTTTTTTGTTCATTGCAGATTCCCCAGACAATAATAGTTGCCACTGCCGTACTCACAAGCAGAACCAGAAGGCAGGTTGGCAGCATTGCCCGCACTATTTTCCAAAAGGGCACAGACGCAGAAAGAATCACTATTAAAGTTGATTGTGTAGGTATTTGGACTAATATTTCTAGGGTCTTCAGGCAGACCAGCTGGGAAAATTGTCTCGTCATTTGCCTCTTCAGATGATGTCGGGTAGGAGCCAACTTTGGCGTGATATTGTTCTAAACCGTTCTGGACAGCCTTAAGGTCAGATTTACGTCGTGCATCGCGACTTTTCTTCTGAGTGGTCGAAAAAGCCGCTGTTCCCAGTGCCACCAAAATGCCAATAATCGAAATAACCACAAGGATTTCTAGAAGAGTAAAACCTTTTTGTTTGTTTTTTTTCATGATCTTGAATTCTGTTACCTGTCCACCTTAATAATCATTCTAGTCAATTCATTACCAACTGACAAGACTCCACGGCTGTCACTTGCACTTAATTTGACCTGAAAAACGCAAGTTTGACTAGTACAAGCGTATTGATGATCAATGGTGTCTTGTAACTTATTGCTTTGCCAAATCTCTCCATCACCAAAGTCTATTGTCACTGTAACTGGTAAAGATAAACCGCCAGCTTTACTTGATTTGGGACCTGCGATTAAAGCTTGCATTTTTTCTAGTAAATTTAACTCTTCATTTTTGGCAATTTGACCAGCAAAAACATCAGTTTTACCATCACCAACTACGTAAGAAAAAGTGACCAATTCATTTGCGCGCACTTCGACAATGCGCGTTTCTGTATCAAGCGCGGGGCGAGTATTGAAAGACAACACTACTGGCCTCAACAAACAGCTGGTATAGCAACTCTTTGGGCAATCGTTAACTCTGGTTAGTTGTTCTCCTTCGCCACTCTGAACATCCAGATCGCAACACTGGTAATCGTGGGCCTGACAGACACTAACTGGCCCCAGCTCATAATCTAAATCTGCTGGTCGCAGGTAGTTGCTGTGCATTTGACCATTCTCTGTATAGACAAAAATCTTCCGACCTAGAGAACTCAATTTAATTGTCGAAGGCAACTTTCGCTCATCAATCACAAAGCCAGAACCAATTGAGGTTTTGAATAACAATATCGGCAATTTTTTACTTTCTAAAACAATTGGCGTGGAGGTAAAATCAGCACAGACAACCTCGGTCTTATATTCTCTGTTGGAAGTGAAACGAATTTGCGTGAAATAATCTTGGACATAACCGTGCTGGCGCATACACTCTTGGCTATAGTTTTTATTTAGCAAGCTCTTATAGTCTCCAGATAAGGAAGATGCGCCCGCCACCAAAACTACTTCGCGAAGAACCAATATAACCAATCCTCCAATAATAATCGTGCCTAAGAGAGCTGCTAAAAAAAACTTTATGATACGCATAAATTTATTTTTATAACAAAAAACCTAAATACCAGTCGATCAAAAACTTACCATAAAACAAGCTAATCAACGCTGCCAAAACAAGGAAAGGAGCAAAAGGCAACGCTTGGCCAAATTTTTTACGACCTGTAACTAAAGCAATCATAGCAAAAATCCCACCTAAAATGAACGCTAAAAAAATATTGACAAGAATTAGCGGCCAAGAAAGCAGCAAAGACAAGGGGACCATCAATTTCAAATCACCTAAGCCCAGGGCTTCTTTGGCTAAAAATTTGCGCGCCACCAAGTAAATCATGGCAAAAACAGCACAAGAGAAAATTACTGCTAACAACGCAGTTTGCCAAGCACTCTCAGTCAAAAAGAGCAAAATCACCGTAAAAATTGTCAGCAAAATTACTAGAAAATCTGGAACCAAAAAATACTGTAGATCTGCCCAAACTATGAAAGCCAACACAAAAAAGCATAAAAAATAGACAATCAGCTGCCCTATTGGTAAACCCTGTAAAGCTTGTGCATGCAATAAACCAAAATAGAAAAACCAGCCGCTAACAAAAGCTAATAATTCGCTGATGAAATGTCTCCTAGATATTTGACTGTGACAGCTTCGACACCTACCAGCAAGCATAATAAAAGAGTAGATGGGTAGATTGTCTCGCCAACTGATTTGCTTCCCACAGTGCTCACATTTAGAACGACCCCCAACAAAAGACTCTTCTCTGGCTGTACGAAAAATAACCACATTAAAAAAGCTAGCTAGGATCGCCAAAAAGTAGGAGCAAATAAAAACCAAAGCTAATTCAAAAAATAGCATCAGAATTTATGGGAGACAGATGTATTCTGCGCCTGAAGTACAAATTTCGCTAACTGCACCCTGCAGATCTTCTGGCAATCCAGCACTACAGCGACTCGAAGCTTCTTCCTTCATGGCTCCTGACTGTGGCTTGAAACAGACATAGAGACTGCTCCCTGGGTCACCATTGTAATAAACATAGAGATGGTTGTAATCAGATTTAGTTATTTTATCGACGAAGCTACGTTTAACCTCGTTGGTGCCGTCACAAGTGCTGCCATCTCCATTAGCAATCTTATCCAAAACATAACAAGGATCTGGAGAAGTGTTGTCAGGCCAAGCTGAAATCGAGCCTCCATCACTAAAAGTGATTGTTGTATCTCCGGCCACACCGCGCCAGGCTAAAGTTGAAGTGTCATTGGGATTAGTCAACCATGGGTAGTAACCCTTGTAAGCATAGAAGCGATCAATGGCACTGAGCAACTGCTCAGAATCAGACCGAGAACCAGTGTCACGACCGCGGTTGATCTGTTCAATTGGATTGATAGCTGCCAAAACAGCCACTGCCAAAATACCAAGAATCGCGATCACGATCAAAAGCTCAATCATGGTGAAAGCAGCCTGATTTTTAATTTTTTGGAAAAATTTAATTTTTTGCATAGAATTCCTATTCACAAATAGTTTAGCGCAATTAAAACTGACTAGTCAAGCTGTAGATTGGCATAATGATCGCAATCACGATAAATCCGACCCCAATGCCAAGTAAAATCATAATCATTGGCTCAATGGCAGTAGTTAAATTCTTGATAGCGTACTCACTTTCTTTCTCGAAATATTCAGAAATTTTAGATAAAATTTCGTCCAACTTGCCCGTTTCTTCACCCACAGCAACCATCTGATGCAAGATGGGGGGGAAGTTTTCATAACTAGAAATGGCGTCAGAAAGAGCAACGCCCTTTTCAACTTGTTTATTAATCTCTTGTAACTGTTCTCGGTAAACTGCGCTGCTAATTGCTGAAGCCACGATGTCTAAAGCCTCGAGAAGAGAAACACCTGCTCCTAGCAAAAGAGAGAGAGTGCGAGTGAAATCAGTCAAAACAATTTTTTGCTTAAGCACTCCGATGATTGGCATACGCAAAAAAAGACCATCAATTGCTTTTTCACCACGAGGAGTTTTCTTGAAAGAGCGCAAAGCAAAAACCAAGCCAGCCGTCAACAAAGCCAAAAACCACCAAGAGTTGACAAAAAAATTAGACACACTCATTAGCACTTGAGTTGCCATTGGCAGGTCCGCCCCGAAATCCTGATACATCTCCGTCAATTTTGGAATAACTGCTACCATCATCACAATCACAACCGCCACCATCGCCAAGATAATGATAACTGGATAAACCATCGCTCCTCTAGTTTTGGCACGAAAATCTTTTTCTTTCTCCATGGTCACAGCCAACCGATCCAAGACGTTGTCCAAAACACCACCTATCTCACCAGCTTTCACTAGCTGCACGTAGATTCGTGAAAAACTATCCTTATACTTATCCAAAGAAGCAGAAAAGCTGAGTCCGCCTTCAACATCCTTGAGTAAATTGCCTGTTAATTTGGCCATTTCCGATTTGCCTTGCTCCTCTAAAATCGAAAGCGACGTCGCCAAAGGCAAACCAGCATTGATCATGGTCGCTAATTGACGAGTAAAATTGACCAAATCTTCAAATTTGACTTTGTTGTGCAAGAGTCCAGTCAAAAATCCATCCTGCTGACCCAAAGGAACCACGTCGATCACAAACAAGTCTCGACCCATCAGAGTAGAAACTGCTTGGACATGCGAAGATGCTTCCACCTTACCTCTAACAGTTTCTCCCTGTTTATTTTTGACTACGTATTTAAAAATTGGCATATCTAATAATCAAGTTTTCAAAAATTAGTCACCCATCAATCTAATAAGCTCGTTTGGTCGAAAAGCTCTCTTGAGCGCAGTTTCTTTGCTAATAATTTTTTGATTAACTAAGTCCAGCAGGTGACTCTCCAAAAGCATCATCCCAGAACCAGAAGATGTCTGAATAACACCATCGATCTGAAAAACTTTTTTCTCACGGATTAAGTTAGCGATGGCGGGCGTGTTGAGCATAATCTCTACCGCTGCCACACGCCCGCCATGGATTCTAGGAACCAGGCGCTGCGAGACCACTGCGTTAAGTACTGTTGAAAGTTGTTGGCGAACTTGTGCTTGCTGGTGAGATGGAAAAACATCAACAATGCGATCGATGGTCTGCGAGGAAGTGTTGGTGTGTAAGGTCGCAAAAACCAAGTGACCAGTCTCTGCTAAGGTCATCGTCAAAGAAATTGTCTCGAAATCGCGCATTTCACCAACCAACACTACGTCTGGATCACTACGCAAGGCCGAGCGCAAGGCCGCCTGCCAAGCATGAGTGTCTTTACCCACCTCACGCTGCGAAATTACGCTTTTGGCGGATTTGTAGACAAACTCAACTGGATCTTCAATGGTTAAAATGTGGCGGCTCTCAGTCTGATTGATTTCGTCGATAATAGCTGCCAACGAAGTTGATTTGCCTTCGCCAGTTGGCCCAGTAAAAAGCACTAGACCTTGATTGTAGTTGGCGAAACTGTGAAAAATTTTGGGTAAACCAAGATCATCAATGCTTAGAATCGTATCAGGAATCAAACGCAGTGCTGCAGCATAGCTTTCCATTTGCCGATAAACATTGATTCTAAAACGACCTCGATCAGCGAACTGATAAGCCAAGTCAATTTCTTTTTTTTCTTCCAAAGCAGTGCGCTGAGTTGGAGTGAGAATAGCAAAAATCAGAGCTTGCACCTGCTCTTTATTGAGCGGTTGTGGTCCAGCTGGAAAACTCAAAACACCATTGACCCGCACTGACAGCGGTGACCCAGCTACTAGATGAATATCAGAACCTTTGTTATCAATTATAAATTGAAGTAAGTCTTGTATTTGCATTTGTTCACCCCTTTATTTGACCTCAGCCACTCTAATTACTTCCTCAATCGTCGTTACTCCCTCAAGAGCCTTGAGATAACCATCTTGCTTCATCAGCATCATCCCTTGCTGAAGCGCCACGCCCTCTAATTCTGGCTCAGAACTACGCTTCATGATAAGTTGAGAAATTTGTGGTGTTATCGCCATCACCTCAAAAATAGCCACCCGACCCTTGTATTCTGGTTCCGTAGGCGGCCGATTGGCCATCGGACGAAAAAGAGTGATGTTGTTTGGATCTTTATTGTTTTCTTTGCAAAAATTTTCAAAAAGTGGTCCCAAAACTTTCTTGATATTGGCAATCACAGTTTCATCTGGCTTGTATTCTTCTTTATAGTTAGGATTGATACGTCGTACCACCCGTTGACCAAGAGTCAAGAGCATCGATGATGATAAGAGAAATGGCTCAGCCTCCATGTCGAGTAGACGAGGCAACGCTCCAGCCGCACTATTTGTGTGAAGGGTGGAGAACACCAAATGACCAGTTAGTGAAGCCTGCAAAGCCAGATCAGCAGTTTCGTTATCACGAATTTCTCCCACCATAATAATGTCTGGATCTTGACGCAAAAATGACCGCAAACCAGAAGCAAAAGTTAAACCTGCCTTAGGGTTAACCTGCACCTGGCTAACTCCAGGAATCTGGTATTCAACTGGATCCTCAATAGTCATGATGTTGACTCCGACATTATTAATCATGTGTAGGATGGAGTAGAGAGTAGTAGTTTTACCAGAACCGGTAGGACCAGTGATCAAAATAATGCCGTGAGGAATCTTGATGCTGTCCATAACTCGCTGTAGCGCTAGTCCACGCAATCCTAAATCCTGTAGCGAAGGCACGGCCGTGTTCTTTTCAAGTAGACGCATTACGATTTTCTCTCCATGTACAGTTGGCAGAGTAGAAATACGTAAATCAACCTCCTTGCCAGAAGATGCATAATCGAAGCGTCCATCCTGAGGCAAACGCTTTTCGTCAATCTTCAAGTTGGACATAATTTTGATTCTTGAAATCACTGCATCATGGACATTGCGCGGTAAAATTAATTTCTCTACCAAAATACCATCGATGCGATAACGCACTCGGACGCTATTTCCCTGTGGTTCGATGTGAACGTCAGAAGCTCGCGAACTAATGGCGAAATCCAAAATATTCTCCACAATGCGATTGATTGGTGCATCGCGCAAAATTTGACCAGAATTATTAACTGCCACGCCTCGCGCCGCTTGGTTCTGAAATTGACTGGTGGTGCGCAGAGCCTCATCAACTTCGGTTGACAAATTCTGAGAATAACGCTCAACTATTAGCCTTTCCAAAGCTTCAGCGTCAGCATAGTAAGCCTCGACATTATGACCTGTTTTTTGGCGCAAAAACTCAATCGTCGTCAAATCCAAAGGATCAAGCATGGCGATTTTGATCGAGTCCTGCTCTTTATCTAGAGCAAAAGGCAACACTTTGTAACGCTTAGCAATTGCTTCATCAAGCAAACCAAGCGCCTCTGAGTCAATTCCCACCGCCGCCAAATCAACGTAGCCCAAATGGTTATATTCAGCTTTGGCTTGATTGATAATTGCTGCACTAAGTAAATTTTGATTTTTGATTAAAGATTCATAATCTTCCGAAGCACTCAATTGTTCTTGGCGCAACAATTCAACCTGAGCCTGAGTCAATTGGCCTTTTTGATACAAAACATCCACAAAAGAATTGGTGGGGATATACACAGCTCCGCTAGAATCGGTTTGGGCAGTTAACATATCTAAACTCTGCCTTTATAATGGCACAAAATCAATCTGAGTTGAAGAATCAAAGTAGATTTTTACGAAGCAAGATCGGTTAATGCAATGTCAGTTTTTCATACTAGTCAAATTTTACTGTTAGATCAAGGAAATGCTTTACTTGAGCCAGAAAATCAAATCGAAGTGGTCAAGCAAAATGTTCTTGATTACCTAAGCGCGACCAAAATCAACATTACAAGAGAAAATATCACTTTTTTTAACGAAACTTACGCCAACTTTCCCATCGAAGAAGTTAGACTGATGCAAACTGCTGCTGCCTATAGCAGCAGCTTCTCAGGCCAAGGCCAACGCGCCTTCGTCTTGCTCAACTTCGAAACGGCAGGTGCCGAGGCCCAAAATGCCGCCCTCAAAATCCTCGAGGAAAGTCCAGCTCACACCTTGATTTTGTTGCCAGTCTACGAACTTTGGAAAATTTTGGAAACCATTATTTCACGCTGCTTAGTGATCTCACTTGCCCAGAGTCAAACTAGGGTAGAAAACAACTTCTCCTGGCCAAACAACTACACCGAGGCGATCCAGTTGGCGCAAGCAAACAAAGATCGCAACAAAGCCCTCAGCCTCATCGGAGGACTCATGCTTGCCAATTCCCCAGCACAAAAAAGTTTCCTGGAAGCTTACCAGGCGCTGCGACACAACCAAAACGTGCAATTATCTCTAGAAAAATGCTTTTTTTCTCTGGTAGGCCTACGCAACTAGCCTGTAAAATACAGTAAAATCGGCTTTTTCACAATTTATCTAAGAAAACAAGCCCTTTTTTTCGTTGTATAATTGTGGTACAACAGATTCCTCTTATGGCAAACAGCAATGATCAGCAAAAATATCAGGCCTCACAAATCAAAGTCCTCGAGGGATTAGAGCCCGTCCGCAAGCGCCCTGGCATGTATATCGGCTCGACCGACACCAAGGGTCTGCATCACTTAGTCAAAGAAATTCTCGACAACTCAGTCGACGAAGCCATTGCCGGTTTTGGCAAGACTGTTCAGCTGTTCCGCAGCAAAACCAACGATCACCACCGTCAGCTATTCCTGGCTCACAAGGACAGCAAAGGCAAAAAAGCCGATGAGAAAGAAATGGCCGAGCAGGTTATCACTGTCGTCGACAACGGTCGTGGCATCCCAACTGACATGCACGAATCTGGTGTCTCCGCCATGGAACTAGTCATGACCAAACTGCACGCCGGTGGTAAATTCGAAGAAACAGCCTACAAAGCCTCAGGTGGTTTACACGGTATCGGTTCTTCCGCCGTCAATGCACTCTCCAGCTTGATGCAAGTTGCCGTCAAGCGCGGGGGCAAATATTATTACCAGAGTCACTCACGTGGTATTCCAGCTACACCAGTCAGAGAAATTAGTGAAAACGAGCTAATTAGCTATTTCAGCGAACAAGCCACTAGCTTCATCACCTATGAATCTGGCTCGATGGTGCAATTCGTGGTCGATCCAACCATTTTCTCGACTGTGGAATACAGTCATCGCCAGATGGTACAAATCGTCAAAGACCGCGCCTACCTGATGGCTGGTATCTACTTCCAATTTTTCGACTTGATCGAAGATGTCGAACAGCATTTCTACTTCGAGGGTGGCATCCGCTCTCTAGTCGAGCATCTCAACATGTCCCGCAAAGCCCTGCACTCGGTTTTTTACGTCAATAACGACTGGCAAGACCCTGACACTGGCAAAAATATCGGCATCGAACTAGCTCTCCAATACAACGACACCTACAATGAGCACACCGAGAGTTACGTCAACGTCATCCACACTCCAGATGGCGGCACCCACGTTCAAGGTTTCCGCTTAGCCCTGGGAAGAGTAGTTCGCGAATACGCCGAGAAAAACAATCTCATCAAAGAAAAAGAAGCTTTCGTCGCCGACGACTTGCGTGAAGGTCTGACTGCGGTAGTTTTTGTCAAAATGCCTGCCAATGACCTGCAATTCGAATCACAGACCAAAGCCAAACTCAATAACGCCGAAGCCCAGACCGCAGTCTACCAGGTGTTCAAAGACGCCTTCACTACCTACTTGGAAGAAAACCCCAAAGTCGGTCGCGTCATCGTCGAAAAAATCATGATCTCCGCGCGCGCTCGCCTGGCGGCTCGCGCCGCCAAAGACGCCGTCATCCGCAAAGGACTGCTTGAGGGTATTTCCTTGCCTGGCAAGCTAGCTGACTGCCAGTCACGCCTACCTGCCGAATCTGAAATTTACATCGTCGAGGGTGACAGCGCCGGTGGCTCAGCCAAACAGGGTCGCGATCGCAAATTCCAAGCTATCTTCCCGCTGCGTGGCAAAATCCTCAACACCGAGCGCGCCCGCCTCGACAAAATCGTCGCCTCCGAAGAACTCAAGAACTTAGTCGTCGCCCTGGGCTGCGGCATCGGTGAGAGCTTCAATATCGACAAGGTCCGCTACCACCGCATCATCCTGATGAATGACGCTGACGTAGATGGCGAGCACATTACTACCTTGGGCCTGACCTTTTTCTTCCGCCACCTCCGCCAATTGGTCGAAGCCGGCTTCCTCTACGTCGCCATGCCGCCACTTTACAAGATCACTCAAGGCAAAGACGAGAAATACGTCTATAGCGACGAGGACAAAGATCGCCTAACTAGCGAAATTTTGGCCAAAGAACCTAATGCTAAGATTGGCGTCCAACGCTACAAAGGTCTTGGTGAAATGAACCCTGAGCAACTCTGGAACACCACCATGGACCCCAAGACTCGCATTCTCAAGAAAATCACCATCGAAGACGCCGCCAAATCTGATGACGCCTTCACCGTGCTGATGGGTGACGAAGTCGCCCCCCGCAAGAAATTTATTCAGAGCCGCGCCGCTATGGCGCAACTAGACGTCTAAACTAAAACCTAAACAGAAAGGAGTAGAGAGCACCATATGAAAACTTACGTCATCGGACACCTCAAACCAGACACTGACTCTGTAGTTGCAGCCATGTCGCTAGCTGCTCTTTACCAGGGCGCTGATTGCTTCGGCTACCAGGACGTTATTCCGGCTATCACAGAAGAGGTCAACAACGAGACTAAGTTTCTCTTAGACAAATTTGAATTATCTGCTCCCAATGTGCTCACTGCCACACAACTGCAAACCGATGACCAAGTCGTTCTGGTCGACCACAACGAAGCGAATCAGCGCTTGATCGATCTGCCTGAAAAACAGATTGTCGAGATCGTTGATCACCACAAAGCCAACCTCAACTTCAACCAGCCAATCTTCCTAACTTTCAAACCTTGGGGCTCTGTCAACACCATCATCGCCCACATGATGCAAAAAAATAACTTCACCCCGGATTCCAAATTAGCAGCTCTGATGCTGGCGGCCATTTTATCCGACACCGTTGGTTTCAAGTCCGCTACCTGCACCCCCAAGGACCGCGATGTAGCGGCTTGGCTAGCAGGGTTAGCAAACATTGACGACGTCGACGCCTTCACTTTGGAGATCTTCAAAGCTAAGTCAGATGTAAGCAAACTAAGCTGTGAAGAAATCGTCAAAAACGATTACAAGATCTTTGATTTCGCTGGTTCGAAAGTCATGATCGATCAGCTGGAGACAGTCGAACAAGACACCATCTTAGCCGACAAAAAAGACTGCTTACTGGAAGCGATGGCTAAGGTCAAAAAAGACCTCGGTGTCGAACACATTTTCGTGGTCATTACCGATATCCTCAAGCTCAATAGCAAACTCTTGGTTTTGGACGAAAGTGGTGCTGCTGTGGCTGAGCAAGCCTTCGGCGGTCAAGTGACCAAACAAGTGTTAGATATCGGCGCGCGTTTGTCACGCAAGAAAGAAATCGCTCCACCGATCGAGGCAATTTTTGGAGCGAGCAAGTGAGCAGCTAATTAGCAGAGTAGAGAATTGACTGCTAAAAGGGCTAAGTAAATAATTTGATTGACTCATCAATCTATTTACTCAAGTATAATCAAAAACAATCAATATATAAAACAATAGATCAATAAGTAAAACAATATGTCAAAAGCACAGGCAGACGAATTAAACATCAGCGTTGAAAATCTCGAAGAGACTGACTCTGCCGACGAGACCACTAAACACGAAATTACCAGCGAAATCGAAGAAATTAATGAAGAAGAGCTCGCCTCTAAAATCGGCACCATCGAGGACAGTGCTTATGGCAAACTCAAACACACTTCCATCGTCAACGAGATGGAAAAATCCTACCTCGATTACGCGATGAGCGTCATTGTCTCGCGCGCTCTGCCTGACGTCCGTGATGGTCTCAAGCCAGTACACCGCCGCATCCTTTATTCCATGTTCAAATCGGGCATTCACTACAACACGCCTTACAAGAAATCTGCGCGTATCGTCGGTGATGTCCTGGGTAGATATCACCCTCACGGTGACAGTGCCGTTTATATGGCCCTAGTGCGTTTAGCGCAGGACTTTAGCATGCGTTACCCACTAATTGATGGGCAGGGTAACTTTGGTTCGATTGACGGCGACAGCCCAGCGGCTATGCGTTACACCGAAGCTCGCAGCGCCAAAATCGCCCAAGAACTTTTGGCCGATATTAATAAAGGTACCGTCGACTTTGTCGACAACTTCGATGGCTCCACCAAAGAGCCCACTGTCATGCCAACTCGTATTCCCAATTTCCTGTTGATGGGCTCAGAAGGTATTGCTGTGGGTATGGCCACCAAAATCCCCCCTCACAATTTAACTGAGGTCAGCAACGCTATCGTCGCCATGCTGGCCAAGGGCAAAGCTACCACTGAAAGCACCATTGAAATTGGTGAGGAGAAACTCAGTTCTGATTCGGAGTGTATTAACGCTATTTTAGCTGCTGCACCAAGTGCTCTAACTGGTAAATTCGAAAGCGACATTACTCACGAAGAACTGATGGAGCACATCAAGGGTCCAGATTTCCCCACCGCCGGCATCATCTATGACCAAAAGGAGATTTCTGAGGCCTACCGTACTGGCCGGGGTCGCATCGTCATCCGTGGCAAAGCCAGCATCGAGGAAGACAAGAAAGGCTCTTTCTCGATTTCGATCACCGAGTTACCTTATCAGGTCAACAAAGCTCGCTTGCTAATGAAGATCGCCGACCTGGTCCGCGACAAAAAAATCGTCGGCATCCGCAACCTGCGCGACGACTCTGACCGCAAGGGCATGGAAATCACCGTCGAGCTCAAAAAAGACGCTCGCCCAAACGTCGTCCTTAACAAGCTCTTCAAATACTCGGAGCTGCAAAGCAGCTTCTCGATGAATATGGTCGCTCTCAACAGCGAAGGCACTCCTTCTCTGATGACTTTGCGCCAGGTACTACGCGAATACATCATTCACCGCCAACTAGTAGTCGTCCGCCGCAGCCAAAACGAGCTCAAGGAAGCTCGCGACCGCGCCCACATCCTCGAAGGCCTGATTATCGCCCTCAATAATCTCGACGAAGTCATCCAAACTATCCGTTCCTCCAAAGACACGCCCACCGCTCATGAAGCCCTGATGAAAAAATTTGGCCTCAGTGACCTGCAGGCATCCGCCATCCTGGAAATGCAACTCAAGCGTCTGGCCGCTCTCGAGCGCCAGAAAATTGAAGAAGAATATGCCGCCATTCAGGCTGCCATTGGCATCTTGATCCACTTGCTCAATGATCCTGCCAAAATTCTGGCCAAGATTGCTGAAGAAACCAAGGAAATGATCGAGCTTTACGGTGACGAGCGCCGCACCAAAGTCATCAAAGGCAAAATTGGTGAATTCAACGAAGAAGACTTAATCGCCGATGAATCGACGGTTATCACACTGACTGAAAGTGGCTACATCAAGCGCCTCAGTCCAGACGCCTTCCGCTCGCAGTCTCGCGGCGGTAAAGGCAGTAAAGGCCTCAACATGAAAGCTGAGGATGTCCTCAAGTGTATCGTCACCTGCAACACTCATGACAACCTCTTCCTCTTCACCAATCAGGGCCGTGTCTTCGAAATGAAGGCCTACGAGATCCCTGACGCCAGCCGCCAAGCCAAAGGCACCGCCATCGTCAACATTCTCAATCTCAAGGGCGAAGAGAAAGTTCTCTCCATACTGGTCGTCGATCAAGAAGCTGACAAAGATAAATTTGTCACCCTGGCCACCAAAAATGGTCTAGTCAAGAAAACTGCCCTCAAACTCTTCAGCAATATTCGCCAAAGCGGCATCGTAGCCATCATCCTCAACGACGGTGATGAGCTCGTCTGGGGCAAGATCACCACGGGTCACGACCACATCATGCTCATCACTCACGATGGTAAATCAATTCGCTTCAGCGAAGAAGAGGTTAAATCCAGCCAACGCGACACCAAGGGTGTCAAAGGCATTACCCTACATAGCGGCGATTCTGTTGTCGGCGTCGAGGTTTTTGAGGACAAAAAAGAAGTTCTCAAAGAAAACAGCTTGCTCATTATCACTGAAAACGGCATGGGCAAGCGCACTACTCTAGAGAACTACCCACTTCAGAAACGATCTGGCCTCGGAGTCAAAGTTTCTGAAATCACCAAGCGCACTGGCAAAGTCGCCTCTGCCAAAATGGTCACTGACGCAAATAAAGAAGTCGTCATCAGCACCAAAACCGGCAAAGCTATCAAAATGCCGATCAGCAAAGCTTCCATTCCCACCCTGACTCGTCCCACACAAGGCGTGATCCTGATGAAAATGAGCGATGGTGATCAGGTTGTCGCTGTGGCCTTAACCATGGACGAGGGTGAAGGGGATAAAGCTTAAGCTTTTTTGCTTACCTGCGGCAATACCGCCCCAAGCAAAATCAGTAAGCCACCAAGGAGAGCTCCTATACCAAGCGCTTCCTGATAAAACAGCCAACCAATCAGTGCGCCAAAAACTACCTCTAGCAGCATAATCAGACTGCCTTTCTGCGCATCGAGGTACTTAAAACCATAAATCATCAACTGACCAGTCACCACAAACATGATGACGAAGAGTAAGTTAGCTAGCCAAATTAGATTCCATGCAGGCGCCACCCAAGTTTCACCAGCCAAAAGCGATAAACCAAGCATCATAACTGTAAAAATCGCAAAATCCAAACCATTGAGCTGAGTAGCACTGTAAATCCCTGAGATTTTCTTGGAAAAAGTGTTCCAGACCGCTGCCCCCATGCCGCCTACAAAAGCCCAAATCACGTAAGGCAATAAACCAACGCCCACTCCACCGATGGAATAAATCATGATCAAGCCAAGCAGCGAAACCAAAAGCGACAAGCCTTCGATGAAGCTAATTTTTTCCTTGAATAGCCAAGCTCCAGATAGGAAACCAAAAATCGTCGAGCCACCATAGAAAATGAAATAAGCCGTGCCAATCGGCAAATTATACATAGCATAATAAGAACCAAGGAAGCCAAAAACTCCGCCAGCCGAGCGTAAAATCAGCCAAGGCCAATCTTGTTTAGCAACTTTTTGCAATTTGCCCAGTAGCACCAGAGGTAGCAGCAAAATCAGCGCTCCCGCCAGATCTCTTGTAAAACTGGCGAAATAAATCGGCAAATCAAAGCCCATTATCCTAGTCAAGACACCAAAGAAGCTGTAGAGGAAAGTAGCCAAAAGAAGCGAAAAAGCAGGATATAATGGTCTATTCATGTGTGGACCGAAGGGGACTTGAACCCCTGACCTCTTCTATGCCATAGAAGCGCTCTAGCCAACTGAGCTACCGGCCCGATTTGTGATTTTAAGACAAGGGGAATTTTAACATCACTAGACTTGGTTTTCAATGCGCCACTTCTATAAACTAAGCCTACATCTTCGAGTGGGTTTCATCGTAGACCTTCTTAAGCTGTGGCTGAGTAACATGGGTGTAAATCTGCGTCGTGGCAATGTTTTTGTGCCCAAGCATCTCCTGGACATCGCGCAAGCCTGCACCATTGATTAGCAAATCCGTGGCGAAACTATGACGGATGCCGTGCGGACTCAATTTGACTGTCAGGCGCGCCTGCCGAGCATAATGGTCGACTAGACGCTGAATACTGCGAGTGGTCAAGCGCATCTCATCGCCATCCATCAGAGGATCAGGTTTTTTACCAGAGTGACGAACGAAAATTGGTCGCCAATTATCCTCTCTGGAAACCAGATAGCGCTGCAGCCAGGTAGCTGCTCGCTCGCTTAGAAAAACTACTCGTGGCCGGCGACCCTTGCCGATCACACCAAATTCGCGCCGGCCTAGGTCAATCTGGTCGCGGTTGAGGCCCACCAATTCGCTAACCCGCAAACCAGTAGAGAAGAGTAGTTCCAAAATAGCCTTATCACGAAGACCTTCCTTACTTGAAAGCTCTGGCTGCGACAGCAGGCGCTCAATTTCTTCGACGTTGACAAACTGCATGTGGGTTGATTCACCTTTAGGCAAGTCAATTTTTTCCGGATGCATGACTTCTTGGTCATTTTTGGTCAGCCACTTAAACCAAGAACGCAAGGCGATCACATGATAGCTTTGTGTCTTTTTTGATAGGGTTCTTGACATTTCGTCACTGTAGCGAGCAAGAAAAATCCGGTATTTGCGCAGAATTTCTCGGTCCAATTCTTTGAGATCTTTGTAGCCCTGATCCTTAAACCACTCGTTAAAACGGCGCAAATAGTGACCGTAGTTACGAATAGTTAATCGGCTCAGGTTTTTTTCGACTTCAAGGGATTCCAAAAAGTCGATCAAGGCGAGATCAGGGTTAGTTCTGTTGTGTTTTGGTGATTGCATTTGTTACTGACTTCAATCTACAATAAATTTAAGCTTAATGCACTAGCGGCAGCAGCGTTTCAATCAATTTATCAATTGGTAAGGTTTTTTCTTTTCATTTTTTAGGAATTATTATCAGTCTTTGGCAGACGAGTCTAAATTCTGCTAATTTGATCTATATGACATTTCTCGCTATGAATCAGTCTTTTTTGCCATAGAGAATGCTGTTGCAGCTGCTTTTCACAATATAGCATTCACACCAAAAAGGCCCTCGAGATTCCAGAGAGGGGAGAACTCGTTAAAGTGGTACCCAGTGGAGCAGCTCGCTCTCGCCGCTTGGCAAAATGACGCTCCGTTCAAAGATGCCGCCAGCGCCTATGATAATTTTTTGAGAAATGGCGTTGTTGGCTCTGCAAGTGATTAGAACTTTGTGGTCAAATTTTTCCGCATCAGTAACAATCTCTTTAGCTTTGAACAACGCTAACTGAAGCAGCGATCGCCCGTAGCCTTTATCACGTTCTGTCGGTCGAATTAAAAACCCCGAATGTCCAAAAGTATTGCGTAATTTCTCAGTTAGGTAGTGACGAATGTTGACGCGGCCGATGAAAACCTCAGTGTCGTCAGCCGCTCGCCCAATCAACCACAAAGTTGTGTTTGGCACATAGCCATTTTCATCAGTGGTCGTGGCTAGCGACTCGCGCTCCATTTTTTCCAAAAACCCTTCGAAAAGAAAGTCGTCTCGTAGCTGGTCGATGTCTAAGTGGTTTTCCGCCATCGTGGCGCTGAAAGGATTGCTGGCTCGCTCAGCCTGCACCTCCCGCACTGCTTCCAAGAAGCTGTTTTTATAACGAAGTGCTGGTTTGCTTAGAAAAAGCTCTGTCATTTGCCAAAAACGATTGTAACATGAGCGATTCACTCATTTCAGCCGATACCAAGGCAAGCCTCCGCCATAAAAAGCCGATTTTGGGCCGCTAAACGGCTCACTAGAGGTAAATACCTTGATATATCAGTTTATTTGTCTAATGGCTGCTCCACGAGACAGAGATTCTTAGCCTGGGCACATCTGGGGCAGATCATCTAGATAGGCAGTTAGGAGTCAAACTGACTAATTACGATCTGACAGCGAAGGCGAGCAGTCCCAGAGGAGAACTAGCCATAAAACAGCTGTAAACATCGAGTTGGTGCGAAGAAATGAAAACAAAAGGTAAACAAATAAAAAGAACCCTCTCGGCTTAATTAGTTGTTTATGTCGCAAAAGTTATATTGTGCGACATAATCTATCTAGCCTAATTTCAAAAAAACTGACCCCCTACTGCTGGGGCAGAAGTGTTAGAAAATAATTTCTTGCTTATTCTTTTAAGAGCGCTTTACACTCTCCGCGCCTGCACCCCTTAGCGACTTTCTTGCTTCAGACATAAGCTCCTACCTTTGACCCCTCCCTGGATAAGTCTATTCGGGTTTTTTATTGACTTATCAGGATATTTTGAACACTTAAACTATTCAGAATAGAGGCCCAAGCTCATCTGGCAGATATCGAGATTAACTTATTCGCCCTGATCTGGGAAATCAAGACGAATTTATTACCGCATACTTTTGCAGCAAGTTATCTAAGTTTTATAGCTCAAACTAGGTCACTCCAGGCTACAAAGTCCTATAACTTTTGAGTTTTCCACAATTTTCACGACTGTATCAAACTATATCACTCTACCCTGTTTACATGGGTATGCCAAAATTTTCCAGACCTCTTCCCTAGTTTAATTTATTTAAAAAAAATTTATTTCCGACTGCTTTTTGCTTTTTAAGCCTTTTTAAATCGAAAAGGCGTCGGAAAATCTGATTATTTTCCAACCAACTCTTCTCATTAGGTCTAACTGACGCCTGCAAAACCCCAATCACTCTACCCTGCTTGAGGAATAATCAATAAAAAAGATTGATGTATCAATCTTTTTTATTTAGAAGGAAACAAAATGATAAACAAAAACAACATTAAGAAAGCAACTAAATTGTATTCATTGATGGTATTGCGAAATAACCTACCTTTGAAGAGATTTTGAAGGATAGAAAGACCTAAATACAAAAAAGACATGACAAAAAGAGCCTGACTCCAAATTTGCAAAGGCAAGAAAGAAAATAAAATTCCCAACTCAGCCAAAATTAAACTAAAAACCAGAGAATAAAGGGTAAGTTCGCGACTAATTTTCTGGCGCAATTCAATTGACCAGAGAGACATCAGAACCAGTGGAAAATGACTGGCAAAAAGAAGCAAAGCATTGTAGTAAAAAGGCAGGCGCAGCGAAAAAATGACATTGCTAAACAAAAGCGAGGTCAACATGGTAAAAAACAAACCAACTGCATGAGCTGCATAAAGTAACTGAATCGTGCGACCTTTGGCAACTGAAAAAATGTTAGAAGTCAAAAACAAGCCATACATACCGACACCAAAAACCAAAATGACAATCAATCTCGACCAAAAAATCTCTGGTAATAAAAAATAAAACAAGGCTACTGCGCTCGCGTACAGAGCCGGAAAAGGAACAATGGTTAACCACTCGTGAGCCTGCAAATCGTCTGACAAGGCCCAAACTGAACTCAAATATGATAGCAAAAACAAGACTAGAATACTCAAATAGCGCCAATCAAGTGGAATATATTGGGTAGCCAAAAGTCCAGCGCTGAGCAAAACAGAAACAATGACAAATTTTTCTCGACGACGCATATTTAAATAATCCTAATTAATCTAACGAATCGAGGAGGTCGCAAGCAACAAAAACATCCTCCACATCTTCGTTCTCCCGCAAACTGTCCATTAATTCAAGCATTTTTGACTGATCTTCCCCACTCAACTCAAGTTTCATAGTAGCAACAAATTCGCCTTCGTCATTGCGACTAAACATGTACTTGGCTGAACCAGGAGAACCGAGGGAGGCGCCAAATTTGCTTAGAATGAAACGAATTTCTGAGCTGCTGCGGTTGACGTTGTCAGCGAGAGCGACGATCATCATTCCTGTACCACCAGGACCAAAAGCTTCATAAACTATCTCTTGAATCTGTTTACCGTCATTTTTACCCAAGCCGACATCGATGGCTTTTTGAACTTTATCCTTGGGCATGTTGGCTAAGCGTGCTTTATCGAGAATCAGACGCAAGCTCGGGTTGCTCTTGGGATCGCCAGAATTGCCTTGACGAGCAGCCGCCCTAATCAGGCGAGACAGCTGACTAAAGACTTTGCTTTTGAGCTTGTCCTGGGCGCCCTTACGATTTTTGATGTTGTTCCATTTACTGTGACCAGACATAATAAATTTTCTCTTTGGGTATTAGACTTCCTGCTAAACAAGACAATTGGCTAGTTAAGTATAGATTTTAGCATGTTTTAGTCTTTTCTGATGACATTTGAGAGGACTATTGACTTTTACAAGTGAGACCTGTAACATCTCGGAGAATTTTAAAGGAAGGTTCTACTCATGCAAAGCCAAATGCTCCTTCGACAAGAAGCCATTAATGCCGCCAGAAATGCCGACTGGCAAAAAGCCATTGCCCTCAACCAAGAAATCCTAGAACAAAATAGCCGTGATCTGGAAGCGATGAATCGCCTTGGATTGGCGCTGCTTAAAACCGAACAACTTGGCTTGGCCAAAAAAACTTTTAGGCAGGTTTTGGAGATCGATAGTTCCAACATTATCGCTAATAAACACTTGAGTAAACTTAAAAATAATGAAGTTAGTCCTGACATTATTTTTGACAAAAACAATGACTTCATCGAAGAACCAGGAAAAAGCAAGATTGTCGCTTTACATCGCCTTACTGGTCGAGAACAAATCAAGAAAGTCAAAATTGGCCAAGTTTGCAAACTGCAACTAAAAAATCGCTACATCAGCATCGTTGATGAACATGGCAAACACATTGGTGCTTTACCTGAGGACATTTCTTTTCGCTTGAGCAAACTGATTGGCAATGGCAACGAATATCGCTGTGTTGTCTATAAGGTTAACGAAAAACAGTGTTTAGTGCAAATCAAAGAAACCTTTCGCTCCAAGAAAAATTCACAATTAATTTCATTTCCCAGCAAATCACAAGGCAACTTGGTTCTCCCCAATGATTTCATCCTAGAAGAGGATATTCCTTTTGAAGTCACAGGTGAAGAAAATGACGAAGACGAACTCGAGTTAGCGATGGAAAAGATCAACAAAAAAGACGTGTAGTTTCGCCAAATCTTGACCAATATAAACCGCCACGCTACTGCGATGGGTTGCTTCGATTGTCTCGTCAGCCTCCAAAAAACTACCTGGTAAAAATTTCTGCAGCTTCGCTAAAACTGACTTACATGCTGGCACTTGCGGATCATAGACGATTTTACTTTGAGTAAGATTATCCTTGGTGCTGTCTTTCTTGACAATCGAAAAAGAACTCTGCTGCAAAACCATGGCCATCGTCGTAGCCAAGCCGCTTTCAGTCGTAGTGTTAATTAAGGCGATCGGGCAAGCAAAATCACTCTCGCGCAAAGCAGGTAAACTCCCGCTAAAACGCTGTTCTCTGATTAAGAGGTCTGGATTTTGGAGAAATAAATAGTGAGACCGCTTTGCCTTGAAAAAATTCAACAGATTGGTTTTGCTAAAATCCTCAAATTGATAATCATCAACTTGATCAAGAACTGTGCCCAAAATAAAACTATAAATTAGGTTGCTCGATGCCTCAGTCGCCACTAGCTCATCGCTCTCCCAATTCTCCATTTTCAAATCAAACTCGGTAGTGCGCAAGTCGCTAATCAGGAGCTGATTCTCAGCTACGCGAAAAGACAAGACTGCCACTGGCTGGTGGTTGTGCACCAACAGAATGCGCTGGTTGTCACGCAGTGAGAAAAGCTTGCGAAATTCACCCAGCCCTAGCAAAATTACTACAATAACTACGACCGAAAATAACAGAAACAAAGCAATTTTCCAGGTCAAACCCTGCTTAAGAATTGTCTCTTTTTTGACTTTGGCAGTTTTGGCGACGGCAGAATAATCTTTGAGCATGTTTTTTGCTTTGATAGCGCGGCTTAATCTTACAAAAAAGCCTGCTTGCGAGCAAGCAGGCTTCTCTAAATTTCATTTTAACTTAAGCAGCGATGGCGAAACGCTCGAATCTGCTCAAGATCATTTTCTCGCCGATTTTACCAGAGAGAGTCTTGATCACTAGCTCGACAGTTTTCTCGGGGTCTTTGATGCTGTCTTGCTGCAGTAAATCCTCGACGTTCTCAGCGCCCATGGCGGCTACCTGCATGGCGATGTCGCGAGTCATCTGACGAAATTCTTCGTTTTGGGCGACAAAATCAGTCTCACAAAGCATCTCGACCATGGCTGCGACCATGCCAGTGTTGTGAGTATAGGTGGCGATATAACCAACCTTGGTCTCACGATCTTGGTTCTTCTCTGCTCTCGCTAAACCTTTAGCTTCAACAATGGCCACGGCCTTGTCCAGATCGCCAGCGGCTTCCTGCAGCGCTTTCTGGCAATCCAAGATGCGAGCACCAGTTAGTTCGCGGAGTTTTTTGATTTGATCCATGGAAATGTTCATTAGTTTACTTTCTGTCAGTTCACTTGGCGGCACGACCAGCTTTGTAAGCGGCGGCGATGTGATCGACGAAGTACTTGATACTTTTGACGGCGTCATCGTTCCCGGGCAAGACAAATTGCACTGGGCGTGGATCACTGTCTGAATCAGTCAAGGCAATCACCGGCACATTGACGTTGTTGGCTTCAGCGACGACGATATGTTCCTTCTTAGGATCAACGATGAAAATACAGTCTGGCTTGCCTTTTAAACCCCTGAGTCCGCCAAAAAAGCGTTCGAGTTTGATTTGTTCTTTTTCTAGCTGGACACGCTCGTATTTGGTGTAACCCTTATATTTGTCAGTCGCCAGACCTTCACGAATCTCTTCCATGCGCTTGATGGATTTGCTGACTTGAGGCCAGTTGGTCAGTAGACCCCCCATCCAGCGAGCGTTGATGTAAAAGCAAGAAGCGTCCATAGCGGCCTCTTTGACCACGTCGCGAGCTTGCTTCTTGGTACCCAGTAAAACTAGGGTTTTGCCCTCTTTGGCGAGGTTGTAGACGTAAGCTTTGGCTGCTTCTAAAAGCTCACCGACCTTGGGCAAATCGAAAAGATGAATACCGTCTTTTTGAGCATAGATGTATTCGGCCATCTTCGGATGCCACTTGCTGGCCTGGTGGCCAAAGTGACAACCAAGTTCCAACATTTCCTGAAGGTTAATTTCGGCGGTATTAGTGGTGGCTGGTTTGACTGGAGCAGCGGCTTTGGCTGCTTCGACTGCTGCAGGGGCTTCAATGGTAGTTTCTGGGGCAACTGAAGCTTTGACTTCTTCTGCTGCTTTAACTTTAACGGCTGGCTCTTTGGCAACAACCTTTTTAGGAGCGGAGGCCTTCTTAGCGACTGCTTTTTTAGGAGCGGCTTTAGCCTCTGGCTTAGCAGCTTTGGCAACTTTTTTGACTGGAGCTTTTTTGGCTGTCTTTTTGACTTCTGTCATATGTTTGTCCTTTGTTTATTTTTGCTTGGCTTTTTTGGCTAAAAGCAAAAAACGGTGCTTAGGGCTAGATCAGGACCAAAGCTCTAGAGCACACAAGTTTGTAATAGAGGGAATTGTAACACAAAGTCAGGATAAATCCATAGCCTGCAACACTCTTTTTGACGAAGGAGTCATCGAATGCCCTTGCGCAAAAGCTTCAAGCTTGCGAGTTTTCACAAACTGCACTTCACTAATTTCCGTTCGGTCGAAATTAATTGCGCGCTCATTTGGCAAAAAAGCCTTATAAATAAAGCAAAATTCTCGTTCTTCTGGAAGATAAATTTTCTTCTGGGTGGTTAAGTCGATTTCTAAACCTAATTCTTCCTTAAGTTCGCGCTTGGCGGCTTCATCGTAAGTCTGGCCATAATTGACGTGGCCACTGGCGGACAAAGTCCAAAAGCCAGGGAAGGTGTCTTTATTCTCGTTGCGTTTTTGCAGCAACAGCTCTCCCGCCTCATTAAAAACCAAGATGAAAATACTGCGATGCTTGATGTCAGAATTTTGGTGCGCCTCTCCCCTAGTCACGGAGCCTAAAACTTGATCGTCATCATCGACGCGGTAAAAAAGTTCTTGAGTATTATCTAGAGGCATTATTTATTGAATTTTGGCTTTTGCAGAACGTGTTTTTGCCTCAGCTAAGGCTTCCAACTGCTCAGATGTCTGGTAAGCTCTACCACCATGCTCTTGAGCGTATTTTTCTTTGGCTAATTCTAAAGCTGAAAGCGCTGCGTCTAACAATCGCTCGTCTTTTAAATATATGCCCAAACCCTGCCCTTCTCTAGCGATTAAGTCTTGAGATCTGTCTGAAGATGCGTATTCGAGAGCTAGTTTTAAAGCTGGCTCATTAGTAAAATTTGCAATTATTCTTCTAATTAAATTCATAATTTCATATAGATCTGTAAGATCTCTTTGCTGAATTAAATCTATTTGTTCATCAATTACTTTGAGAGTTGCAGCTTTAATCGTAGGATTACTAGCTACTACGGCCACCGCTTCTAAATATCTGGCGATACGCTCTAATCTGGAATTGTCAATTTCATGCATGCCTGGAACAGCAGTGAAACCAATTTTTTCTAATTTTGAATCAGCAATGGCACTTAAAACAGTTTGAGGTTCATTCGGTTTAATCATTTGATCCTTCCGTTTGCTTTTTTAATTCTAGCAGACTATTCTTCAGCAAATCCACTGCATTGGCCATCAAGGAAATCACCGTCATCGGCCCTACTCCACCTGGTACAGGAGTGATGAAGTCAGCTTTGTTGAGACAACTAGGAAAGTCGATATCGCCCTGCGGTTCACCCACATCGATTAAAATACTGTGAGCAGCGACGAGATCGCCGTGAAGCAAATTTTTCTGACCGGTGGCGCTGATGATGACGCGAAAATCTCTTAGTGACTTTTTTTGTTCGATGAGCTCTCCTAATCCCTGTTTACCAACCAATTTGACTTCGCACTTTTTATCGCTAGTCTGCGCTTCCTCCACCGCAATTTGGCAAGCTTCCCCGAAAGCAACCGGCACACTCGCCCCCTTTTGCATTAGGTTTTTGATGTGCCAATATAAGGGTCGTCCCAGCAAATCTGACTGGCCGATAATCAACACTTTTTCGGTCAGATAAGAAAAGTTAGGATCAACTTTGGCACGGTAATCTTTGAGAATCGACAAAACCGCTCGAGCAGTCGCAGGCAAAACCATGCTCTGCTGCATCCAAGTGCCGGCTTTGATCGCGGCCAAAGTGGCTGGCGCCAGACCGTCGACGTCTTTGTTGACACCGTGCGACTCCCTGGTAGCGATGTGCGAGACCAAACTGCTCCACCATTTAGCAAAATCTCCACCTGGCACCACCTCAAGCCATTTTCGTGTCCAGGGCTTCTGGATGATGATGCCGGTGATGCTTGGGTCAGCGTTTAGTTCTTCAATGTAGGCTTGAATTTCTTCCACGGAGTCAGTAAAAGAAAAAGCTTTTGCCTGGTAGGCAATGCCCAGCTCTTCGGCGGTTTGCTTTTTAAGGGTGGTATAAAGCGCGCTGGCAGCATCTTCACGAAAAAAGATGGCGGCCACCTTGGGATAAATCCCCTTAGCGTGGTAAGACAGCACCTTCTGCTTGAGCTTGAGGGCTTTTTGCTTGGCTAGCTGCTCGCCGTTAAAAATCAGGGTCATGAAGTCTATTTTACCCTTACCAACTAAATAACGGAAATTGCAAAGCCATCTCATTTACTTCCTCACGAATTTTTAAAAGTGTCTTATCTTTGACCACCCGTTTCTTGAATTCCTGCAAAAAGCTGCGGCGCAGTGCTTTGTCGGCAGGCAATTGTTCGGTTTTTATATGGTCCACTACCCCAGCGATCCATTGAGCAATTTTTGTCATCTCTCGCTCTTTCATACCTCTGGTGGTGACTAGCGGCGTGCCGATGCGCAGGCCAGAGGGATAGAAGGGTGAGCAAGGCTCATTGGGAATGGTGTTGCGGTTAGCGTAGATGCCAGCCACATCCATGGCAAAAGCGACTTGCGTGCCAAAACCTTCGCCAAAAGGTGTCAAGTCAACCAGCAAGAGATGGTTATCAGTGCCATCGCCAACTAGTTTTAGGCCTTCCTTCTGCAAAGCGACTGCCAAAGCTGTGGCGTTGCGGCGAATTTGCTTGGCGTATTTTTTAAACTCTGGTCGCAGGGCCTCGCCAGCAGCAATGGCGATGGCGGCAGTCGTTTCGTTGTGCGGTCCACCTTGCAAGGCTGGAAAGACGGCCTGATCAATCTTATTGGCTAAATCAGGATCTTTCTTCAAACCACGCTTGGTGACCATGATCATCGCTCCACGCGGCCCACGGAAAGTTTTATGAGTGGTCGACATGACCACGTGAGCGTAAGGCACTGGACTCTGGTGCTCGCCAGCTGCCACAAGACCCGTGATGTGAGAAATGTCAGCCAGCAAATAGGCACCAACCTCATCAGCGATGGCCGCAAATTTGGCGAAGTCCAAGGCGAAAGGGTAAGCAGTCGTGCCTGCCACAATCAATTTAGGCTTGTGCTTGAGAGCTAACTGGCGAACTGCCTTGTAATCGATACGAGCATTTTTGTCCAAACCATACTGAACCGAGTTGAAGTAACGCCCCGAAAAAGTCACCTTGGGATGACCGTGAGTTAGGTGACCGCCGCTTGAGAGCGCCAAACCCATCATGGTGTCGCCAGCTTCCAGGACAGCGAATTCAACCGCCGAATTAGCGGGCGAACCAGAATAAGGCTGAACGTTGACGTGCTCTACATCAAAAAGTTTTTTGATTCGCTCTTGAGCCAGAATTTCGATCTGATCGATGACTTGATTGCCCTCGTAGTAGCGGCGCTTGGGATAACCTTCAGCATACTTGCTGGACAGACAGGACGACAAGACACTGCGGACCGCCTCCGAGCTCTGGTTTTCCGAAGGAATCAGGCCAATCATTTCTAGTTGGCGCTGCTCTTCTTGCCGGACTAGGTCGAAAATGGGATCTTGGTTTTTAATTTGAGTTTTGGTGTTTTTTTGCATTTTTTCCTTTAGGGTTAATATAAGTTATTTAGTATTTTTTAGCCAGCGCACTGCCAAATAGGTCACCGGCGTCTCGACCATCGAGAAGAGACACTTCAGTCCCCAGTATGGCAGAACCAGCGACCAGACAAAAGCAGCGTGGCCAGGCTCGAAAAAAGCCAGGAACATAAAGATCACTGTGTCAAAAAACATACTGATGATATTGGAGGCATTACTACGCAACCACAAGCCGCTGTTTTTAAGTTTGGCACGAATTTGACTGAAAATCAAAATATCCAAACGCTCAGCCACGAAAAAAGCAGCCAAGCTAGCCAGAGTAATACGTAGTGATTTGCCAAAAATCTCTTGGTAGGCCGGCTCGAAGGCGGCGGCTCTAGTGCTTGGTGGCAAACTGAGCGCCAGAACATTGAAAGCCGCTAGAAGCAGCAGGATCACGAAAGTGCTGCGCATGAAATTAAGCGCTCTCGCCCGCCCTTCCACCTCAGTCACCACGTCGTTGATGATGAAGGTAATCGGCAAAGTAAAAATCGCCACCGAAGCATTGAGCCACAAAAAAGGAAAGGTTTTGGCCCCCATCAGCTCGGCCGCCACCACGCAGGTGATGTAGATGGCCAAAAGCAAGTCGAGCTTGTGAGCGCGCGAGCTTTTGGCAAAAGATTGTGTAGGTTGCATAAAAAATGTTCTTTCTATGAGTTCAAAAATAATAAATAGTGTGCAAGAAAAAAAGAAAAGCAGCGACTAAAAAATCGCTCCGCAAAAAACTAGAAAACAATTAGAGAGTGGCGTAAGAGAGCTGAAAATGAAAAGCAGCTTTAAACATAGAATTGATTGTAAAGGGCTTGGGCCAAAAATCAAGGGACTAAACTATGGAAATTATTGCACGTAAACCGACACATTGGTTTTAATAGATTTTTTGGCAGCAGCGAGCAACTCTGGCTTGGGAGACTGGCGAAAGTGAGCAATTGTATAACCCTGCTGAAGCATTTCTTTGGATACCAAGGCGATGCTTAGCATTCGTTCCGTATGTTCGCAAAGCATTTCAAAGGCCGCAATATGAGTGTTTGAGCTTAGAACTTTTCCGTCCTGGACTGCTTTGGCTAAATAATGATCTACCAATTCTCTATCAAGTGGTAAGGAAACGACCTCCACCCAATCAACAGCCCCCCTAGTTTTACCATTAATGTAAACAGAAGCAATTTCCCAGGTAACTTTTATCACTCCATTTTCGGGAAAAACATAGGTTTCATATAGATCTCGTCGCAGTTCCTCATAAGCGAATTCAGGTAAAATTACACCATAACGACGCTCCAACTTGTGGTGCTGCACTCCATTAACAAAAGCGTTGACATCTTTTCCCACAAACACTTTGCCATGCAAAAGATTGGTGATACTGATCATAAGTTGCTGTAAAAGCTGATCATTATCATTACGTAAAGCAATTTGAACAGCAGTAAGCAAAATTTTTAGTTCTGGAAAATATTCCTCTATATATTCATGTCGAGCAGTTTCTGCCTTGTATCTGGCCACATCCTCAGCGCGCACTGTTGCTGGCTCATCTTTCTTTGAAGGAAGTTGCAAAACATTACCATTTATCACAGATAGCTCTGGATCTACAAGTGCCTGTGCAAGTTGAAGAGCTGCTAGAGCCTTAGCATCATTACCTGTGTTAACAATGAGCAAAGAAATTTCTCTGAGAATATCTCGCAGGGTTTCGCGGCGTTGAATACGAGCTTGCTGCTCGACTTGAATTCTGCTTGCATTAAAAAGTTCAACAGACACTGTCGTAAACCTCCATAAAACCTAACTGCTGATATCTGGCTAAAATTTCTTCTTTGCTTCTACCCTGCTCTCGCCAGTTTTTGGTCAATAATTCGATCATTTCACGCTTTTCGAAAGGAAAAATAATCCAGGCTTCAGTTGTCTCACCATAAAAATCTGGGGTCAAAACCGACCAAGGTTTAAAAAACAAAGTGGCAGTTTTGATGTCCTTAGCTCCAGCTTGACGCAAATAATCGAGGGTAAAAGCCAGTGATTCACCGCTATCGGCGACATCGTCGAAGACCAGTACTCTTTTGCCCTGAACCGAAGTAGGCAATTCTTGATAAATTTCTGGCTTGTCTAGGCGTTTGTTAATGCCCTTATAAAATTTGACTCCCAAGCTAGCCAGTTCTTTGATACCTGAATAATCAACCAGCGAACGACTCATCGGCCAGGCACCCTTGGCTAAAGCGACCACTAGGTCGAAATGCAACTGGGCCGCTTTGATTTGCTTGGCCACGTGCAAAGTCAAGCTATCCAGCTGATCCCAGCTAGGCGTGATGTATTTGGCGTCGTCGCCTGTGAAGCTGTCTGTCTGAAAGGTCATAGTTTTCCTTTTTTTCGTCTAATACTTTCCGAAAACCCGTTGCGTCTTTCGTGACCAAAGGGTCCGAAATTCGCTTTGCATTTTTCGTACCTGCTCCTTTTTTGTTTCTCAAAAAAGGAGGGTCCGAAAAAATAAAAAAAGACGCCCACTTTTTCTTATTCACTTGGTGTCCCCTCGATCTCTCGGTCGAGTTTGTTACTTGGGAATACGAAAAACTAAACGTCTTTTCGCACTCTTAATTACTGTTTTTAATGTAACTTGATTATAGCGTAGGACAAGTCAAAAATCAAGCTTGAATCAGCTCTTGCAAACAGGCTTCTAGATCAGTCGCCAGAGGCGCTTCAAGTTTTAGGCGCTCACCACTTCGAGGGTGAGTCAGCTCAAGCACACTAGCGTGCAAAAACTGACGCTGACACCAAAGCGTGTCCACTTGAGCACGTTTCTTACCAACGTAGAGCTGATCCGCTACTAGTGGATGACCAGCTGCCAACATATGAACACGAATTTGGTGAGTGCGACCAGTTTCAGGTGACAACTCAAGCAGGGAAAAACCTGCTTGATACAGCTCTTTGATTTTCTTGGTACGCAGGTGGTGCTGGTCGGACAATTCTAGCAAAAAATCTTCCCGCAGCTGACTAAATTCTTGTTTGACTATGTAATTAGTGACAGCTGGTCGACCACCATCGCTAATAGCAAACTTGAGACGATTGTGGGGATTTCTGGCCAAAGGCGCGATTATTTGACCACTCTTTTCTGCCAATTTGCCATGCACTAGAGCTAAGTAGGTTTTTTTGGTCTGGCGCTTTTTGAACTGCGCTAACAAGTGCAGCAGCGCACCGGGATTTTTGGCCATCACCAACACGCCGCTAGTATCTTTGTCTAGACGATGAACTACCCCCAAGCGCTCCTGCCAGATTTGTAATGGCTGGCCAAAGCTTGAGTCGAAATCGGCAGGAATCAACTCTTGCCAGCCAGTTTCCGCTTGCCAAAACTCCTCAGTAAAAAATTCTTCGCCGAAGCGATTGACAAACCAATCTTGCAAAGTGGAAACCTGAACCGTAGTAGCGCGATTGACCACGACGAAGCTGGCTTTATTTAAAACTAGTAAATCGCGATCTTCATAAATAATTTGCGCTGTCATGATTTTCTAGAAAATTTAATAAAAGTGCGTCCAGAACGCTTGAAAAGCAAGACTGCGCCAAACAGCAATAAAGCCAAGTAAATAAAATAGTCGAGAGTTAGACCGTTCACAAAAAAGCTAGGCAAACGGGTGCCCTGAGTCAACATGTGAAAAAAACCAGTTAAAATCAAAAAAGTGCTAAATAAAAAACCAGATTGAGCAGTCTTTTTACCACTGCGATACCATTCAAGGGTACGATAGCGATACTCCATCTTGCTAAGATAGAAGTAAGCAAACAAATAATAAGCAAGAGAATAAAGTTGAGCTGGATGAGTCTTTTCAAAAGTTCCCACAGAAATCACTCCCCAAGGCAACTTGGTAAAAGTACCGCCGTAACTGCCGTCGAGAAAAAAGCCAAAATAAATAAAAGCCATTCCTAAACTGATGGCCGTCACGTAAAAATCCAAAATTTCAAAAGCATCCCATTTATTTTTGATAGCACGCCGATAAATAAACCAAGTGGCGGCAGCGAGAGCAACCATTGGTTCATTGCCAGATTTTTCAAAAACATTGAAAACCTGCCAAAAGTTGCCGCTAAATTGACTAAAATGAAAAGCCACAAAAGCCAAACGGCCAACGATAAAAGCAAAAATTCCAGAGGCAAGAAAAGCATCAAAAATTTCCAAAGTATCATAGTGCTCCTCTCTGCCTTTGCGCCAAAAGATGAAAGCTGAAAAAAAAGCTGCTAAAAAAGCCAAAAGAGCGAGAGATTTGAGACGGAAAAATGGCAGGTCGAGAATGATGGGTAGCATAAACCGTATCGCGCCCTCTTCGAGGACTAGCCAGGTTTGCTTCGCAAACTTGGCGGTGCCGAGAGAGGGAATCGAACCCTCATGAAGTTGCCTTCATAGGTTTTTGAGACCTACGCGTCTACCAATTCCGCCATCTCGGCTAAAAACTAATCAAATATTGAGTTTGCGGACGAGCTATATTCTACCCTATTTTCGCTGCAAGTCTAATCCTGCATATTGTCTAAACTAGCTCACGAACTAATTAAAGCACTAATCTGCTCGTAACCGGCGTCTTTTCCCAAAACCAAATCGAAGCGCTCTTCGAAATGAGCATCATTGTGACCAGCGAAAGCTACTTTATGTATCAGTTCAAAATCTAAACCCTGAACCATCTGGTCATCTTCGAGGGTGTCGCCGATCAACAAGCACTGGCGGCGCTCCGGCTTGATGGGCAGCAAACCATTTCTGATCAAAACCTCGCTAGTTTTATTGGCGATGTGAATGATTGGTTCGACAATCTCCACAAATTTCCCCTGATCATCAAAAACAAGACGATTGCTCATTACTTGAACATTGGGACCAAATAGGCCAATTTTAGACAGCAAATATTCAATAGCCAATTGCCCAAAACCACCGGCCGAAAAAATAATTAAGGGAATTTTTTGCTGCTCTAATAATCTCAAAAAATCCAATAAACCATCGCGCCAGGCCAAAAGAGGCGAATCACATACTTCTAGCAACATCTCTCTGGTCAAACCGGATTTTTTCAAAACTTCAAAGGTTTTATACCACCACTCGTGCATCAAAATGGCTTTTTCTGGCTGAGGCAAATGAGGATCAATTTCAATTGGGTAATAGTGTTCAAAAAGAGCCTGACAATCCCTAGTACCTTGCTTACCCAAATACTTCTCGTTGACAAGAACTGTCATAAGCGATGAGGTTTTTTTACCAAGCACTTCCTTCTTGGTAAAAGTGCCATCAAAATCAGCTATCACCATCATATCTATTGGATTAAAAATAGCCGTGCTCATAAGGCAAATATTTTATCATGCTAAAGCTACTTGTCGACGCTTCAAAAATCCGTCATGATATTGGTAAACTATGGATGCTATTCGTGATCTAGTCATCAAATCCTTCGCCGTTGACAGCATTTGGTCAGTGGTAGTAAGAGGTGGTATTTGGCTAGTGATTGCCCTCGTCATCATTGTTAGCGTAGACAACCAAAGTAATAATCTACAGAGCAATAAGCTCAAAGCCAACTTGGGTTTTTTCACCATGTTTTTGCTCTTGTCTGGAGGTTTGATTTACTTGTTATTCGGCATTGGCAACGCTTGAAGTGCGTGCTTTTGAGTTTCTGCTTTACTGATTATGACTGCGACTTTCCATGCCAAAGAATTTGACGCGATCACCCTTGAAGTAAAGTTCGATGTCCCCCAGCCCACCGTTGCGGTGCTTAGCGATGCGGAGGGTCACTGATTCGCGTAGATCATCATCTTTACGATACAAAAACATCACCACGTCAGCATCCTGTTCAATCGAACCTGATTCGCGAAGATCCGAAAGCTGTGGTGCTTTCTCACCACGTTGCTCGACCGCACGCGACAACTGTGCCAAAGCTAAAACTGGAATTTTGAGCTCACGAGCAATGTTTTTGAGACCCTGGGAAATTTCACCAACTTCCTGGACGCGATTCTCACGATTCTGACCATGAGCTAGCTGTAAATAGTCGACGATTAACAAATCGATATCTTGCTCCATCATTAGACGGCGCGCTTTGGTGCGCATTTCGTAGATGCTTAAACCTGGAGTATCGTCGATAAAAAGTTTGCTTTCTGCCAAAACACCCATCGCATCAGAGATCTTGAGAAAATCTTCTTGTGAGAGGCGGCCAGTTTTGAGCTTCCAAGCATCAATGTCGGCTTGACCCACTAACAGACGATCCACTAATTCTTCGCGACTCATTTCCAAAGAGAAAATACCAATTTTTTTCTTGGCTACGATTGAAGCGTATTGAGCGATGTTGACAGCAAAGGCAGTTTTACCAGTGCCTGGCCGGGCGGCAAGAATGATTAGGTTGGACTTCTGCAAACCAGCCAACATTCTGTCAAGATCAGAGAAACCAGTCGGTAAACCACGCAATTGCCCCCCACTCTTTTGCAGCTCGTCCAAACGATCAAAACTCTCCACTAAGGTCTGCTTAATCGGTAAAAAGTCACGGCGAGCATGAGTTTGAGAGATGGCGAGCACTTGCTGCTCAGCACTGTCGAGAATTTCGTTGACTTCCTTGCTCTCATCGAAAGCTAAGGTGCCAACCTCATTGGACAAAGCGATTAGCTCGCGTTTGACATACTTCTCCTTGACCATGTTAGCGTAATTTTCAACGTTGGCCGCAGTCGACAGCAAATTGGACAACTGACTAATGCCAGATACTCCGCCAGCAGTGCGAATGTTTTTGTCTTTGGTCAACTGATCTTTAAGGGTGATGACATCGATAGTCATGCGCTTGTCGTAAAGCTCGATCATGGCAGAAAAAATCACTTGGTGAGCACGACTGTAGAAGGATTCTGGCTTGAGGATTTCGGACGCCTTGATCATAGCGTCTTTGTCGATCAAAATCGCCGCCAAAACACTGCGCTCAGCATCGAGATCGTGAGGAGGAATTTTGGGATCGTTGGACATTTTGATTTTAGCCTTAGCTGCGGCGCAGCACTACTAATTGCATTTCTTCTGGCAAGCGATCTTTTTCGACGATTAATTTGTCTTCTGGTTCTAAGGTCACGCCGAAACTCTGTAAAAACTGCTCGAGCGGCTTAACCCTGGTGTCACTTGGATAGGCACTGTCACTGTAGTGCATAGGAATCAGGATACTGGGACTGATGGCGTTGGCAACTTTAATTGCTTCTTCGTTCATCAGGGAAAAAGGCCCTCCAACAGGTAAAAACAAGACATCTACCATGCCGATGGAGTCTAACTGCTTCTCATCAAGCTGGTGAGCCAAGTCACCCAAATGACAAACAGACAAGCCATCAATTAAAATCTTAAAAACAATGTTGTTGCCCTTCTCGGCGCCCCCAACTTGATCATGAAAAGTCTTGGTACCAAAAACAGAAATCCCACCAACTTCATATTCACCGGGAAAATCAATGATAAAAGGCTTCTCGCGCTTGGAAGTGCCTTTGACCTTATCCTTAGCGTTATGATCGTCATGATTGTGAGAGATGGTCACCAACTCAGCACTAAGTTTGGCGAGTGGAAAACCCATCACTTTTTCGTCAAAAGGATCAAGCACCACACTCCCCAATTCGCCCTTGAGCTTGAAACAAGAATGACCGTGATAAGTGATTTGCATATGCTTCAGAGTGTAACATAAACTTGTAAAATTTCGAAGTTAATTAAATAGCTGAATATCTAGATTACAGTCCGTCGAAGTCGGCGGGCAAAAGGGGTAACAAAATAAAATAGCAAGTTGACGTCGACTTCGTCGAACGAAAAAAAGATTGTTAGTTAAAATGAAGCTAAGTTTTTAGTTGAGTATGACTGTAATCTAGATATTCAGCTAAAAATCTTTGACTTTTGTGTATAATTGCCCTAAGATACTCTCTCTTAGCTTAAATATGCGTAAAGAAATCCTTTTAGCAGTTTTTGTCGGCATCACTCTTGGTCTCATGATTACTTTTGGTATTTACCAAAATTCGGAGCGCGCCAAGATTGGCCAGAACAATCTTACTGATCAATTGATCAACAATCCACAAAGTACTCAATCAGCGGTGGTAGAAAGTTCACAATTAGTGATCAATAATCCAGAAGAAGATTTTTTCACTGCAGAAGAAGAACTGATCGTCACTGGTAGTAGCAGCAACAACAGCTTCTTAGTTATCCTGGTCAATGACAAGGAATACATTAGCAGCACCGACGAATCTGGTAATTTTTCTGTCAAAGTAATCTTGACAGAAGGAGGCAACTTAATTGAAGTCAACAGTATCGACGAAGACGGCAATATCGTCAGCAAACAACGAAGTGTTATATATGAAGCAAAAAACTAACTACAAGCTCTGGCTAACAGCGCTCATTCTAGCGTTATTGATTGTGCCTGGCAGCGTCATAGCCGCTACTAGCACTGACAGTGCAACTACGCAAGAACAAGACGATGAGAACAGCACCATCAACAACATTAAAAAAGTCATCCAAGAAAAAAAGACGGAGCTTGGCACAGTGGGGGCTAATCTTCGCATGAAAAGGGCTTTTTTGGCTAGAGTTACCAGAGTTAGCGAAGAGACACTTGCTGTCATTAATTACGCTGGCAATAAAATCATCCCCTTAGAAAAAGACGTCTTGATTCAAAAAAATAACAAAGAAGTCAAAATTGATGAAATCGCTATTGATAACTGGGTAGGCATTCAAGGTGATTTTGTTGACGATAACTTAAAAATCACCAAAGTCACCGTTTACGAAAAAGACTTTAGTCCTAGAGACCGCATAATTACTATCGGCTCGATTTCATCTCTGGGCAGAAGTGACCTTAAATTCCAACCTCGCACTGGTGAAAACGAACTCAACCTCTCAATCAATCAAAAAACCAACTTTCAAGATGTCGAAGGTGAAGATGCCACTTGGAATGATTTTTATGAAGAACTACAATGCATCGTGGTGGCCTTTGCTGACAACAACGGCAACTACGTGATTAGCACCATTCGCGCTTTGAGTAGTTTTGATAAATAGAGGAAGAAGTCTGATTTATGGGACGAAGTCCTTTTCTAGCCAGAATCGGCCAACTACAGAATAGACTGCAACTCAATCAGTGTTTGCTCCTCTCTCGCCGCAGCGACCTACTCTATTTTTCCTCTTTTGTAGCCAATGTGCCTGAAGAAAGAAGTGCTTTTTTGCTGATTACTGCCAAAGAAGCACATCTTTTACTACAAAATTTTTTACCTAAACCAAACAATTTTCCGGGACTAGTTAGCCACGGCTTCACTTCCCCAGACAGATTAGTTGCCTACTTGACTTCACTAATCGAAAAAACTGGCATTAATTCGCTGCAAATTGACCAAGGCGACCTACGTGTCGACGAGTTTCAAAGCCTCAAAAAGATCCCCAACCTCCATGTGGACACTCTCAATCGCCAGCTCATTTGGCAACTGCGCAGTCAAAAAGACCGAGCTGAACTGGCTAAAATCAGCAAAGCCCGTCAGGTCACCAAGCGTGTTTTGGCGGAAGCGATCTCCCAATTGAAGGTTGGTCAGACTGAACTAGAAGTTGCTCGCCTGATTGATAATAAAATTAGGACACAAGCTGACTGTGAATTGGCTTTTCCCAGCATCATCGCCTTCGACGAAAACTCTGCTCTGCCCCATCACCAACCAAGCCACAAAAAACTGCATCATGGCAGTGTCGTTTTGATCGATATTGGCGCCACCTACAAGCATTACTGTGCTGACATGACTCGAACGATTTTCTGGCGACAGAGCGACCAAGCAGAAACCAATCAAATAAAGCGCAAGGCCACCAAATTCGCCAAAATCGATAAACTAGTCAAGGACGCTTACAAAAAAGGCTTTGACTTATTGCACGCAAGCCAAACCTGCAGTGCTGCTGAATTAGATCTTGCTTGCCGTGATTTTCTGACTAGTGCTGGTTACGGCCAGAAATTCATCCACACCACTGGCCACGGCCTGGGTCTAGACATTCACGAGCCACCTTCAATTTGGAAAAATAACTCTGCTCCACTACTCCCTGGGATGACTATCACCATCGAACCTGGAGTTTATTTGCCTGGCGAGTTTGGGGTGAGGTTTGAAAACACGGTTCTTGTTAAGAAAAAACATTTTTAGCCAAAACGTTTTTATTCAGCAAAGCCATTAACTTATCTAATATTTTCTTTGACCCGTCCAAAGATAAGGCATCTATATGAAGCAACTTTCCCCATTGGTCGGCAGCAATTGCCTCCACATCATTTGTTTTTGGGTGATGACCCGTATTATAAAATTTTCGAATAATTGGTTTTTTTTCGATACTAGCAGTGGCAGGCATTTCCTCACTCATTGACACCATCTCTTCAGCCATCGCTTCGATTAAATATGACATTAAAGTTTTATCATCATCTCCCACAAACATAGTCCATTTAGCCAAGTGTTGCTGGGTAATTGAATTCATAATTTCGTCATCCCATGGAGCTGACATGTCAGTTAAAATTCGGTTACAAACTAAAACAAATTGAAGTGCTTCTTTTAAACTTAATTTATACAGAGGATTCAAGTCCTCTGGCAAACCTTCTCCGACGTATTTCGTCAATAAACCTTCTACAAGTCCTACCAAATCTCCTAATTCTAGTTCTCCCTTAGCCAAAGCTGGGCTGAACTTGGCAAATTCCATTACCAAATTCAATAATGGGTCCCTCTGTAATAAAACATGGAAACCTATATTTTGCCCCTCTGCTAGTTTTTTTATCTTTTCTCCCCAGACTGGGAGATCTTCAGCTTGGTCGCCAAAAACTAACTGCATCCATGATTGAAAGGTCATGTTAGCATACTTCCTACCGACAGAATTTAATGACAATTCATCGGCACTTATTAAAGCCATTTCCTCACTGATCACTCGCTTGAATTCATCTAATAATTTTTCGTGATCTGTAATTTGCAGTTTCCTACCAACTAAATATTTCATCACCCTATCGTCATCCCCAAAAAAAGAAAAGTCAAAGCTTGCGTCATAAGCAAACAGATTAGCACTCGCTTGAATCACTCTTTTCTTTGAAGTTTCAACAAAATCATGTAATTCATCATCGTGTCGTGATCGATATGCAAGATATAAATCACTCATTTTTTTATTCATTAGTACATGTGACATCATTTCGCTAACAATATTCCCTCCCATAGAATGACCTTTGACCAAGCCTATCTTTACATCAAAATATATCCCTTTCGCCAACAACTCTTCTGTCTCCAACATTTCTTGTAGTTGCCAAATCTTATCTCGCCACTCTGGAGAATCAAAATTTGGCAACTCTCTTCCATTATAACCAGCAGTAATTAGTTCCCCAAATATTTCCTGGATGATTGCCTTTTTCTTTTGTTGCCACGCTGGAGACTCTATCTCTTGGAGCTTAAATTCACAAACCTCTCTACCAATTTTGTCCAAGGCTTCAAACACTTGAACCACCACACCTTCTTTGTTTAAACTTGAAGCGTGATCCAAATCTAGACCGCCTAGACCACCCATAATCGACAAGTCTATCGCCATTGTTTCTTCTGGTAGTTTTTGTAATTCGCTAGCAAGAAGTGACAAATGTTCTTTTCGAACATCTTCAAAACCAGGCATACCTACAATCTGAGCGACTGTTCTATCTAATTTTTCTCCTCTACCTACGTTTAGAATAATCGCCTCAATAGCCTCCCACATACCTTGATTGGAAGCCCAGCCATTCAGTCCAATCGTAAAATAATTAGCTCTGCAAATTTTCTCAATTAGCTTAAGTCTCCTTTCTTCTTGATTTAAGCCCTTCAATTCTGTTAGAGATGCTGGGCGCCATACGAAGGCGTGCTGCGTCAATCGCAAGCCTTCGACTTCTGATTCCTCTGCTCCCATGGCGACTGCTACATGATGATCTGGACCTAACCACGGTAATTCGCGAACATAAACCACTTGACCTATGCCAAATTTGCCCTGTTCTGCAATTCGAAGTGCTTCCTGTCGTCTACCTACAAATCTCTCCTCTGGAGTTAGCTCCTTACCATCAACTTCATCAAGGGGGTGACCAAAAGCTAACTTCTCTCGAATCTCTGGACCCTTTGAATGTCCTTCATCTATAAAACTCATTGTGATTCCTTCTCTCTTGTTTATTTCTTCTCTAAAAGCAAGACTCCCACGATAAAAGTGGACCGGAGGGGAATCGAACCCCTGATCTCCGCAATGCGAATGCGGCGCTCTACCAATTGAGCCACCGGCCCTTTTCAAGTTTTGCCATTGTAAATGGTGACTAGCTCTAATCAAGTAGTATAACATTGTATAATGATGGAGAAAATCATGATAAAAGAAAATATTCCACCAGAAAAAAGTCTTTTAAAAATGCTGGCGCTAGAAATCTTAATTGACCCAAAAACTTACATCTATCGTTTTCCACTTGGGGTTGAAATTGACGAACTAATCGAGGCGATTGTTGTCGCGGCAAAGCCGCGCCTCGAACCGCTGAAATTCATTAGGCGAATGCTTACTGGCATGAAAAAACAAAAAATAACCGTGACTGTGGTCGACTGCCAAAGAATTGCCAAATTTAGAAATCTCGATTACTTATCCTCAGAATTGTTGATTCTCATAGCAAATCTGGCCTGTCAAAACAAACGCATGGAAGATTTTTTACCCACAAACAATGGTTCCTTAGACCGAGACCTTTCAAAAAAAACATATGTTTTGCTGCAAAACTTGAAAAAAAAGCTCAAGCTCTCCAAACAACTTTTGCTTGTCAAAAACCTAGACACTCTAGATGAAAGAATGCGCGAACAAATAGAAATAGTGCTAAAAAACCTCTCCGGCCCAACCACCTGCAGTACAGTGATTCTTGGCCAAGAAAACCACAAGCTTGACAAAACTCCCTCTTATACCCTATAATAATTTGTCTGATGTCAAAAATGACTAAGCAAACTCCAGTTACTCATCACCACTCCTCTACTCGTAGATTGGGGTAAATTTTTGCGTCACTTAGAATCAAAAAAAACGAATCCCCAATCTGGGGATTTTTTATTTCGGACCCTGTCTTTTTACAATGCATGATAATGCGTTGTAAAAAGCAGCTGGTACGAAAGATGCATAGCGAATTTCGGACCATTTGGTCGTGAAAGATGCAAAGCGAATTTCGGACACTTTCTGTACGAAAGATGCAGCACATATTTAAAACAGGTTAAACACTTATAATTATTAACAAAAAAGGATAAAATTGATCTCAAAAATCAATTGTAAAACATATGACCAAACAAAACTTACAAACACTCAAAGGCTTTCGCGACTTTCTCCCTGAAGAAGCTCGCCAACGCCAATACGTCAGTGATCAGATCAAGGCCGTCTTCGAAATCTACGGCTTCGCTTCGCTACAAACGCCTACTCTTGAGTACGCTAGCCTACTACTGGGCAAATACGGAGAGGAAGCTGACAAGCTGGTTTACACCTTCGAGGATCGTGGCGGACGCCAAGTCGGCTTGCGCTACGATCAAACTGTGCCCACTGCGCGCATTTTGAGCCAATACCAAAACGAGCTACCAAAATATTTTCGTCGCTACCAGATTCAAAACGTCTTTCGCGCTGACAAGCCGCAGAAAGGCCGTTATCGCGAGTTTACCCAGTGCGACTGTGACATTTTCGGCAGCAAAGATGCACTGGCGGATGCCGAGCTGTTGGCGGTGGTGGAAGCAGTTTTTAAGAAACTTGGTTTTACTTCCACTCGCATCGAATTCAATGATCGCCAACTGCTAATGGATAATCTACAAGCCTTCGTCACACCCGAAATCGACGTCTTCTCCATCATCCAAAGTATCGACAAACTTGACAAACAGAGCCCCGAAGAGATTATTGAAGAATTGACCGATAAGGGTCTGACTCGGACTGCAGCAGAAGCAGTTTTAGGCAAATTAGATAAGATTGAAATGTCGCCTATTTTACAGAAAATCGTACAAAAAAGTTATGCTCTTGGCGTGGCTAAAGAGACTCTCGTTTTCAACCCAAAACTAGCCCGCGGCTTGGATTACTACACTGGTTTGATTTTTGAAGTCAAAATACCCGAATACGGTAACTCCTCGGTCGGTGGTGGTGGCCGTTACGACAACTTAATCGAAGATCTCTCTGGCTACAGTATGCCGGCTACGGGCTTCGCCTTGGGCTTTGACCGAGTGGTCGAGATCTGTCAGGCGATGAATCTCATCCCTGAGGCCAGCACTAGCGCCACGGTGCAAGTTAGTTTTTTTGAGGACGAAGCCTGTCAAGACAAGGCGCTTGACCTTGCTCGCCAACTGCGCCAAGCAGAGATCAAGACGGAAGTTTCCCCCAAGCCAGATAAGCTCGCCAAGCAATTTAAGGTGGCCGAGCAGAAAAAAATCCCCTTCGTCATCGTCGTCGGCACTAATGAGCTAAAAACCGGCAACTTTGCCTTCAAAAATATGGCAACTGGTGAACAGAAATTCTGCAGTATTGAGGAAATTCTTGAGCAATTAAACTCAAGCGATCAGGACTAAATCCCAAGGCGACCGCTTGAACAGGTTTCTAGCCTGTGTTATAATAGTCGCTTCTATGAAACAAGGTCTACATCCTACCAATTGGCAACACGACTGCGTCGTCACCTGCAGCTGCGGCAGCACCTTCCAAACCGGTGGAGCTAAGCCTAGTGTCCAGGTCGACATTTGCAGCAAGTGTCACCCCTTTTTCACTGGTGAGATGAGATTCGTTGATCGTCAAGGTCGCGTCGACAAATTCCAGAAGAAAATGCAAGCCGCTGCAGCTGCCGCTGCCGCCGTGGCTGCCAAAGCCAAAAAAGCCACCAAGACCAAAGCTCCCGTCAAGTCTTACAAGCAAATCTTGGTCGAACAGCAAGATGAGCTCAAGGCTCAGAAAAAAGCCCTAAGCGCTGACGTTCCCGCTTCTAATTAGCTAATTAATCTCTGTGAAACAAATGGCCAAATAAAGGCCTTTTGTTTTTCCTGTTGTACAATGAATTAACGACAAACCATATGGACCAAATTTTCAACCCCTATCAAGCACAAATCGATCAGCTCACTGAGGAAATTGTTGCCAACCAACAGCTCCTGAGTGATCCTGAACTAGCAGCGCTCGCCAGTGAGGAAATCGAGCGCCTAAACAGCGAAAAAGCGGCTTTGGAACTAGCCAGCGCAGACTTCCAGAGCAGCCAGAACAAAGACGGTCAAGACAGCGAACAGATCACCCAAACAGCCAACGCCATTATCGAGATTCGCGGCGGTGCCGGTGGTGACGAAGCCAAAATTTGGGCCAACGACCTAATGCGCATGTACACTCGTTACGCCGAAAGCAAAAACCTCAAGGTTGAGCTTATTGACGAGCTAGTTTTCAAGATCAAAGGTCGCGTCGAATTACCGATCGTCGAAATTGATGACGAGGGCAAAGTCAAAACAACGGGTAATCACGAGCTCATTTCTGCCTACAAACTTTTTCGCTACGATTCTGGGGTGCACCGCGTCCAACGCGTCCCTAGCACCGAAGCAGCGGGACGCATTCACACTTCGACTGCCTCAGTGGCAGTTTTACCAGAGGTGACCGCAACTGCTGTCGACATTAGAGACGAAGATTTGGAATGGTCTTTCATGCGCGCTGGTGGCGCTGGTGGCCAATCGGTCAATAAAACCAGTTCTGCCGTCCGCCTGGTTCACAAGCCCAGCGGCATAGTCGTCAACTCTCGTACCGAACGCAAACAAGCCCAAAATCGCCAAATTGCTCTCGAATTACTGCGCGCGCAACTTTGGCAAATCGAAGAGGACAAAAAAGAAGCCACTATCGGAGCAGCTCGCAGCAACATCGGTCGCAACATGCGCGCTGAAAAAATCAAAACCTACAACTTCCCCCAAAGTCGGGTGACCGATCACCGCATCCACCAATCGTGGCATAATTTGTTTGATATTCTCGAAGGAGATTTGGACCTAGTCTTGGCTTCCACCAAAAATCTGATCGAAAAAGAAAACTCAGAACAACTCCAAAGCCCCGAGTAAAACTTCGTCTTCCGGAGTATCGTGATCCTGAGCAATTTCCACGTCGACTGGCAAACCATCATCATGAATCCAACCCCCAGAAGGCGTCAACCAACGACCGACAGTGATGTGTAATCCACCGCCATTGCTGAGTTCACGGCGATCTTGAACAGTGCCTTTGCCAAAAGTCTGCTCACCCACCAACCTAATACCCACATCATCACGCAGAGCGCCAGCGACGATCTCAGAAGCCGAAGCGCTGCCTTTGTTGACCAAGACTAGTGTCTTGATGCCAGCCAAACGCGCTTGACCAGTACTATTGTAGTTCTTGGTGTTGTATTTGGATTTTTGACTGACGACGACGCCACTTTTGATAAAATCACTAGCCACATCGATCGAGACATCGAAGAAACCACCTGGGTTATTGCGCATATCAAGCACTAGGCCAGTCAACTGCCCTCGGCGAGCTGTGATATCACGCACAGCTGCGTTCCACTCGCTCATAGTGCGCTCGCCAAATTTAGCCAACTTGAGATGGGCAAAAGTGCGCCCCTTGTGTTCGACGAACTCAAGAGTGACACTTTTAACAATGATCTCGTCACGAATCACCGTGATCTCGGGTGTGCTGTTGTCGCTTTTGCGGTAAATGCTCAAAACTACCGGCGTACCCTTGGGACCACGAATATTTTTGACTGCATCATCCAGAGTCCATTTAGAGGTATCTTCATCAAGATTTTTGGCGCTGTCCTTGACGTGAGTGACAATATCACCTGCTAGAAGGCCTGCCTGCTCGCCCGGACTGCCTGCAAGCGGTGCCAAAATACCCACCATGCCGTCAATGTAAGCCAGCTCGATACCTACTCCATAAAAACTGCCAGCCAAATCTTCTTCGGCTTTGGCGTTGTCCTCTGGGGGTAAATAGGTAGTGTGCGGATCTTCCAAGCCCCAAACCATGCCAGAAATCGCTCCATCAAGCATTTTGGTGTGATTTAACTTGTCGGTTTCGAGGTAGTCGCGCTCTAGCAAGCGCCAGACTTCCCAAAAAGTGTCCATCGACACTGTTGCGCTCTGGGAGGAGTTGTCCATGATTTTGGACAAGTTGGTGACTCGAGCTTGCTTAGCTAAATTATCTAAAGCAGAAATTTGACGACCAAAAAGCTGACCTTCGCTGGCATAGCGAAAACCCATGATCAAGCCTAAACTGAGTAAAAGCAAGGCAAAAATGCTGTTACGAATCAAGATAAATGGCCAGGAAACTTTTCTTCTCATGGAGAACAATTGTAAGCCAGACAAGCCCAAAAAGCCAAACGCAAAATGGCGAAAGTGACTTTTTTAAGTAAGCTTTAGGCAAACTTAGACGGTTTGGGTAAAGGGCAAGAGAGCGAGGTGCCTAGCTCTTTTGACTTCACGAGCCAATTTCTTCTGAAATTTGGCGGAGAGACCAGTCTTGGCTCGAGGCAAAATTGCACCCTGAGCGGTGACAAATCTCTTGAGTTCTTCGGCTTTTTTGTAGCTAAAGTGGTAAGTCTTCATTGTGCTTCCTTAACTATTAATATTGTTTAACTAACTATCTAAAAAGGGATGTCGTCAGAGACATCTTCGACTGCTTCTGCTTCAGCTGGCACGGCTGGTGCTTGTGAATTATCTTTGCTCGACATCGGTTCGCTGTCCTCAGATGCGCCACCGTCATCGAACTTGGCTCCACTACGACCACCGCTAAGCAGCATCATATTGTCGATAATGATCTCGGTAACCTTGCGGACTTCCCCACTCTCGGTCTTCCAATCTCTAGTTTGGATGCGTCCTTCGACGTAAACCTTGTCACCTTTGTGTAAGAGCTGACCGCAGATTTCGGCAAGCTTCGACCAAGCAACGATGTTGTGAAAATCAACACGTTCCTGCTTGTCACCACCGTCAGCTGGCGTCCAGGAGCGGTTGGTAGCAATACCAAAAGAAGCCACTGCCGTGCTGTTACCAGTGTAGCGGATGTTTGGATCTCTGGTGAGATTGCCGATCAACATGACCTTATTTAAAGAACGAGCTGACATCTGTGCCTTTCTGTCTCGCGTGGAGCATTTTTATAATCTGTAGTCTATTATGCATGAGTAAAATTACCAGAAGTGCTACAAGTCAGTGATTTAGCAAAATTCTAAGCAAGGTTTGAACATTAATCTTGAACAACTTCTGTACTGTCATCAGCGACAACAAGCAAGTGACGAATAATTTCACGGTGTAGAGTAAGCGCCTGATCAAAAGCCTGGACTTTGGTCACAGGGAAGTTGAGTACCATGTGGACATAGACCGCTTCATTGTAGGTTTTGCCTGCTTGGACGATGTCGTAAGCCAAGTGTTTGCGACCCCAGTCGTCTTCTTTGACGACTTTACCTTTGTTTTTGGCTGCCAAGTCGACAATTTCCTTCTTGAGACGCGAAACGTCAGCATCAAGCAGATCGCCAGGAATCAAATAAGTAAGTTCGTAATCTTTGGTAATAATTTCTGTAGCTAGTTTCATATATTTTCAAATTCGCAAACTTATGGCCCCGCCAAAGTTTCTGGATAATGATAAGCGAATTTTAATTCCGTAAGGGGGATTATAGCACATGAGCTGGTGGAAAGTCTACTTCCCAATCATGAACTCCACCACGTCACCATCTTGCATCAGGTAGTCGCGGCCTTCCTGACGGACTTTACCGAGGTCTTTGCAGGCAGTCCAGCCGCCCAGCTTAGTGAAGTCGATAAAACTGGCCACCCGAGCACTGATAAATTTCTTGCTGAAGTCGGTGTGAATCACCCCAGCCGCGGCTTGGGCGGTCGCGCCGCGCTTAATCGTCCAGGCTTTGACCTCGATTTCGCCGGCGGTCAGGAAGCTTTGTAGACCAAGGGTGTCGTAGGCGACTTTGGCCAAGCGCGACAGACCACTCTCCTCGATTCCCAGGTCACTCATGTACAGCTCTTGGTCGTTTTCGGCCAAAGTCGCCAACTCGCTCTCGATCCTGGCGGAAATGATAACGATTTGGGCTTTTTTGACTTGCAAATTGGCGGCGAAAAGGGCGGTGATCTCGCTTGTCTTGGCCAGATCTTGCTCATCAACGTTGATGGCAAAAATTTCTGGTTTGGCAGTCAGTAAGCACAACTCGCGAGCGACTAGCTGCTCAGTTTCACTCTGCGGCGCCAGGCTCTGGCCAGCTTCTATCCGCTGCAGAAACTGTTGAACGACCGCCCATTTAGCCAGATCTTCTTTGTTGGCGGCGCCTTTGGGTTGGCGCTGTTTCTGGAGAGTCTCCAGATCGGCCAACTGCAATTCGGTGCGAATGATCGCTAGATCTTGCTCTGGATCGACGCTGCCCTCACGTAAAACTTGCGGATCGCTAAAATGGCGCAAAACGTGACAAATGGCGTCGGTTTGGCGAATATTGGCCAGGAATTGGTTGCCCAGGCCCTCACCTTGGCTGGCCCCTTTGACCAAACCAGCGATATCGACAAACTCGACTAGAGCGTACTTGAGCGGCGGCAAGGCACGCAGCTTCTCGCTGTCTTTGGTAACTTCGGCGAGGATCTGCAGGCGCTCATCGGGCACTTCGACCACACCGACGTTGGGCTCGATGGTGGCGAAGGGGTAATTTGCCGCCAAAGCGACTTGCTTTTTGAGTAAGGCGTTGAATAGAGTTGATTTACCGACGTTGGGTAAGCCGACGATGCCGATTTGCAGAGAAGACATGAGGAGATTTTAGCACAAAGATGGACAAAAACTATAAAGCCACCAAAATTACCCCCACCGTACACAACAACCCCGCCAAAAGCTTGTACCACAGATGACTGCGTTCTCCCAGCAACACTGCCGCCATCAGTACAGTTAGGATAATGTTGGTGCGAGCCACCACACTCACCTGCGAGAGCAAGGCACCAGTTCCCAAAGCTCCGTAAAAGCTTACTACGCCTATTGAATAAAGTAGGCTGTAAAAAAGCAAATTTTTATCAAGTTTCTTGATCGCTTGCGGCAAAAGTTTGATTTTTCTGAAATAAAGAACAAGCAAAGCAAAACCTGGCAGAATGGACATCAAACCCGCAAAAGAAATTGCGTCGTAAGCACGAATGATGATCATGTCACTCACTACCGCAATAGAAAAGAAGCTGGTCGCGACTAAAGCGTAGAGCGCGCCCTGACTAAAGCTAATTTTTTTGCCCTGGTGAGCGATCACTAAGATGGCGGCCAAAATCAAACCTGCCCCCAGGTACTGCCACAACCCCAGACGCTCACCGAGAAAAATGTAAGCGCAGAGCATGGTAACAATTGCCCCAGCACCAGCAAACACAGTCATTTCTGAAGCTTCTATTAATTTGATAGAGCGAAAAAACAATACTGAACCGAGGGCGTACAAGACGGTGCTAAAGAGAAAATAAGGCCAGAGCTGCGCCCAATTTGGCCAAGTGAATCCCTGACTGATAGCGAAAGGAATCACTAGAGCTCCCAAAATAAACTGAAAAATGATCGTCGCAGTCACCGGCTCACTCGCCTCCTCTTTCATCGCTAAACGCTGAAAGAGACTGGCAGAGGAAATCGCTAAAACATTGATGAGGATGATGATGAGCCAAGACATGAGAGTAATTGTAATACCATGCTGGCATAGTCGGCAACTGCAGTCAGCCTAGGTGCTGATTGATATGTCCTATAATATTGATTTCTAAGCACTCAAATGATAAAATGGAAACAGGTTTTAGAATCTGGTTCCAGGCCCGCTCTTTGCCTTGGCCAACGCGGCTGAGTGCAAAGGGTTAATCCAACCTGGAACTGGAAGAAAGGAGGCACGAGATGAAGAAATTCATTCTGCTCCTCCTGGTGACCGTGCTGGCCACCACCCTTCTGTCGGGCTGCGCCGCACCGGCGGCAACAGAACGGCAGATCGTGGCCGAAGATTGCCTAATCTTCGGTATCCAAGAGGCGTGCGTCTACGCCTCTGAATTAAAACTCGTCCAGCAGAAGATGGACGAGTTGGCTCTAGCACAAGCTAGTGCCGCCCAGGCCAGGGAAGCCTGGGCAAACAGGAAAGGAGGTCAATGACCTTCCTTCACCCTCGCTGTCTCACGATGGCGAGGGTTTTTCTTTAGCTCGAGCCTAAATTTTAGAAAAATTGACAGCATCTACTCTTCACTCGGTATCACCAGCCAACACACCAAGTAAATCAATAAGCCAGGAATCCCGCCGGGGATAAGGGTTAGGGCGAGAATGACCCGCACCAAGACCACGTCGATCGTAAAATAATTAGCGAAAGCCATGGCTACGCCGGCTATCTGACGACCTTTGGTGGGACGGACGAGGCGCTTAATGGAGGTTTTGGATTTGGTTGGCATAATAGTTTAATTCTAACACCTTGTGGTGCAATTGACTTCAGCCAAGTTGGACAGAAGATAAATCAATTTTTACTCAACTTCCCTCTCCCCACCTCTCCACCACCACAGGGCAAAGTCGGCGTCGCGAAAGTCTTCTTTTTTGACTAAGTTGGCAAAATCCGCCCAAGTCAGCAGTTCCACCTCAATTTTCTCACCAGCATCTGGCTTAATATCGGCCACTCGCTGACAATTTTTGGCCACCAAGTAAAAGTTGGCCCAATCGATGCGACTGTTCATTTGGTTGGCAAACAAAAAATACCACTCCTTAGATACATAACCAGTCTCCTCGAGTAACTCGCGTTTGGCGGCCGCCCAAACCGCTTCACCTCGATCTATCACGCCCCCTGGCAAACTCCAAAACTCTTGGAAGCCTGGTTGGCTCTGCTTGGTCATAATCACTTGCCCAGTCTCATCCGTCGCCAAGACAGTGACGGTGTCTGGTCGCGACAAACTCTCAAAAGTAGCCACGCTGCCATCGTAAAGCTCCTGCGGCCACTGCCAAACTTGAAAAAATTCGCCCTGAAAAACTGATTGCGCCTGGCTTCCACGACTTAGCTTAGCTGCAGGACGAGTGATTACTTGAGTTTGGTTTTCGGGAGTAATTTGCAGCATAAATTAAAGATCAAAAAGATTATTTTGCTCGAGTTCAGTCGCCAAGCTCAGATAAATTTCTCTAGTAACCTGACTGAAATCAACAATTGGCAGAAAAATCGAATCCAACTTGGCTCGATTCATTCCCGTACCCTGATATGAATTGCCAAAGACAATTCTGTAAACCAGCGGGCAAAGCTGGTCACAGGCCTTGACTAGCTTACTCTCCACGCTGTTGAGCTCATCGTGCTCGATCCACAGGCGGTAGACTTCACCACTGGTTCCATCAAGCCTGTCGGCAATTTCTTCGATAGCCAACATTTCTTCGTTTTTGATCGCCTCCCTACCAGATTTATCCCAAGCTTCCACATCGCCAGCGTCAATCTCGACCAGATCATGAACCAAAGCCATCTTGAGAATGCTGTTTTGTTCAAGCTTGATACCCAGCTCTTCTTCCACTGGCTTGGTCAAAAGCCAAGCCATCATCGCCACCGACCACGAATGTTCGGCTGAGGATTCTTTTCTGCCTTCTTTGTCCCAATTATTGCGGTGGACCATTTTGAGGCGATTTTGGTATTTAAAAAAATCAACTAATTGCTGAAGCTTTGGATTCATGTTTATCCTTTATAATGATTTCTACCCATCATAAGAGAATTAACTGGCAAAAACAATGCAAATCACCATCAAAAACCAAAGCTATCAGCTACCCATCTATCTGCCAGACGCCACCCTGGGAGTGGCACGCAGCCTTGACAGCTTGGACTTGGCACGCGTCGGCCTAGAGGGCGTGATGGTCAACACTTACCATCTCATCAATCGACCAGGCGAAACAGTGTTAAAAAGATTGGGTGGGGTCAAAAAAATGATGAATTGGCCTGGTTTCGTCTCCTCTGATTCGGGCGGCTTCCAGCTGTTTTCGCTCCTGCAAAAAAATCCTGACCTTGGCAAAATCACAGACGAAGGCATCGTGCGCTACAACGGCCCCAAAAAGCAAAAAAAGACCCTTTTCACACCAGAGGACTCGATTAGAATGCAGTTCGCTCTTGGCAGCGACGTGATGATTTGTCTGGATGATTTCACTCCACCCACAGCGGACGAAAAACGCATCCAGCAAAGTGTCGAGCGCACCATCGCTTGGGCCAAGCGTGCTAAGGCGGAGTTTAAGCTGCAGCTCGAAAAACATGGTTTCTCTAAGGACAACCGCCCGCTGCTACTCGCCCCCATCCAGGGGCATAATCATGAAAAGTGGCGGGCTCACTGCAGCAAAGAGCTGCAAAAAATCGGCTTCGACATCTACGGTTTGGGTGGCTGGCCGCTCGATGAGCAAGGCAAATTTGATTACTCTTTTTGTCAGAAAAATGCTGATTTAACGACAAAAGATAGTCTGCGTTTTGCCTTGGGTGTTGGCACGCCTAAGAACATTGTGAGGTTGTTCTTTATGGGTTACCAGTTTTTCGATTGTGTCCTCCCGACGAGAGATGCACGCCACCAGCGTCTGTACGTTTTTAGGGTCGATCCAGCCACTCTCAACCGCCAAATCTTGAGTGAACTGGCAGCGGCAGACCGCTTGGATGAAGTTTTTGACTATCTCTACATGGGCAAGGGCAAACTGGCCACTGATGCCGGAGCGATTAGCGAGTTTTGTGACTGTCCCCTCTGCAGGCAAACTGACGGTGTCCCTCAAGTCAGTCGAGCTTATCTACACCACCTTTTCAAAATTGGAGACAGTAGCGCCTGGCGCCTGGCGAGTTTGCACAATTTGCGGACTTACGTGAAAGTGATGGAGGTTTTGAGAAAAGTTTATTAAATAAAGCTATTCATCGTATTAAACGTAACAGGTAAATTAGTACTTCCATCAATAATTATTTCTCTAGGTCTAACGTATAAATGCTCAATTAAGTATTTTGGATCAGAAATGTAAGTTCTAACACGTCCAATAACTCCCCTTTGTCTTGACTGAGTGGAAGAATCTTGTAACTCAAAAACATCCATGTAACTCTTAAATTTTATTGGCCTTAAAACATTGAAGGCATTTATGAAAACTTTTTTATCATGAACAACTCCAACAGCTCTAGACCAATGTTTTCCCTGCAAAGAAAGCTGCATGTCAAAATATACTTTATCAATGTCTGCTGCGGAAAGAATTGTCGAATCCTCTGGCCTGAATCCCTTATTCACATAAGATTCTACAGTTCTTTGCGTATGAACATGATAATCAGCTATTACGCTTAAACCTTGTGATTTTGCATCACTACATACTCTACTTACTTGCTCAGTAAAGTCAGGAGTAGACAGGTTTCGACCTTCAGCACTGAATCCAACCGGAATAACACTGGTAACAATTCCTTGCTCGCTACCAACAAGCAAAACTAATTTTTCTTGATTTGGCTCCAACATTGTGGACCTTACTAAACCATTAATGATTTCTGGAGGAAAACGTAAAGGTAATGATGGAAAAAAATATCTTTCTTTATTACGTTTAATGACATCAAAATCTGATTTTATATCTTCTCCCTTCATCACAGAACCATCATAAAGCATCTCTATTATTTCCACAAACCATGTTCTTTGAGCACCTGCCTAATCTGTAATAGCTCCAACTCAATTTTCTTGATTTTGACCTGCAAGTCAAAATTTTCCTGAGTGGCGATATCGTCGTCCAAGAAATAATTCATCGATTTGTGAGTCAGCTCGCTGATCTCCCGCAAAGTGTCGAGTGGCGGCAGGGCCCGCCCCTGCTCGTAGGCACTGATGCTGCGGTCGGAGAGCTTGAGCGAGGAGGCTAATTCCTTCTGCGACAGCGCCGCTTCGACTCGAGCTTGTTTGATTTTTTGGGCTAATTGATCTATTTTTGCCATATTTTGTTTACTTGACTAAAGTTTGCTTAGCGCTTACTCTATTTTTATTAGAAAAATTCTAATAAGAATATGTCAGTCGCCAAGTCACTTAACTCTGTCTTGATTGTCGAACCTAACCAAAACTTGGTCAGGCCTTATTCTTTTTTGCCTCCCGATTCAGTCGTCACTCGCCTGACTAATACCGTCGCGGCTAGTGAGTTTTTGCGCCAAAGCAGCGTCGATCTAGTTTTACTGAGCTGCAGTTTCTCAAGCAAAAAACTCTTGCATTTCCTCGAGGATCTAAAGTTGGCTAGCTCAGAACGGATCGTGCCACTGATCCTGGTGGTCGATCTGACCAAACCTTACAGCATCGTCCCTGGTTTGACCTGGGACAAAAAGCTCGGTCTGCTCTCCTCCAATTCCACAGTTCGAGAGCTGGAGCTGCAATTGGCGCACCTCGCCTAAAACTCTATTAGCTCAGTTGCAACCTTCTTGTAACCTTCTCCAATTATAATAGACTTGTGCCAAAACAAAAGGTGAAAATCAAACCACGTCTGCAGGAGCTGGCACGCCGCTATCGCCCCAGAGAGAAAGCTGCTTGGCAGGGCATAGCAGCCCTGCGCGATCACGAGCTCTTGGCCTTGATCATTGGTAGCGGTCAGGCTAATTATAACGTCCTAGAAATTAGTAAAAAGGTCGAGTCAGTGCTAGCGCGTGCGAAAACACAGATTGCCAAGTCAGAGTTGCTCAAAATCTTTGGCATTGGTGAGGCGGCGGCCCTGCGCATTCTAGCTAGCTTAGAGTTTGGCCGCCGCCTAGCTACCACCCACACTCTCGACCGACTCGATTCGCCCGCCAAGATTTATGCTCTAACGCGAGACCTGCAGGGCAAAAAACAAGAACACTGTCTGGCCTTCTACCTCAACGGTCGCCAAGAATTGCTCAGTCGAAGGACCATCAGCATCGGCGGCCTCAATTACAACTACCTGGAACCCCGGGAAATCTTCGCGGAAGCCTTCGTCCAAGCCGCCAGCGGTCTTATCCTGGTACACAATCACCCTTCTGGCGATCCACAACCCTCTGACGATGATCTGCTTTTCACTGAGAAGCTGGCGCGCATCGCCGATTTGCTGGGCATCAAACTCCTCGACCATCTCGTCGTCGGGCGGGGGCGCTATTTCTCGATGCGGGAAAATTTTAGTGAGCTTTTGAGCGTTTGATTTCCACTCCGGTCGCCTGATCAAGCAGTTGGTAGCCGGCAGTCGCGAATTGCTGGCGAATCTCATCCGCCACCTGGAAGTTTTTCTCCTGTCGGGCGGCTTCGCGCTTGGCGAAGAGTTTTTGCAAATCTTTTGGCAAATCCGCCACTTGCAGTTTTTCGCTCGAAGTCTTTGGCAAATCTGCTTCACTAAGAGAAGCTAAACCAAGCCCAAGGACCTGATCGAACTCGAGTAACAGGCGGTACTTCTGGCGATTGTCTAGAGAACTTTTGAGCAATCTCCACAGCACTGCCAAAGCTTGAGGAGTATCCAAATCGTTTTCGACTGCTTGGAAAAACTCTGTCTCGAGCTGCTTCGCCGGAGACAAATCATCCACATCATCGTCAACACTACTGCGGTTGGCTTTGATTGTCAAACACTCTCTAACTAGTTTGTGCCAAGCGCTTTGACTAGCGTCGAGACTTTGGAAAGTAAAATTTTGCTCACTGCGATAATGACTGCCTATGAATAAAAGACGTAGAGCAGTTGGCTGATATCCTTTGGCTAAAATATCGTCAATGGTGTAAAAATTGCCCAAGGACTTACTCATTTTCTCGCCATCAACACGCAAAAAATTATGATGCACCCAAAAGCGCGCAAAAGGTCGCTTAGCACTATAAGTTTCCGACTGAGCAATTTCGTTGGCGTGGTGAACAGCGATGTGATCGATGCCGCCCGTGTGGATATCCAACTCAGGCCCAAGGTGCTCAATACTCATGGCGCTACACTCGATGTGCCAACCAGGAAAACTGCGAGGATGCCAAGGGCTGGGCCAGACCATCTGGCGATTCTCCCCTGCTCGCTCAAATTTCCAAAGTGCGAAATCACTAGGATTGCGCTTACCCGCTACTTCGCCCAGACGTGACTCACGATTCGCCTGGCGCGGATCATGGCCGCTCAGTTCACCATAGCGCTTAAGTTTGGCAGTGTCGAAATAAACACCGTCCTCAGGAATAACATAGGTGAAACCTTTCTGCTCCAAATCCAAAACCATTTCCAGCTGGCTCTGGACGTGCTCAGTAGCTCGACAACTCAAAGTGGGACGAACAACGCCCATCAAGTCGAGACTGTACCAGAAATATTCTTCAAATTTCTTTGCCACTTCCCAGGCAGTCTGACCGTATTTGCGGGCCCCCTTTTCCATCTTGTCCTCGCCTTCGTCTTCATCAGAAGCCAGGTGGCCAACGTCGGTGATATTTTGGACATGGCGCACATCATAGCCGGCGTGACGCAAGGTGCGTACTAGAACGTCATCCATGACGTACTTACGCAAATGGCCTATGTGGGTATAATCATAGACGGTGGGTCCACAGGCATACATCTTGACTTGCTTGGGCTCTTCACTGCCGCCACGCAGCTCACTCAGAGACTGGAAGGTTTCAACTTTTTTGGAAAGGGTGTTGTAAAGTTGCATGGTTTTATAATGGCTTTAGGGCAACAGCAATTTGAATTGATTCTAGCACATGCCTAATCTAACTTAGCCATCAGCCTGACTCATCTGGGTGCGCTTGGTCTGGAGAAGTTGCGAGGTTTGCTGCTTTTTATTGCCACTTGGCGCCGCCGGGCCTTTGCGTGGGGTACTGGGCGGAGCGATGGCTTGTGCATCTGCTTGACGTGCTTCCTCTTCCTTGCGCGCCTGCTCTTCTTGCAGTTCCTGTTGTTTTTTTTGCTGCTCTTCTTGGTATTTCCTTTGTACGTAAGCCTGATCTTCTTGAGTCAACTTTTGCCAATTTTGAGAGATTTTTTGCTTTTTGGCTTTCTCTTCTGGCGTGTCACCCGGGTTAATACCCAGCATAGCGTTGAGATCAAAGAAAGATTTGAAGGTGTCAAAGATGTCCTTAGCTGGCCGCTTGATTAGTTCTTCCCCTAAATTGGAAATGGCGCGTGGCGGGGTTTGCTGCTGCTTGGCCGCTTCTGGCGAAGCTAGAGGCGTCTGACCAGCGCCAGCGGCGGCGGCCTGCTGTTTAGCGACGCCTTGCTGACCCAAGACTGAGGATTGCTGAGCGGCTTGTTTTTGGGCGGCGGCGGCCGATGAAGCGGCAGAGTTTTCGTGTTCGTCACTCAAGCCTGAGCCGAAACTCTGCCGAAAGCCGCCACCAGGACGCATTTGCGTTTTGGCACCCGCACTATGCATTCCAAGTCCTGGCATATTAATTTCCTTTGTGTTTTTTTTGCTAGTTCTTATTTATTGTCTAAGCGCTTGAGTTGAAAAATCCGCTTGCTGCGCTCCTCAAGAGACTTCTCTTTGCTCAGTGAATCACTAGCTTGTTTTTGACTCATTCTGGCTTGATATTCTGGGGTTTGAGTTAGTTCGCTACGCATTTTCTCGAGTTGCTCGGCGATTTTTTGCTGGTCTTCAAGTTGCTTTTGTCTCTGCAGCTGCGCAATTTCTTCGGCGCTAGGGCCCTTTGGTTCTTCTGGAGCTGTCTGCGCAGGCACTTCGCCAGGTGCTTGATCAGCAGCGGCAGTCGCACCACCACCAGCCTGTTGCTTCTGGTCGTCGAGGAGTTGCTGGAGGGCGGCCAAGGGATCTTGATTATCTGCCATAAGTCTACGTCATAGTAGCAGAATTAGAGCAAGCTTAGCAAGAGATCTAAATCAGGCCATCAAACCAAATTTAGATCACTTTGTTTGCTAAGTCGACGGTAGTCGGTTTTTTTCTCCTTAGCCTTGCGCATCTTGCGCAGAGCGGCGTCGGTGGCGTCAACGATGGCATCATAGAAATCGTAGCCATTAATCTCAATCCACAAATCCCTACCTGGCACCTCAATCTTGTACTTAACGGCAACTTTCTTGGTGTCAGTAGCTTTCTTGGTGCTTTGCTCCAGATAAACAGTCACTTTTGTCACTTTGACATCTTTGAGCTTTTCTAGTTTGCGGCTTTGGCGGTGAATGAATTCACGTAGTGCTCGAGTCACTTTGAGACTTTTAGCCTGGACGATGATGTCTGTCATGTTTTTCCTTTCACCTTCATGGCGAGCATGAAAGCCATAGTTAATACAAAAAAACGACCTCCAACTAGCTTGTGACTAATTGATTGGTCGTTAACATCTACACTTCACAGTAACAAAAAAGGGGTAAAAAAGCAACTAAAATGGCCTTCTAAATCTGCCTTCTTCCCTCGAGCGCCCTGGCTAAGGTCACACCATCGGCGTACTCGATGTCGGCGCCAATCGGCAAACCGTGACCAATGCGAGTGATAGCAATTTCATCCTTGTTGGGCAAATTGGAAGTGGCAATCATTTCCTTGATGTAGAGAGCCGTCGCCTCGCCCTCCATGGTTGGATTGGTGGCCAGAATCAACTCGGTCACGCCGTCCAGGCGCTTGAGCAGGTCGCGCAAGTACAACTGATCAGGACCAATATTGTTAAGCGGCGCAATGCTGCCGTGCAAAACATGGTAGAGACCATGGTAGCGTTCAGATTTCTCGAGAGCCAAGAGATCAAGGGGCTGCTCTACCACACAAATCGAATTGGTCTGGCGATTTTGGTCACTGCAAATCGAACAGGGGTTGTGCTCGGCTATGTTGTGACAAGTACTACACATCACCGTCTCGCGCTTAAGTGCTAGTAAGCGGTCAGCAAAATCTTCCAGTTCTGAGGCCGGATTGTGCAACAAATAAAAAACTAAGCGTTGAGCAGACCTAGGGCCAATCCCTGGCAAACGCTCAAACTTCTCGACTAAAAGACGGACGGCTTTGGGGAGTTTTTGCATAAATTTTCAAAATTGGCGAGTTTATTCTTCCCGATAGTCAACAGAGGCATCCTCCAACTGGTCTTCCCAAGCTTTGGTTTTCTTTTTAGCTAAAAATGCTTGAGTAGCCAACCAAAGTTGCTGGTCTACTTGATCGACATTTACGCCTGCGTCAATAATTTGCCAACGAGCATAAGCTCCATGCTTACGCCGGTCCGCCTTAGCGACTTCTAGGTAAGCTTGGCGAACTTTCTCGTGAAAGACGTTGGCTTCGTGATCAAGACGATTAAACTCGGTAGTTTGGCGACGACGATTTAAACCAATTTCTACTGGAACATCAAGCAGAAATGTAATATCTGGGGAAGTTTTTTTCGTCGAAATATCGTTGAGCTGTTCGATCACTTCTACCCCAAAACCCCTAACTATACCCTGATAAATGACGCTGCTGTCACGCGAACGATCCATGATTACCACTTTATTTAATTCTAATGCAGGCAAAACAATTTCTCGATAAATTTGTGCTCTCGCCGCCTGGAATAGCAAAACCTCAGTAGTGTAAGCCATACCAACATTTTGGTTGGACAAAACCACTTCGCGGATTTGCTCACTAATGACCGTGCCGCCTGGTTCACGCAGAACTACTACGTCCCGCCCATCCTGAATAAGATGTTCTTTGAGGCGCACTACTTGAGTGGTTTTGCCGGCACCTTCACCACCTTCGAGAGTAATTAGCAAGCCCTTTTTTTTCATAATTAGTTCAGATACTTTCTAGGCGGAAAAACCACCTTTCCAAGGGTATCACTAGTGCTTGGATTTTGTCCAGCTGCTAGTGCTTGACCAGATAGCGGAACTCCCCCAGCGATCATTAGTTTGAGTTCTAAATTTGAGTCTCTTTTGGCAGAATCGGGGCTAAGCTTATTCAACTCGGCTCTAACTTTGGCCTGAAAAAGCGGTAGTTTTTCATGGATTTTTTGTATTGCTGGCTCACTATTCCGCCAATCAAGAATTTCCTTAGCAAAAAAATCGGTGACAAAGGGTTGCAAAAGCGTTTCTTCACCAGTAACTTTGAATAAAAATTTGCGCAAAATCCTCAGAGCCTTAAACACGTGTGTTTTTTTATCTAGAATGTCTTGTTCCTTCATGCCTGGCTCAATTTTTAGAAAACGAGCCTCTTTGTTAAAAAACAACTTGAAGTTAATCAAACGAACATAGATCTCCGCCTGCAAATTAGCGTCTAGGTACTTAAGCATCGATAATAAATCAGTCAACAAATAGTGTAAATTGCGCTCAGGATTACCCTCTCCCAAATTTACTATTTGCTCTTTGAGAGAGTCAAAGCTACCTCTAAATTGTCCGTCTACGGAAAAGACAACTGTCTCGACTGAAAAATTGGGGACGAGACGGCGCTTGACACTCCTTAGAAAAACCACCAGATCAGTAAACTCCAACCACCATTTCTGACTGAGCGGCACAACTTGGTGTTCTGCTTCTAGCTCCACTAGCTCTCCCAAAGTGTCTTGAAGCAAGCCTTCTAATTCAGTAGCATGTTCGTTGGAATGAACGATAACTGGGTGAGTTTCTTCTGGATAGCCGACTTTTTCTATCAATAAAGCCAGCTGTTCTTGATTGCTTGCCATTTACTTCACTTTCCCGTACTCCCAAAACCACCGCGGTCCTGGTCTTCAAATTTTTTGACTAACTCTAGCTCGACACTCTGGCGCTCCAAAACAATCATCTGCACCAGACGCTCACCTTTGGCGATTTGACTTGGTTTATCGCTGAAGTTGTATAACGCCGCCATGTATTCATCACCATCACCGCGATAATCATAATCGCCGATGCCGATGCCGTTGGCCAACATCAGGCCTTTTTTATGCAAAGAACTGCGGGCAGACAACAAGACGAAGTGATTTTTCGGCAGCTGTAAAGCAACGTTAAGCGGCACATAAACCACCGTGTGTGGCTTAATTTCTAAAGCTTCACGAGCATACAAATCAAGTGCCGCCGCCCCAGCGCTTTTATATTCAGGCAATGGTAAAGATTTGTCGAAAAGTTTGATTTTGACTCGCACGCAGTCATGCTAACATAGTTTAATGCAAATCGAAACTTTTATTTTGGGTGCCCTGCAAACCAACTGCTATTTACTCAGTGAGGAGCGAGGTACTAGAGCTGTCATCATCGATCCAGCCGACGACGGCGACTTCCTCAATGATGAATTACTGCGCCGTGGACTGACTTTGGAGAAAATCGTCCTCACTCACGGGCATTTCGATCATTGTTTGGGCTTACTGAGCTTACAAAGCGCTTGGGAGGTACCAGTCCTGATGCATTTCGCTGATCAATTTTTGCTTGAGGGAGCGGCGGCTAGTGCCCTGCACTGGCTAGGTGTAACCAGCGATCCTGTACCACCAGCCACTGTCGATTTAGCGCAACTTAAGGAAATCGAGTTGCTTGGCGAAAAATTTCAGGTCATCCCTACTCCTGGCCACACCCCCGGCAGCGTCTGCTTACTGCACGAGAATGAGAAAATTTTATTTAGTGGTGACACCATCTTTGCTGGCGGCAGCGTCGGGCGGACTGATTTCGCTTACTCTAGTTCCAAGGATTTACACTCAAGCTTACAATCCCTACGCGAATTAAAAGAACGGGGATTTTATGGCCAAGTGTATCCTGGTCACGGTGAGAGTTTTTTCGCTTAGACTGCAATAGATTGCAAAAAGGCAGGCTCCAAAATAGCTATGCATCTTTCGTACCAGCTACTTTTTGCGTTGCAAAAAGATAGGGTCCGAAATACAATACAACTGAATGTCAAAATACCAACTCAAGCCTGCTACCAAAAATATTGACTTTGCCCACATTGTTTTTATCCAAAAAAACGATGGTTACCAGCATGCCTACTATCTGACCGAGGACCGCATTGAACGCTTGCTCGAGGCTGGCGAGAAATTTTATATCCTCTACGATGACGAGCAGTTTGTTGGCATGGCTTGCGTCGACGCCGAAATCCGCATCCAGCTGCACTTCTTCTCGGTGATGGAAAAATTCCAAAAAACTGGAGCAGCTGTGAAAATGCTTGAGCTACTGCTAGAAAAAGTACGTAGCGAAAAAGTCCAACATAAAACCATGCATTGCTTCACTGAAGAGGATTCTCCGCTACTCAAATTTTTGCTTAGCCAAGGTTTCGAACAAGTCGGTTTCTACAAAAATCGCTACCAAACCGGCAAAGACGCGGTCATCGTCGAGAAGAAGCTTTAGATCCAAGAATAAATCCGCTGTTAATTCACCAATCTCCTGCTTATAATTGAAAAAATGAATTGGCTAATTATTTTAAGTGTTTTGTCTTTTGTCGGTTATTTTTTTACCAACAAGAGACCTTTTTCATATAGCCTCAAAACCAAAATCGACAATAAAATAAAAGCACAGCCAATTTTCGTCATTCCTTACGTTTTATTTTTTCCATACGCTGTATTTACCTTTTTATATCTTGATGCGGAAATAAAAAATGTTTTTGCATTAAGTTTAATTGTTTGCAATCTAACAGCTACGGCCTTTTGGTATTTTTTTCCTAATGGAGTGGTTAGAGAAGTAATTGAAAGCGATAGTTTTTTGGCAAAAATAATAAACTTCATTTATAAAAATGATGGCGATACGAATGGCTTTCCCTCCGGCCATGTTTTTGTAAGCTTAATCTGCAGCTATTATTTAGCTTTAGCCGCACCAACATTTGCTCTCCTTTATTGGTTGCTTAGTATAGTAATTTCCGTTTCAACGGTTCTAACTAAGCAACATTATGTTTTGGACATCTTGGGGGGGATAATCTTCGCCGGCGGAGCTATTTTGTTCGCTCAATCATTTTTCTGAAGCTCGTTGATAAAAAAGCACCAACGTGCCAGCTTCATTGAGTTGCTCTTGCTTGGTCAAAACAAATTGTTGCTGCATTTTGCCAGCAAATAATTTGATTCCCTCCCCAAAAACGTAGGGCTCGACCGTCAAAGCCATTTCATCAACCAAACCCTGCTGCATAAACAAAGCATAAATGTGAGCGCCACCACAGAGAGCGACTTCTTTGACTCCTGTCGCCTGCAGTTTAGTCAAAATTTCTGCTGGCGGATCGCTAGTAAATTCTAGGCCAGGATCGCTATATTCAGCATAGCGGCTCGGCTCGCTGGTCATGATAATCATCTGCCGCTCCGGCAGAGCGCGTTTGATGGTCTCAAAAGTTTTGGAGCCAAGAATCATCGTGCCGATGGCTTTGCTCTGCTTGGTAAAAAACTGCCAATCCTCCTTGCTTGTCCAAGTGGTCGAAGGCAAGGCTTCTTTGTCGCTGGGAGCGATAAAACCATCGATGCTCATCGCAGCCAGCAAGGTTACTTTGGGTCTATTTGTCATGATATTGGTCTCTTAACAAATGAAATAATGAGTTTGTTAAAACTAGATTTTAGCATATTTTAGTCTTTTCTGATGACGATAATAGCGGGTCTACTTGAGGAAGAAGAAAAGACTAAATATCTAAAAGATAAATTAAAAAACCGTTATTTTACTTGTTAAGAGACCAACTACCTCCTTTTTGCCAAGTTGCGTTCAGAAGAAGCGGCGCGTAGGCATCGTCTTCAAGCGCAATTTTGTTATTTTTCAATTCTTCAGCGCTTGGTTCATGGTCGACGAACTGTACTTTCTCAAGCTCGCTGACTAGCGCCAGCGGCGTGCGCTCACCCACTTCGCCCATGGCAAAAGTTGCTGCTACGCCCAAAGCCTCAGCAGCGTTGACTTGCACCATGTGAATCTCGCGGCCAAAAAGATCAGTTTGCCCAATGTGATTATTGAGGCCTTTGAAACCGCAGTAGGCCAAAGTCGTGCCCACCACGCCCCAACGCAAGGGGAAAGAGCGACTATCGGTAGTGATAACGCCAAAATTTTGCAGCTGGTGCTTCTCTCGCAGGTGTCCCCAAACTTGATTGACCACGCCTTGCATTTTTTCTGGCCAAAGAACAAAGCACTCCTCGCCATCCAAATTAGCGTTACTTTCGTCAATACCGGCGTTGACTGCCAGGGTCGAATCCTTAATGGTCAGCATGAGATCGTACCTAGAAGAATGTGGGTCTGTGTAGAGTTCAGCCTCTTGCTGGACCAGGGCGTGTTTTTCCGCGCGGGCTTCTTCCTTGCTGAAACCTTGGATCTCACTCTTGGTTTTTTTGACCAAACGACCCTGGCAGTAGCTGATAATTTTGGAGCTGATAGCTAGAACAGAGTTGTCGGGCAATTTGCCTTGCAGCTTAGCGTCAGCAGCGATGGCTTCGTCGATGACTTGCAGGAGATTGTCGTTAACTTGCACTAGGCGAGATTTGAGGGGGTGAATTTTCATAAAATTACTCGAGATGTTTAACAGAATTGTAGCACAGGATCTCGTAGTTGCCGTTTTGATCAATTTCAAAAATGTTCAAACTGGTGTTAGCCAGGTTTTCCATCGCCGTCATTTCATGTTTGTTTTGACCCTGAAATTCGCCCAAGTCTCTCTCCCGCAATTCTTTCGTAAAAATTACCTCAGTGTCTGGATGATACGAAGTGATTTCTCTAGTGGTGTCCACCACTCGCTGCAAATCACTGGCGTAAATGACGTCAATTTTTTCACTCTGCAAGCGCTTGCCCAGAGCCTTGGCTTGCCCGATGCCTTCTGCGGATAGCTGGCCAGGCAAGTGGCCCTGCAAAATCCCGGCCTTGTTCTCGATAGTTTCACCGTGGCGAGTGATGATGAGTTTCATGAAGGTTATTATCGCACGACGAAGCAAGTAGGAAAACTCTAAACAATATTTGTGTATTGTGATAAAGTACTCTTACAAATGAAAATATTTTTCAGCACTTCTGTATCTCGTGATAGATCGCTCCTGCCAGTTGCCCAAAATATAGTCGCCATGGTCGAAGAAATTGGTCATGAAGTGATCAACAAGCACTTAGTTGACTCCAAATATGCAAGTGAGCCAATGTGGGACAAGAAAGATGATCCTAAACTTTTCTATGACAACGAACTCCAAAGACTAAAGAGCGCCGATGTCTTAATTACAGAATGCACCACTCCAAGCTTTGGGGCAGCTTTTTTTATCGATCACTGTTTGGAAATGAAAAAACCATTGCTTTCTCTGCATTATGGCTACGACGACACGAACAAGGCTCCAATCATGCTGCGAGGAAAAAAAGGCATAAATTTACAGATGTACAATGAAAATGATCTTCATGAAAAGTTGACTACATTTTTTAACTCCCTCAAAAAAACATCCTAGGTTTCAACTTAGGACTTATCAAAGCTTGCTTGATCCAGCTTTTGATCTTGTGTGCTTTTTCACCAACAGATTGCTCCGCTTTCAAAAGCAGAATCAACTCTGAACCATAAAAAAGATCAAGGATTTCCTGCAATCTTGCATCTAAATCTACGGCATCATTTGGATCGTCTAGTCTAATTCCATTATAAAAAAATGGTAAAAATACTTGAGGCGGTAAATTGCAGATAGTCTCCATAAAAACAACCAAGTTTGGCAGAGCCAATCCAGTCAATTTTGATGGCTCTGGCAATAAATTTTCCCTCCAGATATCTACAAAGTCAGTTGTATTTTGTCGATACAAATAATTTAAAATACCCAAAAAGCCGCCCTCAACGATTCTCAGCTCGTCTCTGTTTCTCTTTTTTCTTGCTGCCAAATGTTCTGGATAATTTGTCCAGTCTTCCAAAAAAAGCTGAATGCGCAATAAATCACGCTGAAACAGCAATCTCAATTTGGAGTCGTCAATATTTTGCATTTTATCTATTTCTTGAAAAAATCCCAAATGCAAAAAGGTGTACAGCTCATATAAAGATTTAATTTTTACGTCACTAATCAATTGAATTTTTTGCAAAATAGCTTCTGGGGCATCTTGGCTCCACCACTGCTCTAGATAAAAATTTGAGTTTTTATCTAAGGAGGTGCTTAAACCACGGGCATAATCTAAGAAAGACGATGCAAAAGGTGCCAAATAATCCCAAGCTTCTCCAACATTTACCACTTCGTAGTCTAAATCTGCAAAACCAGACTCCAACAGCTTGTTAACGCTAGTTTTGCCGGCGCAAGGAGCTCCTAATAGCTCTACAATAATTTTTTCTTTCATTATAAATTCTTGGGTGATCGATTATACTACTGTTTGTTGTTATTTTGCCTTGACTGTCTGCGAGCAACTTGCTACATTGTCCTCACCATGCCTCACACCCTTTCCCCCTACCAACGCCTGCTTCAAGAAGTCCTCGAGACCGGCAGCCGCGGCGAAAGCCAACAAGAAGTTGACACCATCAGCAAAATCGCGCCCGCACCCCTGCGTTTCAAGCTCTCAGAGGGCTTCCCCATCATCACCGAGCGCAAGATCAGCGACAAGATGTGGCAAGGAGCCATTGGCGAAATCATCGGCTTCATCAACGGCGCCCGCACTCAGGCTGAGCTGGAAAAATATGGCTGCAACTGGTGGAAAGCTTGGGTGACCGAAGCTAAGTGCGCCAAGCGCGGCCTAGAAACTGGCGACCTGGGTCCTGGTTCATACGGGGCGGCTTTTCATGATTTCCCCACTGCAGACGGCGGCACTTTTAATCAATTCAAGGAAATCATCGAGCAAATCAAGGAACTGCCCCACCTCAAAACTCACTTCATCAGCCCCTGGATCCCGCAGTACACCATTCGCGGCAAGGGTAAAACGCAAAAAGTCGTGGTTTGTCCCTGTCACGGTTGGATTCACATCCGCATCATCGATGGCAAGCTAACCCTACACATGTTCCAGCGCAGCAGCGATATTCCCATCGGCCTGCCGGCCAACCTAGCTCAGTACGCCGCTTTGACGATGATGATCGCCGAGGTTACTGGCTACGAAGCATATGAGTACGTGCACAGTTTTTCGGATGCTCACATCTTCGTCGATCAGGTCGAGCACGTCAAAGAATTGATCAGTCGCGAGACCCGCCCACTACCAAAGATGATTCTTAAAAACAAGAAAAAAAATCTATTTGACTACCGCGTCGAAGATTTCGAACTCGTCGACTACAACCCGCACAAGGGTATGTGGGACATTCCGGTGGCAGTTTAGAGGAAAATCATGGCCAAAAATAAAAACGCTTTCATCAACCTCAATAATGCTCGTGAAGAAGATCAAGTAAAAATCATGCAAAAAATTGCTGATAGTGACCACTGCCCCTTTTGCAGTGCAAACTTGCGTCTCTATCATAAGCAGCCGATCCTTCACGAAGGTCAATACTGGCTAGTAACCACCAATCAGTGGCCTTACAAGCACACCAAACACCACCTACTGATTATTTACCGTCAACACGCCACCAAGTTAGCTGATCTGGAAACAGTAGCCGGCAGCGAGCTGTTTGCGATCATCAAAGAATTGGAGCAAAAATATGCCTTCGAGGGCGGTGGCCTAGCCTTGCGTTTTGGTGACACCGACTTCTCCGCCGGCACAGTCAATCATCTGCACGTGCAGCTAATCATTCCCGACGCGATGAAAAAGGATTTCGAACCAGTAAGAGTGAAGTTGGGCTTGCAGTGGGAGAAGCGGAAAAATTAGAATAGATTAGTTATGTCTGATGCAACTGAATCACACAGCACAGGCGAAGAACTTTTCTCCAAGCTTGCCTCTGTTGCAAAGGAAAAAAACTCTCCAGAGCTTGGTAGTCTGACTGCCTTGACTAAAGTGCTTAACATCGCTTTTGCTCATCTTAACCACATGGAGATCGTCTTTGATGAAAAAAATGAGCAGTCATTTGTCGTGAAAACGGAAGAAAAAGCCGGTGGCCATTTCCCAAGAAGATTGTTTAAGACGCCCAATACAAGAAGCGCGATGGGCACTTACAAGGAAACAGGGTTTGTTTCTCTGCCCATCTTCGACATGAAGGTGATTCTTGGACCAAGTTTCAATGTCGTCACGGATTTGCCAAAACTAATCGCCGAAGTACAAAAGAAACATAATGAGCAAATGGCAGCTTATCAGCAGCAAGAGCCCATGGTCTTCATTGACACTTCCAGACAATTAGCTAACTACTGGCAATTTATGAGTGCGCAACTGCGCCAATTTATTGCTGACAATAGAGAAAAGCTAAACTCCATCAAAGATCTCAAGCAAGAAAGCAATGTGAGCCAATCTGGAGAAAACATTTTCATTCACAGACTGGAAACTTTCGCCAAACTCTACGAACTGATCGCTCAAGGCTTCATAGACACTAAGGCTGAAATACCTCTCGCTCAAGAAGTCGACACCACACCAGTTTTGCAAGAAATCTGGCAACCTACGAGAGAATACTTAGATAAACTACTAAATAGCACTCTAGTAAAAGCAGAACGCCAACAAAAAAATCTTAAAACAGTATCCACCCCAATAAGCAAATTTCTGCAACTTACATTCCAAGTTCTAGAAAAAATCAATGTCCAAAACATTCTCTCTGAACTTAATACTCAAGCTAGTCTCGCTTTTTTTCACCATTGCCAGGCAGAGCTTTTTCGCAAGGCGGGATTGGGAGAATTATTTGAGAGGTTAGATGGAGAAGAAAATCATGATCCTGCTGAGCTGACAATGAATAAAGATTCGTTTAGAGATAATAAGTTTGATGAAAATCATCATTATGTTAGATGGCTAAGAAATGAGTTTCCTCGCGCTGAAGCTGAACTCACAAAAATTGGCAATAAAATATCTAAGCTCAAGCAAGAACTCAATCAAAAAAAAGACCCTGCCGATAAACGCCAATGCATTTATGACCTCACTGACACTCAAATTTTTCTAGCTCTTAAGCTCTGTGCGCTAGTCTACTCAGAAAATTTTTTCTTATATGATAAAGATAAATATTCTTTCTCTGACGCAATTGAGCAAAATTACGTCAACTGTGTGTCTATTGCAGAACTACTTTATCAACTCTGGAAAAAATATGCAGGTGAGACTACTTTTGCAGCAATGAGTAAGGGTCACTTCTTCTCTGTAGCTAAACTCGCCAACGGGCAATTTCTTTCACTTGATATCAAGCCTAATATTTTTGTAAAAAACTTCTCAACTTATGAGCTGGGAGAGCATGAAAAACTTTATCAAGCAGCATTGTTTGATTGGAAAGCAAATGAGCTGCAAGAACAAGGTTTAGACAGTCAAGCAGAAGCACTATACAAAGAAGCACTGAGGCTTGCGCCAAATAATCCATTCTTTAAAATCAACTTTGCAACTTTGCTAATGAATAACCCAAAAAGACACCCTGAAGCAGAAATGCTCTTCAAAGAAGCACTGATGCTTGCACCAAATGATCCATGGGTCATAACGGTTGCAGCACGTTTCTACAGTAAAGCAACAATACCCCTCAATACAAGCGCAAAAAAAAGATTGGCTCTAGATTATTATTACAAAGCTCTTAAAATTATGAGAGCTGACCCTAATGCGGAAAATTTTTTAACAGTCGAAACGATCGAAGCATTGATTGGTCAGATTGAAAAACTTCCTAGCAAAAACCTTCACAACACATAACAATCCTTCACTCTCGATCTCGCCTGCTCCAGTCTTTCCAATTCGTGTAGTTCTTCGGCACTGAAGTCGACCAAAATCACTTCGACCCCGGCAGTTTGCAGAATTTCCAGGCCATCCAAGACCGCGTAGCCTTTGGCGTAATAGAGTTTTTTGATGCCAGCGGCAGCAATTTGCTTGGCGCAAACTGGACAAGGAAAGGTGGTGGCGTACATTTCCGCCCCCTCTAGAGCCAAGCCCTGCTTAGCAGCGGTGGCGATCAAACCAGCTTCAGCGTGAATGGAGCTGCTAAAATCTGCCCCTACCCCAGAAGTGAAGGAGATACGCGGATCACTGTTTTTGTACTGCTGATCTTGGTTTGGCAAATGTTGGTTGTAGCTCGTCAGAAGCAATTGACCATCCTTAACCAGCACGCTACCAACATGGCGCCACCAGTCGCTGCTTTTACCAGCTTCTATGAAGGCCTGCCGCATGAATTGCTGTTCAAACTTAGTTTTGCTCAGCTTCACTCCCTGAGGCGGCTCTTGCACTTCGCTCATCAAATTTTTGTCCCAGCGCAGAAAAATGGGTTCAAAAATTTTGTTGTCGACCTTAGCAAAAAATTGCTTAGCCACGAACTGACCGATGTCGTCGTTGGTAAAAACATACTGAACTGTTTGTTCGTTTTCGGCGTCGGTCCGATCAGAGTAAATTATTTTATCTATTTCAGATATTTTGATTGATTTGACCACGTTGAATACCTGCCATGATTTGATGGCTGTCGCCACCATATCCACATCCAAAACCCGAATGTCTTTTTTTAAATATTCAAGTTCTTCGAAACCCATTAATTCGGTTCTATCCAATAGGTAGAGCTCTGATCCACTGTATTTGGTGAAAAACTCTTGGTAGCCGCGGTGCAAAACTGGGACATAGGCGAAAAGTAGTTGTTTGGTCATATTTGCTCCAAAAAATTAGCCAGTTTTTAATTCTTCTAAAACCTCTTCAATGCTCTTAATCAATTTAGTTTTCATCCGATCTTCTAGTTTGCGAGCGGTGCTCATCTGCATTCGGCGAATTTTGGCAGTAGTAGAGGTGGTGGCCATCGGATCTAGAACCACAACTTTGCCACAAATTTGCTCCAGCTTGTCGATAGTTGCCTGATCATAAGTCTCGGCGGTGGCAATCAAGACATCGGGCTTAATAAGCTTGATTAGGTTGAACTTCGCTTCCCCAGCTTCTTTGAGCACCACAAAGTCGACACTGCGCAGGTGAGTTAGCATTTCCATGCGCTCGTCCTCAGGCACGATGGGGCGGTTGGGGCCTTTGCGCTGGTGAACCTTCTCATCGCTATCGACACCGACAATCAAGACGTCGCCGTAATCACGCGCCCTGTCGCAATAACGAGCGTGACCAATGTGGACCAGGTCAAAAGAGCCTTGAGTCAGGACGATTTTTTTGCCGGTTTTGCGCAAACGCTCGACGATGGGAACAATGTCGCTGGCTTGCAAGATGATGTGGGCGCTAGAATTGGTCATATAAAACTTAAATATTTAGATTCTCGTTTACATACGGTACTTGTAATTTAAATCGCACTGCTTCCACTCGCGCCAAGACTTTTTGCACTTGAGCGTGGTCTGTTTTGGCAAATTCATGCATGATCGTCGCTGGTGCTTTTTGTTGATCGATGAGCCGTACCAGCACTTGATCGGCCAGTTCATAATTGAAACCAAGCTCTGCTTCATCGCTCTGCTCTGCCCAAAGTCCAGCTGAGGGGGCTTTTTGCAAAAAAACCTCCGGTAACTGCAGGTGTGATGCCAACTGGCGCACTTGAGTTTTGTAGAGAGTCAGCAGTGGCTCGACATCAGAAGCTTCATCGCCAAAACGAGTGAAATAGCCCAAGTGGTGTTCGGATTTGTTTTCTGTGCCTACAACCAGGGCTTCCTTGCTTTTGGCGTAGTCGAAGAGGGCGATCATCCGCATCCGCGCCATGATGTTGCCCTTTCGCAGTAAATCCTCGTTGGTGATTTGCAAAGCCGTGCAAGCCCCCTCCACCATAGAAGCGATGTTGAGGGTTTTGCGGTTCTGCAGGGGAATTTCCAGGTGATCTAACAGTGTGTTCGCATCAACCATGTCTTGATTGGCGTAAGGCAATAAAATAGGCCAAATATTCTCTTTGGGCAGGGCCAGCGAGAGCAGCGCCAAAGACAGTGCACTATCAATCCCACCAGAAATGGCGATTACGGCGTGAGTTTTTTTGGCGTGGGCGAAAGTTTGCTGCAGAAAAGCAGTTAACTTATCAATTTGCGCTGAAACATCAATTTGCAACTCGGACGAGGTCATTTTTTGCTTCCTGAATTAGGGCGGCGAGAGGTCTTGGCTTTAGAAGTTCTGTTGGTGAATCCTTCACCAAACAGTGGTTCTTTGGCGAAAAAGAGCAGGTAAACCAGCGGCAAAATACCAACGGTGTTGAAAATCAGCAAAGCGATGAACCAGGCAGTTTGATTGGCGCGTGCAGCGCGCCACAGGGCAAGCGCTCGAAGAACCAAGTCGAGTAAAAAAACTAAAACCACCAAAGTTGCAAAGGCTGGCCAAAATGGCAAAAAGTCAAAAGGATAAGATTGCATTAGCATAATAAAATGATTTTAGCACAAGTCGGCCTGCTTTATAAATTTTTCTTGACTCTCACTCCCACCATGTCGATCTGATCGAAGTCTTGGCGCACTAGATCCCAAAATTTTTCGGAGAGTTTCTGTGAGTAAGTGCTAAAGACTCCCCTGCCCATGGCACTGCAGAGGCGACGATCGAAGTCGCGCACTCTGTCAACCACTTTTTGGCCAAGACTGTGAAATTCATCAGCGTTGGCGCTTGGATCACTTCTAAAAGCATCGTTGACTTTCAAAAACTCATCAAAGAGCTGGCGGTTTTCTGCCACCATGCGCTGGTAATATTCACGGTATTTAGTTTGAGCCATAAAAACTTCCTAGGTAAAAAGTTGCTGCTTCTTAATATAATCAATAATCGAAAAATCAAGCAAGCCCTCCAAATTTTCTCCTGCCTGCAAAGCAAAACGAACCTGAGTCGAAGACACCGCTGCTTGCGGGAAATCAGCCAAAGCAGTCATCCCTTCATAAAATGGGCTGAAATCAAAACCTTGGCGTGGGTAGACGTAAAAAGGATATTTCTGGAGCATCAGCTTATAGTTATTCCAGAGATGAAATTTCTCTAAATTGTCTGAGCCGATCAAAAAGGAAAAGTGGTGTTCTGGATGGCTGACAGCAAGCGCTTCTAGCGTTGTGTAGGTTTGACTTTCGCCATCGCGGTCGATTTCGTAGCGCTCCAGCAAAATTTTACCAATCAACTCTGGTTTTTTTTTGATTAAATTCTGGCTCAACAAATCCAACATCGCCAAGCGGTGTTCTTTAGCGACAAATTTTTTAGCGAAACTGTGCTGACCCACTGGCAAAAGCCAAACTTGGTCAACTTGTACTCCTCGTGGCAGAGGTTGTGACAAAACTTGATCGACCATCAACTGGTGACCTAAATGAGGCGGGCTAAATGTTCCCCCAAAAACCAAAATTTGCATGTTATTTCTTAACGGCCTTCTTTTTGGCGGCAGCTTTTTTCTTGGTGGTGGCAGATTTTTTCGACGAGGTTTTTTTGGCAGGGCTTTTTTTAGCCACTGTTTCCTTGGTCGCTGCTTTAGTAGATTTCTTAGTAGCTGGCTCAGTTGGTTTCTTGTTTTTGTTCATCCGCGCCTTCCACTCCTCGCGCCTTTTTTTGATTTCCGCCCACTCTGCTTGAGTCAGCTTATAATCTTTGGCTGGCTGTTTCCAAGAAGCAAACTCACAATTAGGATAAAGTGAACAGCCAAAAAAAGGCTTGCCCCAGCGAGTATTTTTGACAACTACCTCGCCTTTTCCACAAAGCGGACAGAATTGATCAGGAAGAGTTTCGACGATGTTCTGAGTGTATTTGCAGTCGGGAAAACGGCTGCAGCTCTTGAATTTGCCGAAACGTCCTGAGCGAATGACTATCTCCCCCTCACTGCAATCAGGGCATTTTTCACCAGTTTTCTCGACTGGCACTTGAACACGCTCAGCATCTTTGGTGACAATACCAATTTTCTTGGCCAAAGGCTTGTAAAAAAGATCAATAATTTTGACCCAATCTTTATCGCCCAAAGCAATCAGGTCGAGATCTTCTTCCATCGAGGCGGTGAAGTCGTAATCCATGAAGTTGTCGAAGTGCTCGATCAGAAAGTCACAAACAGTAATGCCGATTGGCGTGGCAAAAAACCTCTTCTCTTGGCGATCAACGTAAGCGCGATCGACGATTACCGAGATGATCGAAGCGTAAGTGCTCGGCCGGCCGATACCTCTTTTTTCCAGTTCTTTGACCAATGAGGCGTCGTTGTAGCGCGGTGGAGCTTGGGTAAATTTTTGCAAATTGGCCAAGTCTAAGTAGTCCAAAGCCTCGTTCTCGGTCAAGTTGGGCAAGTTTTGATCCTCGGCGATCGCAAACAGCCTGCGCCAACCATCAAAACGTACCACTGAACCACTGCAGCGCAGCAAGTATTGCTTAGTTGGTTTTTGGGCTTTCGCTTGCACCAAAATAGTCGTCTGATCATAAATCGCTGCATTCATCTGCGAAGCGAGAAAGCGACGCCAAATCAGGTCGTAAAGTTTGACGTGCTGCTCGGTCAGCGAGGCGGCTTTGGCTGAGACATTGTCACGATCGACGCTTAGATCAGTGACACGAATGGCTTCGTGGGCTTCTTGAGCATTTTTGGACTTTTTGGCGAAAATTCTTGGCTTAGCTGGCAGATACTCTGCACCAAACTGCTTAGCAATGTGCTCTCTAGCACTAGCAACAGCTCCAGCAGCCAAATTAAAGGAGTCAGTACGGTGGTAAGTGATCAGGCCTTCCTCATAGAGTCGCTGGGCCAAACTCATCGTCTGCTTGGCAGAATAGCCAAAGCTAGTGGCAGCGGCTTGCTGCAGAAGTGAAGTGGTAAAGGGTGGTAAGCTCTGGCGCTCGCGCTTGGTTTTTTCAACTTTGGCGACTGAGTAAATTGCAGTCAATAAATCAGCGCGAATTTGCTCTGCTTGCTGGGCATTTTTGACCTCAGCTTTTTTGTCATTGATTTTATCCAGAGAAGCAACAAAGATATTTTGGTCCAAACCTTCCTTAATTTTGCCTGCCTCATCAAAAACTTTTTGCTCCTTCATGATACCTGCCTTGGCTAACGCCACGGACAACTCCCAATATTCCTCCGGTTTGAAGGCCAGAATTTCCTTCTCTCGCTCGACGATCAAGCGCAAAGCCACTGACTGGACGCGGCCAGCCGAGAGGCCACGGCGGATTTTCTTCCACAGGACTGGCGAAACTTGGTAACCGACCAAGCGATCAAGCACGCGCCTGGCTTGCTGAGCGTTGACTAGGTTGAGGTTGAGTTTTTCGGGTTGGTCGATCGCTTTTTGGACTGCAGTTTTGGTGATTTCGTGAAAAGTCGAGCGAAAAAAGTGATCCTGATTGCTTTTGTCCTGCAGCAAATGCTGAATGTGCCAAGCGATTGCCTCTCCCTCTCGGTCAGGGTCAGTCGCTAGATAGATTTTGTCGGCGGTCTTGGCTAATTTGCGCAAGTTGGCGACGACTTTCTTCTTGTCACTGCTCACTTCATAAACTGGCTGGTAGTTGTTTTCCAAATCTACTCCAAGAGTGCTCTTGGGCAAATCACGAACGTGGCCAACAGAGGCCTCGACTCGATAATCCTTGCCCAAATAGTCTTTGAGTTTCCTGGCTTTGGTGGGTGATTCAACAATCACTAGATGCATAAATTAACTTTCCTTAGCAAAATTCGGATAATTTTTTAGCCTAACAGTCGCCCATTCTAATGCCAAACGCCAGTGGCCACAAGCCTAAAGAGGCGCGATTAAGCAATATTTCCCGAAATTTCTGCCAATTTTACCTTGTAATTCTAGCTCGAAAAGCAGTTGATGCAGTTTCGTACTCTCTAAAGCACTCTCAGCGTGCAGCTCTTCCAAACTGAGTTCCGACTGGTTGGCGAGCAACTCTAAGATGCGCTGCTGACTTGGATCGCCAACTTGAGAGTTCGCTTGCTCAATAACTGCGTGATAATCTTCATTTAGCACCGTCAAAATGTCTTGACCGCTGTTGACCAAAGTAGCGCCCTGCCTGATGAGGTCTTTGGTGCCCTCACTAAAAGGGTTGGTGATCGGGCCAGGCACTGCCAACACCAGGCGACCGTACTCGTTAGCATAAGCAGCGGTGATGTGAGAACCACTGCGGGCGGCGGCTTCGATTATCAGGGTTGCTGGAGACAGGGCTGCCACGATGCGGTTGCGCATCACGAAGTTGGCGGCTACAGGCGGCACAGCCGGCATGAATTCACTCAGGAAAATCGCTCCCGTCTCGTAAAACTCCTCCATCATTTGCTTTTGCCGCTGCGGAAAGCAGTGCTCTAACCCATAACCTAGAACGGCAATGGTCTGACCACCCTTCTCCACTGTTAGGCGGGCGGCTTCCAGATCGACACCATACATAAAACCCGAAACAATGGTCTTGCCAGCAGCCAAGAGTGGCGGCAGCAGCTGGCGCAGCACCAGCTTGCCATAACCAGTCATCTTGCGAGTGCCAACCACCGAAATGGTCTTGGCAAAGGCTGCTTGCCAAGCCGCATCTCCTACTCGATAACGACTGCGAACAAACAAAACGGTCGGAAAGTCATCACTTGCTAGTAACAACGGCGGATAAGCTTGATCCTCGTAAGTCAGCACCTGTAAACCCGAAGCTTGGAGGTGCTCTAGATTGTCTAGTAAAGATTGTTCTTTTTGGAACTTTTTGATTGATTCAATCGTCTCTTCAGACAAAGGAATTTTTTGCCAAATCTGCTGGCGATTGGCCCAAAACTCTTCTTCACTTAACTGGTATTGCTGGCAGGCAGTGATAATTTTGCGACTGGTCCTAGCTCCCACTCCACTTAAGCCACTAAGAGCGACTAGGAAGGCGCGGCGGATCTGGTGGTTGGTGGCTGATGGGCGCATATAGACCATTATGCGCTGCCAAGATTACCAGAAGCGTGACTGCCTAAGATTCTGAAGAAGTAAACATTACATCCAAAATTGCCTTCACCACCGGTGCAGCGTCTTCTGAACCCTCAGCGTAAGACTTCTCCTCCCCACTCTCGACCAAAACAGTGATAACTAGTTCAGCCGGCAAATCGCCCACCTTGGCCCGAAAATCTTCGCTCAGCAAATCAACTGGCAAACCAACGACGGCCGTCAACCAGGCGTGAGTGCGGCGGTAACCACGCGCATCAGCGGCGCCAAATTCTGCCGTCCCAGTTTTGCAAGCGATCATGCCCTGCTTAATTTTGTCACTCACTGGCAAATTCGCCTCCAGAGTAGTCGTCAGAGCAGCATTATGAGCGAAAAGCGGGTAAGCCGTCCCGCCCGAACTGCAGGCAGCCAACATTCCTTCCAGAACCACTTCCAAATTCTCTGCTCGAAGCGCTAAATCTCGACACTGGTGAAGCTGAGTGCTGATCAGGGAACTACGACAAAGCTGCCCTGAATTAGCGATCGCCTGGGTCATACTGGCCACTTGCAAAGGGGTGACCAGCAAATCACCTTGGCCAATCCCGAAGTGGTAAGTGTTGCCCAAATACCAGTTCTCCCCCACCACCCGCTCTTTCCACTCTGGATCAGGCACCAGACCGGCGGCCTCTCGCGTCAATTGCACTCCAGTCGGGCTACCAAAACCAAAAGCGCGCGCGTAAGTCGCTAGTCTCGTCGGCCCCAGCCACTCGGCAGCTTTGTAGAAAAAAATATCATTGCTGCGCGCCAAAGCGCGACGAATATCCACCAAACCCTCAGTGCGCCCGTACTGAGTGAAGTACCAGTTAGCGTAAGAGAAATCGCCCACTTCCAAAGTGCCCTGATCATCGACCGTCGTATTGGCTTCAATCGCTCCAGTTTCCAAGGCTGCCAAAGCCGTAACCAACTTAAAAACTGAACCTGGTGGATAAGCACCAGAAATACTGCGGTTGAAAAAAACTTGACGTTCATCATTTAAATAACCACTAATCAAAGCGCGACTTTCTTGATTGCTGGTCTCGCGCAAACTCGCCAAAAAATGCTTCTCAAAAACATTAGGATCAAAACTAGGTGAACTCACCAAACTCAGCAGCTCTCCATTGCTGGCGTCCATAATCACCACGCTACCTTTGCGGCCAGCTAAGGCCTCGTAAGCCACTTGACTCAACTGCGGGTCAAGGGTCGTTTGGATGTTGGCAGCACTAGTGGCCAAAGTTTGCTCCACTAGACGCTGTTTTTGCCCGAGGGCGTTAGCGATAAATTTGCTTGAAGCAGGCCTACCCTGCAAATTCGCCTCAAAAAACTGCTCTAAACCTAAACGACCCAATCGACTGGTTAGTGGCAAGGATTTGTTTGCTGCTAAATCTTCCGCCGTCACCGGTGCCAAATAACCCAAAGTGCTAGACAAGGCTTCGCCGTAGGGATAAACGCGAATGAAATCATAGCCAATGCTGGCGCTGTCGGTCGCCATCAGGCTCAGGGCTTCTTCGCGGTCAATAAATTGCTTAGCGCTGTAAAGCTGATCTTTGTCTAAGTACTTCAGGTATTGTTTCTGGTTTTGCACAAGCGGCTCACCATAGCGATCGAGAAAAATTGCCCGCTCGGCAGGACTGCGCTTGGTGAAATAGCGGTTGCTGTCTGCTCTTGTTCGAAAAGCTGCGCCCTTGAGCAATGTAACATCAAGCAAGCGTGCCACAAGCAGAGCGAAAAAAACTAAGATCAGGCTAAGTAAGATTGCAAATTTAGTGCGCATTCTAGACCTCTTCCGACATGAGCAAAAGGTTGCTTTCGCTTCCTTTCATGTCATTTTAACACCTTTCTTCTTCCTCAAGTAGGACACAGCTACTATCGTCATCAAAAATGGTTAAAATGCCACGAAATCTAAACAAAATCAACTCATTTCTCATGTCGGAAGAGGTCTACTTTCTCAAGTTTTTCCTGAAGAAATACCAAGTGAAAACAGCGACATGAACAAGGTAAAAGTAATGCCAATTCAAATCGGCCAGGAAGAAAAAACTCGCTTGCCAAGCAACATACAAAAGCAACAACCAAAGGTGCCGATCAACCAAAAAGGTCTTGGCTACATACCAAACTAACAAAGTGACGCTCACCAAAGGCCAAGACACACCGTAGAAAATTGACAGCAGCAAACCCAAGGCAAAACATCCAAACAAAGCCACGCGCTCACCATGGCGATCAAGTAGTTGGCTGGCCAGATAAAGAAAAAATAACGGCAAGCCAAGCGTCGCTTCGAAACTTAAGAGGATGATGAGCCACAAAATATTGATTAGCATTTACTGTATCTCCACTAAAGCCACCGCAAAAAAATCGACCAACTGTTCGATCGCTGCGGTTTGCGTCGCCAAAGCCTTGTTATCTCGATCAACTTTAACCACTCTGCCAATAAGCAGACCTTCCTTGATCCCCTCTTGAGCTTTAGTGTAAACCAAATCCCCTAGTGCCAATTCGGCATCTGCTGGCACTTCTGTTAGTAAAATCTCCCGACCGCTGCCTCTAACCAAGCCTAAAACTCCTTGATTCGTCTGAGCTAGAAGAGCTCGCTCGCCCATGCGAGAAAGCAGCAACACCCTACTTTGCCGCTCCTCTACCTGATCAATCAAGCCCAGCAAAGTCCCTTGATGTAGGACAGCAGATCCAAGCTGCACTCCGCTCCGTTGTCCAGCTGCCACGAAGCTCTGGGCGAAGGAAACAAGTGGCGCGCTAATCACCACCTGACTATAATTGCGGTCAGTGTTTTCCAGCATACGCCGCAACTCTTGGTTTTCTCGCTCTAGACTTTTGACTTGAATGGCCGTGGCAGCCGCTTCACTGTAGCGGTATTGCAAATCTTCCAAGCGCGCGCTCAAATTCCAGAAGTTTTGCAAGCGCCGCAAAGGCTGGCCGAGTTGCTGCAAAAGTAAATAGTTCTGGCTTTTCCACCAGCTGGCTAAATGCTGCAAACCGCTGAGGTCAAGCAAGCGCAAAAATTGCAAGAAGAATAAAACAAAGAGCAACAAACAAGCAAACAAATATTGGTGCAAACGTGTTCTCAACATAACTGATCGATGGTAATCGCCTCCATCTTGAGGTATTTGGCCAAATCGCCAGCTGGCATTTTGCCTGGCAAATTATTGGTAAAAAAGTAAAAACATTCTGGCTTTTTTAGTTGGTTTTTAGCCAAGTGAGTTGTCAAGAAAACTTGACAGCGCTCTGGCAAATTATGAAGCTCAACTCTTTCGTCAACTAACAAATTTTCCTGCTTGAAGAGACTTAACTCACAGCAGTCGGCAAAAACGTTGACCAGAAATTTGACTGGCGAGAAATTGCGCTTTTGCATCAGGTAGAAATTATAGAAAAAATGCCGCTCCACCAACTCGACTTTTTGCCAAAAAGGGAAAGCCTTGATCAACAAAGCTTTTTCTAAAGCGCTCGACTCTTTGGCAAGCAAAAAAACCAGTTTGTACTCGCGTAAATCGAAGTCGCGCAGCTTTTGCTCAATTAAGCGAATAGTTTCTTGATCGTCAGCCAGGAGATTACGCTTACAAAGTTCCTGATTGGCCACCTTGGCCAACAAAGTCATGCTGGCAAAATCTAGAGCGGGCAAATTTTTGACGTCCTTGGCTAGGTAAAAAAACAAGCCATTGCTATTTAGATCCACCAACACTAGGTGCTTAAAATCTAAGAAAGACATAAAGGAGTCCTTTCCTTTAGTGGAGTGTAACACTTTTAGATGTTGTTGAGCAAAGAAGCTGCGCTGCGCCACTTGTTTTGGCTAATCATCATCTCAGCCTGCTTGACTTTGTCGGTGACACTAGAATCAGTGTTTTCCTTCAGCTTACTCAGACGCTCGGCCATCATTTCTGATTTGAGCTCGAGAGCTTTCTCGTACAGCACTTCGTCTAAGTCTGGAATCAATTTCTCGAGGAAAATGACTAGGGCTTCCTTGCGCTCATCTTCGGATTTGCTTGCATCGTCAAGCAACTGTCTAGCTTGACCATACTCTTCGCTGGTAAGTAGCAATTCTAAATCATGCATGACGAAGTCGTCCCAAATCATCATCTCCAACTCGTCCAAAAATTGGTTTTTCTCTTCGTCACTGATTTGGCTCAAACCAAGCATCTCGAAAATATTCTGGCTTTTGAGATCTTCGCTGTCGCTGTTGTCGGCAGCAGCTTTCTCTGCCTGCAAAGCTTGATCAGCGCTGGGCGGATTGGAAATCGCTTCGTCTTCTGGAACTTCAGCCTTATCCTCTGTCGCTAAATCTAAAGAAGATCGATTTTTCCTGAAGTCTGACTCTTCGAGAGTATCGTTATTGGCGACTGGAGTTGAAGTCTGAGTGGTGTCCGTCGAGGTTTGGCTTGGAGCGGCGCTTTGGTTTTTGGCTGCCTCTTGGTCGATTTTTTTCTCTAAGTCGCTTAAAAAGGCATCAAAATCAAACTTATCCTCACCTTCTGCAGCAGGCTTCGCATCAGCTGGAGATTCTGACATGCTTGGAGCTGCACTTGGTTCTGGAGCAGCGGCTGACGACTCGGCCACTGGCTCAGCAACTGGAGCGGCCGCAGTCTGCTTCTCTGCCTCCAAACCCTTGGATAACTTATCTAGTTCAGCCAGCAAACGATCAATCTCGGCGGAGTTGTCTGCTGGAGCTGATGTTTGGCTGGAAACTGGCGCATGGCTAGCAGTATTGACGTCGGAATTAGCTGGCGGCACGTAGGCGCTAGTGGGCATGCTGGGCGAATTGTTTGGGTTGGCTGACGCGACGGCAGCGTCATCTTGAATCTGGATCATAGGCAGGTTCCATTGTTTACAAAATACTGTACAATTTCAATTTAGCATAATTGGATTCAATGCACAATGCAAATATCTCGCTTCAACTTTGCCAAGCTACTGCGCCAACTCGTTTTCGTTAACTTCAACCTACTGTTTTTTCTAACTCCTTTCGTTTTCACCTGGATGAACCAGGAACTATTTGAGTTCAGTAAGATGATTTTCGTCTACCTCGGGACGATTTCACTCGTCACGCTCTGGCTGCTGCGAATGGTGGTCGAAGAACAAGTGATTTTCAAACGCAGTAAACTCGATTTTTTTCTGTGGGCGTTTTTGCTTTCACAAGTGGCCTCGACCATTTTATCTATACATCCGCGCACTTCTTGGTTTGGCTACTACACGCGCTTCAATGGGGGCTTGCTTTCTACCATCACTTATATCACCCTCTATCACGCTCTTATCAGTAACATCAACAAAAATCAAATCAAAGCCATGCTCGGGAGCCTATTTTTGGGCGTTCTGCTAATCAGTCTCTACGCCATTCCTGAGAAACTAGGACATTCGCCCAGCTGCTTCCTGATCACCCAAAAATTTGACACTAATTGCTGGACGGAAAACAACAACCCCAAGGATCGAGTCTTCGCCACTTTTGGCCAACCCAACTGGCTAGCCGCTTTTTTAATTGGTCTTTTGCCCTTGGCGCTCTGGCAGCTTGGCCAGCAAAAAAACTGGTCAGGCAAACTCTATCTCGCCTTGGTTTTGCTAAGCGGTGGGACTGCCCTTGCTTTCACGCGCTCACGGTCTGGCTTCCTGGGGCTTGGAGTGGCCGTAGCTTTTCTCTTATTCGCCTCCTTTTTGCGCCGCCAAAGAAAGAGGTGGCACAAAATCATTTTAGCGAGTGTGCTCAGCGTCCTCGCCTTGGGCTCTATTTGGCTGCTTAGCAACAGTCGCACTTTGCTTCAAGCTAACCTGAGTAGTCAAGATATTCCTGTGGGCGGCACGCCATCTGAGGAAATCAGGAAAATCGTCTGGCAAGGCGCACTCAAAGTCTGGCAGCGCTACCCTATTTTTGGTTCAGGAGTGGAAACTTTTGCCTACAGTTATTATCTCGATCGGCCTCTCGCTCACAACTTGGTCTCAGAATGGGACTTCCTCTACAACAAGGCTCACAATGAGCTACTCAACACCCTAGCCAACTCTGGCTTGCTTGGCTTGCTCAGTTACCTGAGTATCTTTGCAGGCCTATTTTATTACTGGTACAGGGAGAACACTCCTTACCAAGCAGCACTCCTGGCTGGCATCATTGCCATCTTCATTTCCAATTTTTTCGGTTTTTCTACGGTGGTCAGCAACCTAATCTTATTCGGCCTCGCTGCCATGCTGATGAAGGATATCGCAAGCAGCCCAGAGAGCGAAAAAACTAATAACAAAAATGCTTATGAAAACAAATATTTATCAAATATAGAGTATCTTATTTGTTCTTTTGTAGTTGTTCTGGGCTTATGGGGTCTAGCGCAAACTTGGAAAATTTGGCAAGCCGATTACCTGTTCACCAATGGCCAAGCTCACTTCAACCAAAACAAATACCAGGAAGGGATTGGTTTAATTCAAGAAGCCATCTCCCACTCGCCCAAGGAAGCTTTATTTTATGATGAATTGGCCAGCAACTACTCGCAGTTAAGCGTTGCCTTGGCTAACAATGGTCAAAGTACCGCTAGCGCCGAGTTTGCCAAGGAAGCCATTGACTATAATCGCCGTGCGCTTAGTCTCAACCCGCGCCACCTCAACTTCTACAAAAGTCAGGCGCGCATCTATATCCGCCTCGGCCAACTAGACAGCCAACTTTATGCTTACGCCAAGCAAGCCCTGGAGCAGGCTATCCTACTTGCTCCCACTGATGCCAAACTCTACTACAACCTCGCTCTAGTCCTCGAGATCATGGGTGAGACTGAAAAAGCAACGCAAAATATGGAGTACGCCGTCGAAATCAAAGACAACTACCTGCAAGCACGCGGTGAACTAGGGCGGATATATTTCATCGCTGGTGAATTAGAAAAAGCTCGCGAGCAGTACCAATACAGCCTAAGCAAAATCGCTCCAGAGGATGAGTTGCTCCAAGAAAAATTGCGTATCGTCGAGGCGAGCTTGAGTGCAAAACAGAAATCAAACTGATCGTGAGCTATAATACGACAACGTCATGAAAATCATCACCGCCCCTCATCCTACCTTGCGCCAAGTTGCGGCGTCCGTAGCTGTGTTTGACAAGAAGTTTTTCGCCTTTTTGCGCGAGTTGACTGACACCTTGATCAAGAAAGAAAAGCCACGCGGTGTAGGCTTGGCCGCTCCACAAGTCAATAAGTCTTGGCGAGTGTTCGTGGCAGTGCTTGGGGAAACCAACCAAGATAGCGACCAGCCAGTGGTCGAATTTTTCATCAATCCCAAAATCACCAAGCACAGTCAAAACAAAATTATGGGCCTTGCCGATGGTTCTGAGCGCTTCGAGGGCTGTTTATCCATCCCCAAGCTCTATGGCCCAGTACCACGCTACGAGTGGGTGGAGATGGAATATCAGAGCCTTAAACCAAGTGAGCTGACGAAAAAGGCGCCACAAATCATTACTAAATTTGCTCGTTTCACCGACTTTGATGCCCGCGTCCTACAGCACGAACTTGACCATCTCGACGGCATTTTGTTCACTGATTACAGTTTGCGCGAAAATTTGCCAGTATACATAGATGGCGGCAAAGAATGGGTTGAAGTCAAAAATAAAAAAGAAATTTTAGGTCTACTCTAAAAAAATGACTTACCGCCTCGCCATCGCCGGCTCCACCAAACACACCGTCTCCATGGCACAAACTTTGCTCGAAGATGAACGTTTCGAACTAGTTTTTAGCCTCTCACCCTCACCCCGGCTGGTTGGCAGGAAGCAGGAGCTGCAGCAAAACCCCTTACACTCTTGGTCAGAAGAAAATGAAGTCGAAGCGGTACTCGTAGACAAAAAAATTTCGCCAGATTTGGCAGAGACCTTGCAAAAATTTGGCAACATCGATCTGCTGCTGGTGGTTGATTTTGGCTACTTGGTTCCTCAGTGGCTGCTTACTTATCCTAAAATCGCTCCCCTCAACATCCACCCCTCCGCTCTACCCAAGTGGCGCGGTAGCTCACCTGGACAGTTTGTATTGCTGCGCCAAGGTTTGCTTGCAAACAGCATGAATTCGGCGATTACCCTGATGGTCATGGATCAAGCACTTGACCAAGGACCAGTCATCGCTCAGCTGCCTTTCGAAGTGGAGACTGACTGGACTCAGAGCGATTATTACAAGCACGCTTTTGATTTGCTAGCGCCGCAGTTGGCTGATTTAGTGGCGGATTTTGCTGCTGGCAAACTGCAAGCTCAAGCCCAGCCGCTACAAAGCCCTACTCCTATCGCCCGCCGCCTCAATAAAATCGATAGCTTCGTGGCTTTCGAAAACCTGCGCGAACTAATGAAAAAAAACGAGCAACTGGTCGTACCTCCTAGTGAGCAAGCTGGCTTACTTAGCGATTTATTGAGAGATGTAAAACTTTGCCCAAACAAAATAACTCAGGCACAACTGATTTGCAACGCTAGCAAAGCATTCGCTCCTTGGCCAGGTTTATGGAGCGTGGTACAAACCAACCAAGGCGAAAAACGCCTGAAGATTCTTGGCTGCCACTTGGAGAAAAATAGACTTGTATTAGATGAGGTTCAAGCAGAAGGCAAAGTAAAATGCCTCTACCGAGAGTATCGAAATGCGATCCTAAATTAGGCGGCTTTTTTGTAGTGCGTGGTCACACCCAATTTCTTGAGCTGGCGTAAAACGCTAGTGGGCACTTTGACTTTTTTCTTGATGCCATCGATCAATACGGTCGCGCTGTGCAAGTTGTACTTGAAAGCTTTCTTGGTGCGGTTCTTGGCGTGCGAAACATTGTTGCCAATGTGTGAAATTTTGGAGTAGTTCTTTAGTTTGACTTTCATAACAGAGAGGTATTTTATCATAAGAGAATAAATAATGCTAAAATGAAAATCCATGCAGCAGCAGTTGAACAAATTTTGGCAAAAACCCGGCCTAGTTTTCTTAAGTCTGTTTATTTTGGCATTGGTTTTTTACTTTGACGCTTTTTCGCACTTTTTCTACCAAGACGACCTCTTTCACTTCCAGATCTCACAAGCAGAATCGCTCAGTGAAGCAGCAGCCTGGTTCAACCCCATCAACAAATTCGGCTACCAGATTTATCGACCGCTAGGTGTCCAAGTGGTGTTTTTCATCATACAAACTCTGTTTGGCCTCAATCACAGTGCTTTTACTCTACTCACTCTGTTGCTGCTTAGTGGAAATGCTTGGCTGATTTGGAAACTGCTCATGAGAAAAACTTATCCGTTGGCGGCCTGGCTGCTAAGTGTTTTCTATCTTGTTCATCACCAAAACATCGGCATCGTTTATTTTCTGTCCACGATTCAATTCGAGTTAGCCTTGTTTTTCACTCTAGTGTCAATTCATTTGCTTCATTACAAAAAAAAGGGTTGGCAATGGCAGGTTTACTTGCTTTACGTCGCCACTTTGTTTAGCCAAGAAATTGCTATGCTTAATGCGGTCATTTTGCCACTATTACTCTACATAACCAATCCAACAGCTGCCAAAAAGAATATTAGACTGTGGGGGAGTTTGCTTGGCACATTGCTGGCTTATTTAGTCATGCGTTTTTATTTCATTAACACCCAAATATTCATCGATCATTCACATTATGTCGTTTCCTTAAACCCCAAAGATTGGTTGGTCAACCTTGGTTGGTTCAATCTGTGGATGCTGTCCGTACCCGAATACGTCATCAACTTCGTAGGCAGCGGGCTGCGCCCGCTGCCGCCTCTACTGGGACAATATCGCCTCGAAAGTATCTTGTCGCTTTCTGTCCTGACGGTGAGCGCTGGAGTTTTCCTGCAGTTGTCAAAGAAAATCTTCACCAAGCCCAAAAACCTTGTTTATTTACTCTGCTTCCTGCTGGCTTTGGCGCCAGTTTTGGTTTTTCCTTGGCACAAATACGTCTATCACTTGCCCATCGCCTCAGTCTTCGTCTTACTTTTCCTGGCAGCAAACTTAGGCCAGAAACCCACCAAAACCACCCCACTACTTCTACTACTACTCATAGCTGCAGCAGTAATCACCAACTTGATCGACCGCTCCACCAGTTATAACTATCAGCGAGGAGCGATCTCAGCTCATTTCAAACGAACAGTCGACTGGTCTAAGCTTCGAACTGGCCCACAAAAAATTCTGGTCCAAAACGACCCAAACTTCGTGGTTTTTGCGGCTGATTGGGGCAACACTAGCACTCAGGCTAAAGTCATTTTCAAGGAAAATCTATTTTTTACCCTGCAAACTGGCAATGAACAGCTGGAGGTGATCTACGAAGATGATCTGCCAGCAGACACAGTCAACCCGGCCGACTACGACTACACCGTAGTGGCAAAATTTGAGCAACTATAATAGAATCATTAGACTTATGCTCGACCTCCTCTTCGCCAGTCCTCTTGCTTTCTTGATCTTTATGGTCGGCCTAGTGCTGTCGATCGGCATTCATGAGTTCGCTCACTGCTTCGTCACTGACCGCTTGGGCGACCCGACTCCACGCATCAAAGGTCGTCTGACTCTCAACCCACTCGCTCACCTCGATCCAGTGGGAACGATTGCCATTGTTTTGACTGGCTTTGGTTGGGGCAAACCCGCACCTTACGATCCCTACAACCTCAAGGAACCAGTCCGCGACGCAGCCCTGATCGCTGCGGCTGGCCCAGCTAGCAACATTCTCATCGCCACGGTCTTGTCGATCTTGATTAAGCTTGGAGTCGGCGGTGAATTCCTGGTGCTGTTTTCGATGCAGTTGATTTTCATCAATGTCGCCTTAGCTTTGTTCAACCTCTTGCCTATTCACCCCTTGGATGGCGGCAAAATTATGCGCGCCCTCCTGCCGCATCAAGCCAGTTTGGAATACGAAGAAGTCATGGATCGCTACGGCATGATGATCTTGATCATGCTGATTCTACCTTGGGCTGGTGGTCGCTCAGCGGTCAGCGCTCTACTTGGCCCAGTCATCGATGTGGTTTTGCGGATTTTTATCTAAACTTGGAGTTCTAAAAACTCCCCTTTTTCTAGCCAACCATACTTTAATTCTTCAGGTAAATGTTGTTCATCACTCAAAGGCAAACCTTTTATTTGAGCGTAAAGAGCTTGCAGTGGATCGCCATGACTGCAGATGATGACGTGCTCTTCCGGCTGCAATTTGGACAGCAGTTCTTCATAAAAGTGAAGCACTCGTTTCTTAATGTCTGCGATGCTCTCCCCACCTAAATCTTCCAAATGACCAAAAAAATGCTTCCACTCATCCTCAACCCAATAGCCCTGATAGGGAGAAAATGTTTCTAGTAAGCGCTGATCGTAGACGATGGGAATCTGTCCACCTGAGATGATTTCCGCAGTCTGCTTACAACGCTTAACAGCACTACTGTAAATAGTACTGATTTTTTTGGGGGCAAAAATTTGCTGCAACTCTGCCGCACGTTGTTTGCCTGCCTCAGACAACTCTACTGGCAGGCGGCCAGGCAAAATTCCGCGTGGATTGGCATAGTCACAGTGGCGAAGAAGGTAAATCTTAGGCATGTATTATTTTCCTATCTCTCGCACCTCATTTTTTGCTACACCGACAAATACATTGTTTAGCAGCTCTTCTATCTTAAATCTGAAATTCTTATCTTTACTGGCCTTTTTACTCCACAGCTGATATTTGCTGTCTAGCAAACCATCTCGAAAAACTGTGGACAAGTTTTTGGTCAACTCTTTGATGGCAAAAGTTCGCAATTTGCCAGCCTGCTTGAAAATTTGTAACCAAGTTTCCAAGCCAGCTTTGAATTGGTCAAAATCTGATGCAGCAACACATCGTCCCAAAAACCTGGAATTCACGGTGATCGCCTGATTTAAGTCAAACTTGTCACCACTTTCGCTAACAAACTTATGCAAGTATGTTTGGTATGCTTGCTTAGCCCTATCATATGGAGCTTCTTCAATCAAAAAAATCAGCGCAAAACGCTCACCAGCCTTTTGGTCACTTAAGTTTTCTAGCAAACGATGCAAGCCTGCAATAAAATGGTTAAGTTCTTCATGAGATAAAAGTTTGCCTAAAATTTGAGCCAGGTGCAGCACATCTCGCAAACAAATTAGTTGAGCAGATTGCTCCCCCAGAACACCTTCCCAATAATTACCTTTCCTTTCTGCCTCGCTGCGATCACTGGATAAAGGATAATGGTCTATTACTGTATGAAGACTGAGTTCTAAAAGTCTTTTTGCCTCTGACCAAGTCAGGCTCTTCTTAGCAGCAGCACGCGCTGTAACTTCAGTCAGCCTAGCATATTCAGCGTGCGCGACTGCCACAGTGAAGTCGTTAAAACCAGCGTGCCGCACGCCATCTAATTCTTGTTTTGCCATCGAAGCGGCCTTGGAAGAATCACCGCTGAGGTGAGTGCTCCAAATTTCTTTTGGCGAATTTTTTGCCATAATTTTGATTATACATCAAGTCTTTACCCATAAATCTTAATCAACGCCAAGCCCACTAAAATAATAGCACTAACCAATAACTTTCTCTGCAGGTTTTTTTCACTAAAGAAAACCACTCCCATGATCACCGAAAACAAAACGCTGGTGGCCAAAACCGCCGAAACGTAACCAGCGTTGCCCTGGCCGATGGCCGCAAAACGAAGCCAAGTGTAGCTAGCAACAATCAAACCGATAAGAGCGAATTGCGCGAAGTTTGCGCGAAGCACCTTGAGCTGACCCTTGGCTTTGAAGGAAGCGATGACTAGTAAAGTGACAGAGACAAAAAGATAGTTGACCAGTGAATAAAAGTAGATATCGGTTGCGCCAATAGCAAACTTGTCAAGTAAAATGCCCAGCGAATAAGATAAGATCATCAGTAAAATGTATTTGAAAGCTTTGTTGTTCCAAAGATAGCGAAAAGGATCTAGAAAATGTGCTTGCTGACGATGAACATTGAGGGTGTAAAGAGCAAAAATGATTAGCAACATCCCCAACACGCCTAGCAAACTTGGGTACTCTCCGAAAAAAAGCGCGCCAAAAAGCGCCGTCACCACTGGACTCAAGCCAAGCAGCGGCGCCACATAGCTGACTTCTTCGGTTTTAAGGGCTTTGTAAAAAAAGATCATCTCTAGCGGTGTCGAAATGCAAGCCACCACTAGCACTACCAGCCAGAACTGCATCGAGATAGTACTTAGATCTGGCCAAGCCGCCGCACCCATGATAAAAGGCAAAAAAAATAGCGGTAAGGCGAAGAGACGCACTGCCAAGGCCAAAATGTAAGGGTTGGTATCACGCAGGAAGCGCTTCTCCAGGATACTACGCAGGGAATAAATTAAAGCGGAGCCAATGGCGAGGAAAAACCACATGACTACAGCATATTTGCTACAATGCAGAAATACAATGAAGAAAATCAGGATGAAAAAACTACAATTTGGAATCTACCTACATTGCAAGGGAAACAAATACGTTGACTTATGAGGTGCAGAAAACCTACTTACTCTCAACCACATAATCGCTTGCCATGTGTCCTTTAAGAAAAACTTCCTTGCACTCATCGGCAAGAACGCCTTTCGTCACTTCAAATTTAAATTTATCCTTATTCCAAAAAGGTGGAAGGTGATTTAGAAGACCAAAACAACCGCTTTGATCAATATCTATACCAGAAACAACTCTTTTAAGTTTCATTAGAACAGCAGAACCAAAACACATCGGGCATGGTTCATAGGTTGTATAAAGTACAATTTCACCTTTATGCTTTTCAAGCAGATCTTGAGATTGATTTAACACTTTTATCTCTGCATGGGCAAGTCTATTCTTATCTGAATAACTTGTATTGTGGGCTCTCGCCACAATCTCGTCATCGTAAACAAGGACGCTTCCTATCGGAAAATCTCCTGTTTCCAAAGCTTTTTGCGCTTCTTTAATAGCTTCTCTCATGAAATATTCGTCATTTTTCTGCATAGAAGCAGTATAACAAAAAAGGCAAAACCCAAGGCTACCTAAAAATCTAATTTTTATAAAAGCGAGATTATCTGGCGTTGCGAAATTTTTTTATTGATGCAGGGCGGGAAGGAATCGAACCCTCGTCATTTCTTTTGGAGAGAAAGGCCCTACCACTGGACGACCGCCCTTTGCGTTGTTAAGACGTTATTATATATCGCCTCTAGTTGACAAGCAATTTCAGAATCATAGTAGCGAATCGCGACGCAACCCTTGTAATTTTTCTTCTTTCGAAAGCCAGTGTGTGGCTTGATATATGGTTTGAAAAATTGACTCTTGGCAATATTTGTCACTTCCGACCAAAAACCAATAATTTCCTCTGGATCGTGGTAGTCATGAAGGTGCACGCTGACTCGAAATTTCCTTTCATCTAATTCATAACTTTGACGTAGTAAGTTGAGAAATAACTCAATCATGTGTGGATCTGAATTAATAAATGCCACGTGATTGTTGGTTTTCGCTCCCTCAGCCCAAAACATAACTGCACAAATCAGCTTGTTAACTGGTTTAGTAAAAACAACTTCTTCTAGGATTTTCTTTGCTTCTTGCTGATGGGATATGGATTTCGCTAGTTTCTTTTCTTTCCAGCGTAGAGACATTTTGTATCTGTGAAGTGAGGCTTGCTTGCTCATGCGGGTTTTGCCCGCTTCGCTAACTTCCAGTTCTCTAAGCCAACTTGAGGAAGTACTGACTGCAATATGTAGAATTTTGGCTATTTCTTTGATGGAAAAACCTTCTCTCCTGAGTTCAGCTGCTTTGCTCTTAATTTGCATAGAATATGCCATAAAATTATTATAGTTTTCGTGTTTTATTCGGTCAATTAGATCTAAATAGATCAAGTAGTTTTCCCTCCTTCCCCTCACTTTTGTAAACCTGCTACACTAATCCTCATGCCTCCACAACACGACATCGCCAGTGACCTTCGTCAAATTTTTGCCACTGACCAGCGTTTGCTGGCCAAAACCGCCCTGCCGATCATCACCGTCTCAGCATCTTTTCGTGAAGATCTCAAGGGGCTGCATCGCCAGAAGGAAAGCGACAAAACGACAGATATCGTCCTCTCCCGCGCGCACTACTCGATGGCCATGGGGGTGGCCATGCAAGCCTGGGGCGAACAGATCGACCCCAAGAAAGCCTGGCTCGTGGACAGCACCAACTACGTCGGTATGCAGGCTCTCAAGGGCGTGACTCTCACCCACCAGATCGGCAAGCTCATCGCCCGCTTCAGTCTCCTCAAAACCCTCAAGGATCTGGTCGACCGCTTCGGCCGCTCCAAGATGCCCATTCTCGATAACGTCACTCCACCGACTATCTACTTGGGCTCTGGAATCAGTCAAAATATCCTCTCCATGCATATCGTTACTGGCAACATCTTGGCAGCTGAAGGTAAAAAAGTCGTCCAAATGATCACTGACCCACACGTGCGCAGCGACTATCTCGACAACGCTCACTTGCCAAACATGCGCTTCCTGGTTTTTGACGAAGCGACCAAAGTCGAGTTCTTTCGCCTCGCCAAAGAAATTGGCAAAAAAATCCCCAAGGAGCAAATCGCTAATAAAGTCATCGTCACTGGCCCACCCATCGACCCACGGATTATCGCCTGCAATGAGCACAAGAAACCTTGGACCGCAGACCGACCGCTAGTCGTCTGTCTGGCCACTGGGGGCCTCGGGACCAACAAGGAAGAAATCAAAAAAATCCTGGAACAGCTTTTACCAGAAATCAAAGCTCAAAGTTCTAAACAAACCAGCCAATTACCATTTCTACAGCTAATTTTCTACGCTGGGACACATAAAGATCACTTGGATATGGCTCTAGAAATCGCTGCTTCGAACAATTTAAGTGCTCAAGTAATCAGCCCCAAAGACCCGGCCAACTTCGTCATCAATCGCCGCATCAAAACCCCGAAAAGAACCAAATTCGCCAAGCCTTTTGTCATCCTCTACCATCCGCAAATCGTCGACGCCAACGAACTTTTCATCCAGTACGGTTTCTGTGCTGCAGACCTGATGATCAGTAAGCCCTCTGGTGATACCGCCTACGACGCCGTCGTTTCTGGTGCAGCTCTACTCACCCTCAAAGAATGGGGCAACTGGGAACACAACGTGCGGGAAGTTTTCGAGCAAAATGGCACCGCACAAGTCGCTTCGACCAAAGACATCATTACCCAACTCCAAGAGATTACCAGAGAAGCAAGTGCAGATTTCGCAGTAGAGAAACTAAAAAGCGCCACCCACCCTATGCCAAACTTGGAAGCCAAAACCGCTTCCTCATGGGTAGCTCAAGCCATGAGTCGCGCCAAAAACTTAGACCCCATCTTCTACCAGGGAGCGAAAAATATCATCAAGGAGACGCGCGCGATCAAGATGTAACTACTTGAGCTTCTTCATCAATTTGTGAGAAGTGTGTTTGCGGCAAACGCTGCAGTATTTGCTTAGAGGAAAACTACCCTCTCCGGAAGTCTGCTTCTTGAGAGTTTCGTTGTTTTTGTTGTACTCGCTGACATAGCCAAAAGCATTGCACTCGCTGCACTGTAAACCAATTGCTTGTCTGGGACCTTTTTTCTTACTTGCCATAGATTTGATATTTTAGCACAAAGGGAAAAAATTTATAGAAGAGAAGTAGAGACCATTTACAAAAATCTAAAAAATAGCGATTGATAAAATTATACAGTTTTTTGGTTTATAATTTAGAATGTGGAACAACGCAGTTTGCTGGTTAGAGTGACGGGTGGATTTTTAGCTATTGTTGGTTTTCTCCTATCACCACTTTCCTGGTGGAATGATTTAATCGTCAACTTTCCTTTATCTTACCTGATTGCTCTACCTTTTGGCCTGATTAAAGAGTCTTTATTTTTGCCAAGTTTCGTTAGCGCTTACTGGTTGACCAATATTTTAGGCTTATTGCTAATGCAAAAAGGTGGGGAAAAATTTTTCCAAAATAGAGAAAAGGAAATCACATCAAAAAAAGCTATCAGAAACACTTTAATTTGGAGCAGCATTTATACTGTATTGATTGTGGTCTTAATTCTATCTGGAGTTTTATCTTTTCCAAGTGAACTATTAAATTAAATAAATATTTTTTAAGTTTTTTGAGCCACCTCTGGGATTCGAACCCAGGACCTACTGTTTACAAAACAGTTGCTCTAGCCAACTGAGCTAAGGCGGCGATAGTTTCGTTGCGAGCGACTGACTTAAAGAACAAATTGTGCCAAGGGAAGGATTCGAACCTACGTAGGCTATTGCCAGCAGTTTTACAGACTGCCCTCGTTGACCACTTGAGTACCTTGGCGCTTTTAATGGTGGCACGCCGCTGGCGCCCTGCCACACTGAGCCTTTGTCGGGGATCGAACCCGAGACCTCAGTCTTACCAAGACTGCGCTCTACCGACTGAGCTACAAAGGCGATAAATCAGACCTACAGCATCTGATCAAGGTATTATAGGCGGTTTTTGGGTAAAAAAAAGTCTAAGTTTCACGCACACTCCACTCCCCTTTGCAAGAAAGCAAGCCTCTTTCCCCGGAAAAACCAAGGTGGCAGGAAGAT
>DITQ01000003.1 GCA_002422165.1 Candidatus Pacebacteria bacterium UBA6180 | reverse complement strand
TTCTTATCTTATTTTCTGAAGGATGTACTACCAACTATGTCTAATTTTTAAGTACTTTATATAAATCCTAAATCTCGATCATAAGGTCTTGAGAATGTTTTTATCTCAAATAATTTTCAATAAAGCCCCATGCTTCTAAGTATTTACTTTCTAAATCTTCAAATAGTCTCATTGGATTATCCATATGTTTTTGACCATTTCTGCCAACTTTATTTAACCAGTTTTTATGACTACTAGATATGAATTCAGAGACTTCTTTACTTGGAACGATAAAAAACTTTGGTCTTATGCCTGGTTCATCCAAATTTACAAAAACATAAAAGTGGTTGTCAGAAAAGAAGTCTTCGGATTTCTGAGTTAAGATCCAGCTATCCTTTTTGTTATTTTGAGTACTTTTTACCTGAATAGTTGCCGATTTTGTTCCTTTCTTATTACTCACTATAATATCAATTCCTCTGGTATTACGGAGTGTGATTGAAGAAATATAACCTCTATGACTTAGCTCTCCAGCAACATAGTATTCGCCGGTTACGCCAACCATTACAGATTCAAGTTTTGTTTTTTGTTTCATATATCGAGAGCAATACTTTATTGTAGCTTACCATTATTTTGATCTAATTTGCATATATAATTAGCTCTAATGAAACTCACCAAATCTTTATTTCTTAGCTACCTCGAATCACCGCTTCACATGTGGCTGTCAGTCCACAGTGATACACAGCCAAAACCACCTTCTCTCTATGATCAACACGTCATGGAACAGGGCTACAGTGTGGAAAAACTAGCTAAGGAATTTTTACAAAAAAAAGTTGCTACTCAGTATCCAGCTGAAACAGCTTTGTCCTTTGAAGCAACACTGACTGACGGTAATTACGAGTCTCGTATTGATGCTTTGGTTTATGACTCCACCAACAACATCTATGATCTGTACGAAATAAAAAGCAGCACTACCATCCACCCTGAACATAAATATGATGTAACCTTCCAGTATTTAGTAGGTAAAGCAACACTGACTATCAACAAAGTCTATTTAGTCAGAGTAAACAGTGATTATCAACGAGCAGGAGAGATTGATATCAATGAACTCTTCATCGTGGAAGATATGACTAACCACATTGCCAAAAAAGAAGATGAGGTCTATCAACTCAGATCTGAAGCTTGGGGAGTCTTGCGACTAGAGCAAGAACCATGCGATGAGCATTGCTTCAACCCAACCACCTGCACTTATCCCAATCACTGTTTTTCAAACCTACCTGAATACTCCATTTATGATTTGGGGAGAGCAAGTAAGAAGCAGTACCATGAGCTAATTGATATGGGCGTAGAGCTAGTCAAAGATATTCCTGATACTTTTACCAGTAACTACAAGCAGAGGCTACAAATTCAATCAGCCAGACAAAACAAACCAATCATTGATCATGAAGCCATTGCTCTAGAACTAAGCCAGCTGGAATATCCAATCTACTTTCTAGACTATGAAACCTATGGCGAAGCACTACCGATGTACGATGGCTATAAGCCTTATCAGCAAGCGGTAACACAGTTTTCAATCCACGTAGCCAGAGACCCTAAGAGTGATGAGTTCGAGCATTATGAATGCCTTGCCACTGAAGCTGGTGATCCAACCAGACATCTTGCCACAGAGCTGTGCAAAGTCATTGGTGAAACTGGTTCAGTGATAGTTTGGAACAAAGGCTTTGAGTGTGGCAGGAATGATGAATTGGCGGTTTTATGTCCTGATTTAGCTCCACAGCTCAAAAGCATTAACGAACGAGCCTACGACCTAATGGATGTGTTCAAAAATGGCTTGCATGTCGATCATCGCTTTCATGGCAGTGCTTCGATTAAGAAAGTCTTGCCAGTGTTGTGTCCTGAGCTGAGTTATAAAGAACTTGAAATTGGCGAGGGTACCAAAGCGATGTTAGCTTGGTATGAGATGGTGCATGGCAATCTAACCACAGAAGAAAAAGAGTTGATAAGACAAAACTTACTGACTTACTGCAAGCTTGATACTTGGGCGATGGTGGAGATTTGGAGAAAGCTCAGGCAAGTGCTTCTGAAAAAATCTGCTGTGTAAATTCATCACGAGTCACGACAATTATCTCCATTCCTAAATCAGTATTAATCTTATCAATTGCCTCTCTCATTTTTTGTGCAGATGCCTCTATTGGAATTTGATTGATACCAATTCCGAGAGCTGGAAAAGCAAGAGACATCAATTTGTTATCTATTGCCAGCTTAATGCTGTTTAAATAACAATCTGTAAGAGCTTCCACTCCATGTTGATAAAACTTAGGAACAGCAGTATGAATAATACTTTGAAATGGGAGGTTGAATGCAGGAGTAATAATTGTTTGTCCAACCGCTAGAGCGTTTAATTTCATTCTTTGCAGTTTGGAACGACAAAAATTTTCCAGCTCACTTTTACCAGCTTGTTTGAAAATTTTGCCACATAAACCACTACCGGCTAATAGGCTAGGATGTGCTGGATTTACAATTGCATCAACTTTTTGCTCGAAAATATCTCCAACAGTTACTTCAATTTTCATAAATCATCCTAGCTTGAACTGCAACTTTTTTAAATCTTGCCCAAACACATCAGTGAATATTTTACTGACAAATAAACTTGCCTCATCATAATTATTGGCAAAGTGAATCTGATAATCCTCAAAGCCTTCTTCTTGTTTTAGTTCATAAAACTGATATTTAGTTTTAAATAAACCTCCGACCTTAGTCGGTCGTTGAGTAATGTCTAATTCATTAAGAACACCAAGCATCGGATAAACATATTTGTCTAGCTTATTTTTTCGCTTCATCAATGGCCAGCTGACCATTAAATCATCATCTCCAAGCCAGAATTGTACAAATCGCTTGTCATCACCACAATCAAAAATAATGAAATTGCACTGCCTTGCTTCTCTAAGTGCTAAATAAATAAAATCATTTGGCTCTAGATCTTTTTGAAGACGAGATAACTCTGCTTCTTTGTATGACACATATTCATCATGGTGATACCAATTAAGCTGAAACCTCTCATTCTCTAAAGTTATTTCAAGGTGGTGTCGATTGTAGTAGTCTTTTTTGAAAAGGGAGTAATAAAGATTGATCAGTGATGATAACCCTAAGATTAGTAACTGCTTAAGTGATTTCATATTTATATTCTAGACAAAAAAGCCTCTTCGCAATATATTCGTTTTTAGCTCTTTAAAAAACTGGCGAGGAAACCTCCAGCCCTTATTAGGGGGTATTAGTCTAGCTCACGCCTTCCCTCCTAAGGACATCACTGGTGTTTTTAGGCGGGGGAGCGTTTTAAGTAGCAAGCTTCCCTTTAGTATTTTGGAAAGGAGGTGAGAAAAATGGTTAGATTCCAAATCTATATTGACCAAAATGGTGAATACAGATGGCGTCTTGTCGCTGCAAACAACGAAATCGTTGCTTGGAGTGAAGGTTATAAAACCAAGCAAGGTGCTGTCGATTCAGCAAATTGGGTCAAGACCAACGCAAGTTGGGCCCCAATCCATGATTTAACCTAGTGTTAAATCACTCCTCGTCAGTTTTTTGGAGAGTTAGTCGCCGTATTATAACTCTAATAATTCCCAATTTGAAAAATCGTCCGGAGCTAGTTCATTTCCAACACCAGTAAAGCACATCCATCTTCCTGTATAGTCTCTGCTGTTTGTATTAGCAACTATTCCACCAAAAAAGTTCTGGTTTTTCTTAATATAACTTTGTAGACCGTCACTTTTTTCTCTAGCATCTTTAATTGTGTTGCCACTCTTTGTATCTAGCAAACCAATTTTTCCATTCTTTAAACATACAACAAAGTCGACATAAAATGGTTTTTCCTCGCCATTTTCTGTGTATGGCACGGCAAAAAAAGTTGCATCTCTGTCGCCATTTTTGAACCACCATAAAACATTATCGTATGATTCCAAATACTTAATGAAAATTTCTTCAGTTTTCCATCTGTTGTCATAGTAGAACGGAGTCATGACAGATTTGTTTGTATTTAATTCGGCATAGTTTCCACCAAAGCTGAGCTGACTTGGTACTTCCCAACCTTTTAGTTTTTGCAACTCATTAGCTTTTTTTGATGTTTCCTCAATATATTCTGCCTTAGTACTATCAATAACGTTTATAAAGTGCTGAATGTTTTTAGGGCTCAGTACAATATTGATAATTTTAGAAAACTCTTCTGAGTAATCGATATTTAGTTTTATTTTAAAGAAGTAGTAAATTGCTTCTTTAACTCTCCCAATTGATCTGTCTTCTGGATAAAAAGGAGAAAGGTTATTACGAGCAAAGTAATCAAATAGTTTTTGCAAGTCTAATTCGTTAGTAGCATCTATTTTAGTTTCTCCTGAAATCTCTTCGCTCGCTAATTTATCAACACCACTTGCTTGATAATCAGATATGAGTGAAATTTCTAGTCTTTGGTTCTCGATTTCAATTTTATTGGCTAAATCATATTTTTCTGCCTCATCTACAAATATTCTTATAAATTTTGGATTTAATCGAGTTTTTTCTCTTTGTCGCACTCTATAAACAGACTCTAGTTCTATTGGTTGATAACTGTCAATCCTCTTGCTTGTGTAAATCGTTACATAGCTTTTAGCCATGTCCTCTTTAATTTCTATATTGGAAAGATTTGTATACACAAAGCCGTGATTTAGTATCTCTGTTTGATAGTGTCCTATCTCAGGTTGTGGCATACGCATAATGCGTCCAACTGTTTGCACTGAGAACGTTAAACTTTTCCAATCTCTGAAAAGCACAAGTATTTGTGCACGAGGACAATCCCAACCAAGTGCAATGGCTTGTTTAAAAATCAACACCTCGGTCTCATTATTATTTTTGGCAATGTTATCTAAGTTCTCCTTCTCTTCAGATAGGTAGACCGCTAGTCTCCCATTTTCAATAGTAATGCCATATTTATCTTTCAGAATTCTTATGATTTCAGCTTTAATTTCATCTTCTTGCTGTGTTTTTCTATCTGGTAATTGAATCAACAATAGAGGATTAACATCCATTCCTTCTTTTTTATAAGCGTCTTGAATTTCAATTCTTTTTTTAATTGCTTCTTCCAACACCATTGAATCAGTTCCATCAGCAAGAGTAGAAATCAAATTATCACCTGAAAGAATGTTTTTGAAATCAGGATTTAGCGTTACTGATTTCTTAATCATTCCTTCTAGCTTCACTTCATCTAAAGGAACTGAAACAATCTCGTCAGGATTTTGAATTACAGGTGTTGCTGATACTTCAATTGTTAGTCTTGGAGAAATATCTGAGATTAACTCTTGTGATATATCACTTGTGGCATGATGATGACTTTCATCAATAATCAGGATTATCTCTCTGCCTTCTTCTTTAGTATTTTCAACAATTTTTCCTAAGTAGAATTCCTTCTCGTTTTCTTTGACAATGGTGTTCTTGTCCTTTTTATTTATGCTTTCCCAGTTTAAGAAAAGCATTTCATTCTCAGCTATCTGTTTATCAAGAAGATCTTCAAAATTCGAGCATTCTAAAACTCTTGTATCTTCAAAGTACTTTTCGAGCTTTTCCTTACTTTGGGTATGTAATTTTCTTGGTGCTGTCCAAATAAATGAAAGTGGAAAATTAATTTCATTATCGTTTATCAATTGCTTGATAAACTCTGCAGTCATAATCGTTTTTCCAGAACCGGTAGGAGCTTTGAAAATTAATCTTTTCTCTCCACCCTGAGATAACAACTCCTTTGACCTCGAAAGTAGTTTTTTGACAGCATTATCTTGATAATCTTTAATTAACATATTTTTTCCTATTATTTAAAAATTCTTCTATATACTCTGAGTACAGCTTCAGGAATTGGTAAAATTTTTGCAATTCCAATCACATCTTTGAATTCTTCATCAAATGTGTCGTCTCCCAAGGAAAATATGTAAATATTTATTTTTTTATCAAATTCCTTGATCTCTTTTTTAAAGTCTTCAATTGAATCGTGATTAAAAATAATACCCATATACTTTTTATTATTTCGATAAATCTTGTAGTCCGGTGTATTTTTTACACTTTCAAAAGTATCTTCTTTTATACAGAGCATTTCTGATATTTTACTGGTCAAAATCGTCTTGTTTTTATCTGTGGGATCAGCTGGTACAAATGACGTTTTGTAATACTTTAAGTTTAATTTTAAGTTCGATTGATTTTCGTGAATAACGTTTTTTATTCTGGGGTATGTTACATCCTCAGCAATGCTTGACTCATTATTAGTACAAAGTATAAATTTTCTGTTTCCGCCATCTTGCTTATTTAGTTCTATTACAGCATGTCCAGTTGTTCCAGATCCAGCAAAGAAATCTAAAACAATTGAGTCTTTCCTAGTGATTACCTGCAATGCGTCTTTCACTGCATAAAGTGATTTTGGATAATTAAATACTCTTGTTTTTCCAACAATTGAGTCAACTAATTTTGTGCCATAAGTCGCCGAGTTATATTTGGGATCTATCCAAAATGTTTTGGGCTTTACACCAGCTTCTTCTCTTTTTTTTCTGTATAAAAAGAAGTTTCCATTCTTTCCTTTTTTAACAATGATATTGCCATTCACAATATGCTCTTGAATTTTTGATGGTCCTGAACTCCATCTTCTTTCAATACCACTAACATCGATTGGCAAAATCTCAGTATAACCATCTTCTCTAGAGAGACTGATGGTGTTTGTTTTTTCAAAGTAGTAAATTGGATAAAAAAGAGTAGGTCTGTCTTTTCGTAATGAGTCAACACCTTGACTCATTAGTGGTTTTTCTACATATCTTCCTTTTTCATCAACTTTTGGATATTTCTTTTTTAAATCATCAGCACTTAAATCTAAATTGTTTATTGATGAATAATTCGCATTGTTTGCGTAAAAAATCATAAATTCATTAGCTGTTGCAAAAAATTTATCATCACTTCTTCCGTCTGCTTTATTTACTACTGTAACAACCCCAATTCGATTTGATTCTCCAAATATTTCATCCATGAGCAAACCCAATGTGAAAAGCTCGTAGTGATCAATTGCACACACGATTATTCCATTTCTGCTAAGTAGGTTTTTAGCTATTTTTAGCCTATGCGACATAAAAGAAAGCCATTTTGTATGCCTATATGGATCCTCTGAATCTACAAAATCATTATTATATTTCCAGTCCTTTGCACCAGTGTTATAAGGAGGGTCAATATAAATAGCATCAATTCGACCTTTATGGGTATAGTTTAGGACAGACAGTGAATGATAATTATCTCCTTCAATTAGCAAATTAACGGGATCATTGGCATTTAAAATTATTTCTTTATCAGTAACTTCTTCAAGAACTGGTAGCTCTACCTTACACTGTTCAACAACATCTTCAGGTTTGTCTTCCCAAACTAATCCATACTTCTTTCTTTTTCTAAGCTGCTCAATCTCTTTGATTAGTTCTTTTCTGTCCCAGTTTGTGTAGTCTTTTTTTGCCATACTTATTCCTTAGTTAATTCATCCAAAGTGGTGTTTAATGCTTCTGCGATTTTCATAACAGTATCAAGTGTTGGGTTTTTAATAACGCCTGATTCTATTTTAGTCAGAGTGGTATATGGAATCTTCGCTTCTTTTGCAAGTGATTCTTGGGTCATATCATTGGCTTTTCTATGACTTTTGATTTTTTGAGCTAATATCGACTGGGTTTTACTCATTTTTATATCATTTCACTGCTATCAAAGTAATGATAGCAGAATTCTATTTTGTTGTTCAAGCTGAATTTAGAATATGTAAACGTATATGTTTCTATATGCAAGTATATGCGTCTATATACATTGAAATATCAATCTAATTTTCAATTTTGCTAGTTGCAATTAGGTTTAAATAGAACTAATATTAAACCACTCGTGAGAGTCGTGTGCGGACACGTTAAATGACGCATTTTTGAATATTGTTTTGTTGTCTTTTCTGGGCAACTGAATTGTATTCAAGGATGCGTCTTTTTTTTATCAATTTTTCCGCAAATGAAAGGAGTGATATGCCCAAAAGCATACAGCAATCATACAAAGTAAAGAATCTTCAAATTATTGAAGTGCCAATAAATAAGATTAAAGAAGCCTCATACAATCCGCGCTTCTTGTCGGAGAAAGCTGAGGAAGATTTAACCAAAAGCTTGGAGATCTACGGAGTGGTTGAACCACTTGTGATCAATACCTATCCAGGTAGAGAGTTTGTGCTGGTCGGAGGTCATCAAAGATTAAAACTCATGAAGAAGCTTGGTTACAAAACTGTTCCAACAGTGAGTGTTTATTTACCATTAGAAGCTGAGCAAAAGCTCAACCTTCGCTTAAACAAAAATGTCGGCGAATTTGATCTAGAATTGCTTCGCAATTTTGAACTAGATGTACTTTTGGAGACAGGTTTTGATGATAGCGATTTGTCTGCGATCTGGGATGAGGCTTTGGAAATACAGGATGATGACTTCGATGTCGAGCAGGCAGTTATTACGCACGCTGAGCCAAAAGCAAAATTGGGCGATCTGTATCAGTTGGGTCCTCACAAATTATTGTGCGGTGATGCCACTTCACTTGCCGACATTCAGCGACTTGTTGGAGATGAAAGGATTGATGTGACCTATACGGACAGTCCTTTCAATATAAAGCTAGATTACGCAAATGGAGTCAGTACTAAAGGCAAATACGGCGCGACCAAAACAAACGATTCCAAGACAACTGAAGAATACCGCCAATTCCTTCACGATGCCATTAGTAATGCTATTGCTGTTAGCAAGCCAGATGCTCATTACTTCTACTACATGGATCAGAACTGGATATGGTTGTTGCAAACACTCTACATGGAGCTAGGTATCAAGCACGAGCGGGTATGCCTATGGATTAAGAACAATTTCTCCCCGACCAGTGGAAATTCGTTTAATAAATGCTATGAACCGGTAATTTACGGTGTCCGTGGCAAGCCATACCGCAACCCAAAACTGCTTAACCTCAATGAGATTTTAAACAAAGAAGTGGGCACTGGCAACAGGTTACACGACGACATTTTAGACCTGATGGAAATTTGGTTGGTCAAGCGTAAGGCTGGACAAGATTATTTACACCCAACAGAAAAATTGCCGTCACTACATGAAAAAGCGTTAAGGCGGTGTACCAAACCAGGAGACCTCGTGCTTGATACCTTTGGTGGCAGTGGCTCTTTACTGGTGGCCTGTGAACAGCTAAAGCGCCGAGCTTATCTCTGCGAGCTTGATCCAGTCTTCTGTGATGTGATCATCGATCGCTATGCAAAATTAACGGGAAAGGAAGCAATCTTATGCAAATAAAACCAGGTATGATTTTACAGCTCGGGGAGCATGTAATCGGATGTGGAAGTAGTACTGACAAGGAGTTTGTTAAAAAAGTGATTGGCGATGTTAGCATCGTGTCGGTTCAGTCAGACCCTCCATATGGGATCGCCATTGCCGATTCTTCACTCAACCAAACTAACCATAAGCCACTTGTTAACGATCACCTACAGTCTGATGAAGAGTATGCCAAATTCACCAGAGACTGGCTAGAAGCAGTCAAGCCATTCTTAGCCAAGAAAAACTCGGCCTATGTGTGGAACGCAGACAAGATGGTTTTTGCTCTACGACAAGGCATGTTGCAATCAGGATTTAAAGTATCTCAAATGCTGGTCTGGGTTAAATCACAACCAGTCATTGGGAGACTCGATTACCTGCCTTCCCATGAGTTGTGCCTGTATGGCTGGTTCGGCACGCATAAATTCCTCAAAGCCAAAGATAAGTCTGTGCTGTTTGCACCTAAGCCACAAAAAAGTAAATGGCACGCAACTCAAAAACCAGTCACCTTAATTCGCCGACTTATCCTCAATAGCACGGAGGTTGGCGACACGGTTTATGACCCATTCTTGGGCAGTGGCACAACCTTGTTAGCCAGTCAGCAGACACTTCGCAAGTGCATTGGCATCGAACTCATGCCCGAATACTGCCAAGTTACAGTTGACCGATGGGAGCGTTTAACAGGACTTAAGGCTGCTGTCAGAAAGGACTCCCATGAATAAAGACCTGCAAGATCGCACTGCTATGAACCGTAAACTCATGCTGGAGCAACTCCAAAAGACACCGATTGTACAAGTGTGTTGCGAAAAATTAAGCATTGCTCGTTCAACCTACTACCGATGGAGGGAAGAAGACCCAGAGTTTGCCAAGCAGGCAGACAAAGCTTTGTCAGAGGGAGTAGCACTGATTAATGATCTTACTGAATCACAGCTTTTATCTGCTATTAAAAATGGCAACATTAGTAGCATTTTTTATTGGTTAAACCATCGCCACTCTGCTTACAGTAATAAGCTAGAAATTACTGCCAAAGTAAAAAATGAAGTGATGACACCTGAGCAGGCAGAGTTAATTAAAAAAGCATTGGAGAATGCAAATTTGATTATGAAAGGCGCAGAATATGACGACACCTCTCATAAATAACTCGTTGATGGAAACAATCGTTAAAGACGAACTGGTTCGTGCCAGCCTAACTAGAGAGAGTGCCCTCTACTTTGCTACTGTGTACTTTTCCCATTACTTTGGCTATGGTTTTGCAAAGTTTCAGTATCAAATGTTACAGATCGTTGAAGATAAAGACTGTCCCTTTGTAGTCAATATCACTTTTCGAGGTTCTGGTAAATCAACGCTCTACACAACGATTGCACCACTGTGGTTCATCATGGGAGCTCATCACAAAAAACATGTGTTGTTAGTTTGCCAAACTCAGGAACAAGCTCGTACGCACATGGCTTCGATTAAAGCCGAGGTTGAAGCAAATGAACTGCTCCGCAGTGACTTAGGACCATTCAAAGAAACCAACGATAAGTGGAATGCCATGACTTTGGAGTTCTCAAAGTATGGTGCTCAAATTACTGCGGTTTCTATCGATCAAAGTGTTCGAGGTCTGCGGTACAAACAGTACCGACCTGACATGATCATTTGCGATGACATCGAAGACACCTCAACGATCAAAACTAAAGAAGGTCGAAAACGCATTCATGATCTCTACGCCAGTGAAATAGCCCCACTAGGTGATTTAAACACTCGAATCATCATGGTAGGCAATTATTTGCATCCCAACTCGCTTCTGAGTACGTTGATTGAGCGAATGAGATCTGGAACTATGACGGGTCGCTACTTATTCGTGCCACTTATCAATGATGAAGGACAAATTGCTTGGCCTGAAAAATTTACCTCCATGGATCAAATCCAAGAACTACGGGAACGAGTTGCTGATGAGCGGATTTGGATGCAGGAGTATATGCTCAAAGTAGTGCCTGAGGAAGACCAGCTGATTAGATATGAAGACATTGTTTACTACAGCGAGAAACCTAGTGGCTGGGAGCCATATTTACAGTACCGAGCTGCTGGTATTGATCTAGCAATCAGCAAAGACTCCAAAGCCGACTTTACAGCGGTGGTCTCAGGGCCAGTGTATAAAAAGGGAGACGAATTTCATATCTACATAGAACCAAATCCTACCAATGAGCGGTTAAACTTTCGAGAAACAATTGAGTTTTTACTAAAGTTCAATAAAGCATATCCCAACACTCACTTGTTTGTAGAGAGTACTGGCTACCAGCGATCACTGGTAGAACAACTCAATGAGGAAGGTGTAGACGCTCACGAAGTGCAAGTCGGAGCAATGAGCAAGCAAGAGCGACTGGCTTTGGTGGTGAGGTGGATAAAAAGAGGCCTAATACACTTCCCTCAGCATGGTGCGACTGACCTAATCAATCAGATCGTTAACTTTGGGGCTGAAAAGCATGACGATTTGGTAGATGCGTTTACCTTGCTCATACTACAAGTGATGGAGTATGCCAAGAAAAACTCCACTCCAGCTCGGGCGAGTGATTATTCAGGACCAATTTTCATTAAGCTTAATAGAAAATCGGTACGTACTGACCTTGACGCTAAGTTTGAACCACGGACATTGAAGAACGACCCTTATGATTTTGACACTAAACGAGGTCGCTGAGTTTTACCTTCAGGACTTTAGCCACCTTTTGAAGCACTTCTAGTGAAGGGACGTTGCGTCCCTGTTCGATGTAGCCCATGTAAGCTCGACTGACACCTACCTTAAAAGCAACTGCTTCCTGTGACAAACCAGTTTTCTTGCGAGCTTGCTGAACTTTTTTGCCAAGCACTTTGGGTAATTTGGCATTTTTTCTCATGCCTTCATTGTTTAGTGAAAAGGCTTTTCACTCCACTTAGTGAGAGTTAGCAATTTCCTCTGGTATTGAGCTTGCTTTTATGCTAACTCTGGCTTATCATTACCCCAAGAAATATGCCAATAATTGTGTCCCAGAATGGGAAAAACGCCACCAAATTAGATAAAATCAGCTTTGGTTTAGAGAATAAACTGCAAGCCTATATTTACGACAACCCAGAGAGTATTCCTTTGTATGACATTAAAGATGACATTCGTTTGTTAATTCTTGCTCGGGAGTTTGGCACTACTAGTGGGCCCATCGATGCAGTCGGTATCGATGGCGATGGTCAGCTTTACCTCGTGGAAACTAAGCTGTATAAAAATCCCGACAAACGAACGGTGGTTGCTCAGGTTTTGGATTATGGTGCATCACTTTGGAAAAGTCTTAATGACTTTGACGATTTCCTCCTCCAACTCAATGGTCATGTGCAAAAGAAATTTGGTATGTCGGCAACTGAAAAGATTAAGACCTTCTTTGGTCTTGATGATGAGCGATTGCAGAATGTACTAGAGCAAATGAAGCTCAACCTAGATGAAGGCAACTTCAAGTTTGTAGTGCTGATGGACAGCATGGAAGACAGACTCAAGGATTTAATTGTCTACATGAACCAAAATAGCAAGTTCGATATCTATGGCGTGGAGCTAGAGTACTACCAACATGATAGCTTTGAAATACTGATTCCTAAAATCTATGGTGCTCAAGTCAAAAAAGATGTGGGTAGTAAGCGAGTAAGCTCAACGGTTATTTCTGACGAAGAATTTATCCAAGCTTTTGATCAGCCAGTACAACCAGTTGTCCAAAGAATTATGCAACTGAGTGCTGACATATCCGCAGGGGGCATATCCATTCAAGGATTATCCAGTCGTAAAACTCCCAAAAATATCAACTTCTACTTCACCTACTCTGACCAAGAGAAAAATGCTCTGACTGCAACTATTGGCGTAAATGGTGGCATTGCTGGCAAAACACTAGACTTTTGGTGCAATAACCCAGAGAGATTGAGGCGAGTAACTACTGCTATTCAAGAAGTGTTAGGAATAGAGACTAAACAACTACCAGATGGTACTGGGTATGGCATTGTGGCGAAGTGGAATCTAAACGAAGTTGAGATAAACCAACTTATCCAAGTATTTGAAACTCTAGGAAACAATTTAAATACTTAAATCTTCCCTTTGATAAACTGTCCAATTTTGGGAAAGTCATTTACCGTTAATCCATGTGCTGTTGGGTGTGGCGTGATCACAAACAACGTATCGTTTGCTTTTTTCCAATAAAACAAATACTTGTCAGATAATTTCTCGGTTACAAATTCAGAACTGCCACTTATCTCGTGCCAGTGAGGCAGATAGTCAGCTTGAGTGCTATAAAAGAGCACAAGCTTCGGCTGATGCTCTGCAATGAGTGACTTAATTATTTGTTTTCGTTGTGGAGCTACCTTCGCAAAGTAATCATGGCGATTTTTGAGATTGAAGTATTCTATAAAAATATCTTTCCACAACCATAAGCCCGTGCTTCTAGATGCCATTGGCATTAACTCAATGGTGCAGTGATCAGAATGACCTCTTCCAAGTAGGTTTCTCTGATAATGTCTCCTGACCTCTTTGTCTAACGAGTCTTTCCCTTCCAGCTCGAGCAAAACTTGTATAAGCTTTGTCCAAGTGGGCTGGATTTTCTGCATAGCCGAATCTGAAAAGCCTAAGCCTTGATGGTACTCTATGCTATCAACAGTTGTAGCTTTGCCAAGTTTTTCCCAGATTAAGATTCTCTGAAAGTTTTCTTCTAAAGTTGCTCCACCGCCTTCCTCCTTACCAATAAACCAATACGGCGAAGCTAAGTTGCCATATCCAAAAAACTGAGTCATGAACTCTGATAATAGTTGCTGAGAAATTGGATATTCCACAGACTTATTTTAATACACTCCAAAGCCTAGACTTTCAGCAAAACAGCGGTACCTTGTCGCTGTATGGACAAGACCAAACCGCTTAAACTCATTAAACGATGTGAATACTATTTTTATCGCTATCTCATTACTGGAGATAAGCGATATATTGATAAGTTTTTTCAGCACAGCAGACGACTCAAAAATGAGGTTGGCAAATGATACCAAACAGCCTCGATTCCACAGCTAGACTTATCAGAAAATCGCGGTACCTTGTGTCCTTGATGAAAGACCAAATACCAGATCACAAACTCAAAAGTGCAATCAAAATTCTTGATCAATGCATCTTTGCTATCAGATTTTATGAAAAAACTGGACAAGACAAATACATTGATGAACTTAGCTGGGCAGTAAAACGACTACACCAACTATTTAACGATGAAGGAGAGAAAAATGACTGATTTAAGATATTGTCTCTACGCCCGAAAGTCTTCAGAGTCAGATGAGCGACAAACTATGTCGATTGATTCGCAGATCAAAGAAATGCTCGCCTTGGCTGAGCGTGAGGGTATTAGCATTGTTGAAACAAAGCGAGAAAGTCACTCCGCTAAAGCCTCTGGGGCAAGACCACAGTTTGTTGAAATACTCAAAGAGATCAGAGAAGAAAAATATAATGCAATCTTAACTTGGGCACCTGATCGTTTGAGTCGTAACGCTGGTGACCTAGGATCCTTAGTTGACTTAATGGATCAAGGCAAATTACTTAAAATCCAAACCTATTCCCAAAGCTTTACGAACAGTCCAAATGAAAAATTCTTACTAATGATTTTATGCAGTCAAGCAAAACTTGAGAATGACAATCGTGGAGTCAATGTAAGACGAGGACTGAGAGCAAAATGTGCAATGGGAATTAGACCTGGGCTAGCACCTGTTGGATATTTAAATGTCCTCAACAATAATCGCATCAGTGAAGTTATGCCTGACCTTGAAAGAGCTTGGGTTGTTCAGGAAATGTATAAACGAGTGGCGGAGCAAGGTCATAGTGGCAGAACCATTCGCAAATGGCTCGTTGAGATTGGGTTTAAAACAAAGGGCGGGAATCAGTTAGCTTTGAGCAAAATATATTCCACGCTCAAGAATCCGTTCTACTACGGTGAGTTCGAATTTGGAGATGAATGGTACAAAGGAAGACATGAACCATTAGTTAGTAAGGAACTCTGGGAAAAAGTGCAAAAGCAATTAACCGTACCTCCAAAGAAATGGCACAAGAATAAATTCCCATTTAAGACACTTTGTATTTGCGGATCATGTGGTGGTGGAGTTACTGCTGAGGAACGGTATAAGAAACTTAAGTATGGTGGTTACAACAAACATATTTATTACCACTGCGCCAGATCAGTAGACTATGACTGTGACGAGCCATATATCACCGAGAGTGATTTGATTAAACAACTTCTGGCTCACATCAATGCTGGCAATGTCAAAATCGATAAAGCAAAAATTGCTAAACGACTAAAGTCAGATATTGAACGATTTCACAGACTAAGATCAGAAGTACTTCATCAAGAGTATTTGTCAGGGAACCTTGGAGAAATTGAAAATGGGGCTGTCAAAAACAATGATGATGAAATGGCAATTAATTATCTAAAACACATTCTCAAAACTGGAAGCCCTGATGATCGAAGAGAAACGTTAGGGATGATTAAAACCAAATTTATGCTTTCAGAAAAACAACTTCGGATTATGTAAAGTATATTTTGTCTAGTAAAATGAAGGCATGAGATCAAATGCCCCAAAAGATTATGTTTGTCCGATTTGCTTAGGAAGCAACGGTATTGAAGGAGATGCTACTTTGCTCAAGCAAGCAGATTTAGTTTTCCGTGATGATCTCGTTAGCGTGTGGGTAAATTCGTTTTGGATTATGGGTAATGATGGGCATATTATTATTGTTCCCAACGAACACTTCGAGAATATTTTTGATCTACCAGAAAATATAGGTTACCGAATATTTGAAGTTTCGAAGTTGATGAGCAAGGCATTTAAGGAAACTTATCACTGTGACGGGATAACTATACGCCAAAATAATGAGCCAGCTGGTGATCAGCATGCATTTCATTATCACCTCCATATTTTCCCTAGATATAAAGACGATAATTTTAATCAAGAACTTACTAAGAAAAGTTACTTGTCTGATCCTAAAGATAGGCTTAAATACGTAGAAAAATTAAAAAATTATCTAAAGGAAAATCATGAACAACTTTGAAGTGGGTACATATCAACACTACAAGGGTGGCAAGTATTTAGTGCTTGGTGTTGCCAAGCATAGCGAAACTTTAGAGGATTTAGTTGTCTATGTAACGCTTTACGAAAATGATTTATCTAGCATGTGGGTTCGACCGCTTACGATGTTTACTGAAAATGTAGTTGTTGATGGCAAAAGTATTCCCAGATTCAAAAAGATTGATCAACCATGAAAAAACTATTTTTAACTTCATTCGCTTCAGTTTCTCTGGATTTAATTAAAGAGTTGCTGCTCAAACCAGCATCAGAGTCGAAAGTTGCTTTTATCAAAACCGCAGCTGATCCCTATGAAGATCAAAGCTTTGTTGAAGCTGATCGAAATAAGCTCATTGAGATGGGCTTTGCTGTTAAAGATGTTGATCTAAAAAATAAAAGCCTAGTAGAACTGGAAGAGGACTTTAAAAATATTGATCTAATTTTAATGGCAGGTGGCAATACTTTTTATTTGCTAGATCACATTAGAAAGAGTGGTTTTGATCAATTATTGCCTCGCTTACTTAATAATGGGCTTATCTATATTGGTTCAAGTGCTGGTTCGATTGTTTGCTGTCCAACCATTGAGAGTGCAAGAAAATTTGATGATCCAAATGAGGTTCCCAACTTAAAAAATTTCGAAGGTTTAAACTTGTTTAATCAAGCAATTATTCCTCATTCTCAAAAAGAGAAATATGCTGAAAGAATCAAGGAAACAATCAAAGAAATGTCTCAAAAAGGTTTGGAAGTAGTGACTTTGACAGATAACGAGGCAGTTTTGATCAACGATGATGAAGTAAAAAAAGTCACTGTAAGTCAAGAATAAAGCACTTACACGGCTGCTGAACCGAAAAATGTTCAAATCGGGAAAATTTTGTAAGCACCACCAACCCATTCAGAGGTATTAGACGGGTCTATCAGAACTTTTCAACTGTTGCGGAAGGGGCGGGACTCGAACCCGCGGTGCCGTGATCGGCGTCAGTTTTCGAGGCTGATGCAATAGCCACTATGCGACCCTTCCTTTTTTAAATTACTTGTGCTTCGCCGTAGCCAAGTGACTTTCGGAGTAATGAGTTATTATACCCGCAAAAATGATCAACAGGCCGCCGTAAATTTGGATGGGGGCGATTTGCTCGCCAAGGAGCATGATGGCCAGAATCGTCACAATAATCGGGGTCATCATCGACATCATGGTCATGTAGGAGGCGGTGGCGACCTGAAGGGTACGGTTGAGGAACAGCCAGAGGAGGGCGGTAAAAATACCGCTACCGATGACATAGGGGTAGAAGCGGAGGTCGAAGTAGTTGGCGACGAAAACGCTTTGGATGGGGGCGGGATAAAGCGGCGCTAACCAGACGAAGAGCAAGAGGACGGGAATGCCAGCAATCGGTCGAAGGAAAGAAACGACATCGCCGCTAACTTGCTCGTCGCGCAGGGTTTTGCGCACCAGGACGTTACCAAGTGAGAAAAAAGCACAGGCCAACAGAACTAATAAATCGCCACTTTGAGGTACAATTACTTGACCTTTGGTCGAGATTAGATAACTACCCCCGATCATGATCGCTGCCGCCAGAATTTTAATAACGCTCAATTTTTCTTTGAGAAAAAGCCAAGCAAAAATAATGGTGGTCACCAAAGCAAATTTAGATAAAAACCCAGCGTTAATTGCCGAGGTCAGCGCCACTCCAATATTATTAAAAAAGCCTCCCAGACCAAAATTAATGGCGTTGGCCAGGAGCAGGCTCCAGAGGATTTTCTTGGGCAGCGCTAGAATTTCTTTGTAATGCTTGGGGATCACCAGCAAACTCAAGAAGACCAGTGCCACCGCCGCCGACTGGAGGGTAAAAGGAATCGCCTTAGCGCCAGCGCTGAAGCCCATCTTGCTGACGAGGATTTGCAGGGCCCAGAAGAGGGAAAAAAGAGTGACGTTCCGGAAGGCTAGTTTGGCTTTGTCGAGTGGCATCAGGTGTGATAATAAATGTGCGCCCAGGGGGATTCGAACCTCCGGCCTTTGGTTCCGCAAACCAACGCTCTATCCAACTGAGCTATGAGCGCGCGTTAAAAATTATCAAAGAACCTGACTATTATAGCGCAAAATGATGAACTTGCACGCTGATTCCTTTTTTCTTTGCCTTTTCGATTACGTCCTCCGTGCCTTTACTTTGATTGACTTGAAAAGCAATTAATTCGTCCGCGTGATAGACCTCTAAGCTATTGCGGGCATAATAAGTGACTTGGTTGAGAATTTTGATTCCAGGGGTTTCGATCAAAGCGGCTTTATTGATGTTTCTTAACTCTTTGAGTTGAGCAATGAGGTCTTTGTACTGTCTGGTGCTAATGATGCCTTCTGCAGCTCTTTTTTTGTAATGTTTCCTATAAAAACTAAGCGTGCTAGGCAAAAAAACTTGAATTCTACTGGCACTTAGATCAATCTTTAGCGCTTCATCCAAAGCCCAAAAATCAACGCCGAGCGCGCCACCGGTAATAATTTCGTCGCCACGTTCAAGAATTTCACGAACAGTTTTTCTAACTAGAGTTTCTAGTTTCTTGTCAAGATAGCGCCAACTACCGCTGATCAAAATTTTACTCATTTTATTTTTAGATATTTTTTGCCTTTTAGTTTGTCCGGCAGCAAACTTTTGCCTTGGTTGGGGTACATCTCGTAGCCTTTGCCGTAGCCAATTTCTTCGAGCAATTTGGTGTCAGGATTTTTGAGCTCCAGAGGAATTTCTAGGTTGCCGTGCGCACGGACGTCCGCTTGGGCGGCGCGCAACGCGTCGTAGCTACTGCGGTTCTTGGGGGCATTTGCCAAGTAAGCCACCCCGTGAGCCAAATTAATAGCGCACTCTGGATAACCAATCATCTGGCAGGCCTGAAAAACCGCGTTGGCCACCACCAAAGCCGTCGGCGCGGCTAGACCGACGTCCTCTGAAGCAAAAATCACCATCCGCCGCGCGATGAAGAGCGGATCCTCACCAGCTTCCACCATCCTGGCCAAATAATAGATGGCTGCATCGGCGTTACTCGCCCGCATACTTTTGATGAAAGCACTGATGGTTTCGTAGTGCTCGGCGCCTTTTTTATCGTAGCTAAGGTGTTTGGATTGCAAGGAATTCTTGAGTGATTCTAAATCGAGGTTACCATAGAGCGTAAAAGTGTTATCGATCAAAGTCAAAAGTTTGCGAGCATCACCAGCACTATAGTTGAGTAGAAACTCCTGACTTTTCTTGGCTACAGCCATTTTTTTGGCTTTTTGGTCGATTAATTTTTGAGTTTCGTGAATTTTTTTGGTGGCCAAATTTAAAACCGCCAGCATCTCCTCTTCGCTCAGAGCCTTGAAAATAAAGACCCGCATTCGCGAGAGCAAAGGCGAGATAATTTCAAAAGACGGATTTTCGGTGGTCGCGCCAATCAAAATCAAAACGCCCTCTTCGACAAAGGGCAGCAGGTAGTCTTGTTGAGCTTTATTGAAACGATGAATCTCATCGATGAATAAAATGGGCGCGCGATAATCTTCGAGTAAGCCTTTTTGGCGTCGACCGTCTTCGACGATTTTGCGAATGTCAGCTTTGCCAGCCGAAACGGCTGACAGCTCGATGAATTCTCGATCGCTCTCCTTGGCGATGATGCGTGCCAGAGTGGTCTTGCCCACTCCCGGCGGCCCCCAGAAAATCATCGAAAAAACCGCCTGCAAAGCCATGGCGGTGCTAATCGGCTTGCCAGCGCCCACCAAATGCTCCTGACCGATAAAATCAGTCAGCGACTCAGGGCGAATCAAAGCGGCAAGAGGTTTAGAGAGATCGGACATCTAAAGACTAATTTTACCCGAAAAGGGAGAGGGTTGCAAAAGCGCTTAGCGCGCCTGCCTATTGCGGACCACCTTGTTGAGGTGGAGCTTGCGCAAGCGCAGACTCTTGGGAGTGACTTCCAAAAGCTCGTCATCTTCGATGAAATCCAAAGATTGCTCAAGGCTGAGTTCGATGCGAGTGTCGAGGACGGTCAAAAAGTCAGCATTGGAGCGGAAGTTGGTCAATTTTTTGGCCTTACAGACGTTGACCTCCAGATCTTCCTGCTGATTGCGCAGGCCAATAATCTGACCTTCGTAAACGCTGTCGCCAGGATTGATGAATGTACGACCACGTTCCTGGATGGTTTCTAGAGCGTAAGCAGTAGCCGTGCCAGACTCGGTGGCGATCAAAGCGCCGTTGCGCATCTGTGGTAACGCTGGACTGACGGGTGCATACTTGAGGAAGCGGGAACTAAACAGACCATTGCCACGAGTTTTGGTCAAAATCTGACTGCGGAAACCCAAGATGTTGCGGCTGCTGACCTCGTAGACCATTCTGGTGATGCCTTTTTCATTAGTGATGCTGTCGATCAGGTTGGCCTTGCGCTTGCCAAGCTCTTCGGTAATAACGCCCATGAATTCTTTGGCGATCTCGATAGTCATCTCTTCATAAGGCTCCATCGCTACACCATCGACTTCTTTGATAATCACTTGTGGTTTGGAAAGTTCCATTTCGTAACCTTCGCGGCGCATGGTTTCGATCAAAATAGCTAGGTGCAGTTCGCCACGACCAGCGACATTAAAAGAACCGCCCTCCGGACCTTCAATGCGCAGGCCCAAGTTGGTCTTCTGTTCCTTGCGCAAGCGCTCGGCTATCTGGCGAATGGTGCAAAAGTCGCCCTCCTTGCCTGCAAAAGGCGAAGTATTGGCGGCAATGCGAATTTTCAGGGTGGGCTCAGTGACGTTGATGCTCGGAAAACCTTCAGTTTCACCAAGCGCGGCCAAAGTCTGACCAATGGCAATGTTCTCGGCGCCGGTGATGGCAATGATGTCGCCAGCTTGACTGAGTTCAGTTTCTTGGCGAGCCAAACCGTCGCTGGTCATCAAGTGAGCGACCGACATCTCGCCAACTTTCTCATTCTCGTTGAGAATCACCAGGCGCTGGCCTTTTTTGACCACACCTTGAGTAACTTTACCGATGGCATAAGTGCCCTTATAAGTGTCGAAATCGAGGGTGGAAACCTGCATCTTGAAGGGCAATTCGCCGTTCACTTTGGGGGCAGGGATGGTGCGGATAATTTCTTCGAAGATGGGGCGCAAGTCGCCGGGGTGCTTGGCGATCAGCTCGGCATTACCAACTTCTTCTCTGGGCAAATCGTCCCAGACTTTGCCATCACGCCCGACGGCGTAGAGAATGGGAAAATCTAACTGAGCGTCGTCATCGACCAAATTTAGGAAAAGTTCCTCGACTTGGGCGAGCACTTTGTCTGGCTCGGCATCGCGACGGTCAATTTTGTTGACGATGACGATCATTTTGAGTTTTTGTTTGAGAGCTTGTTCGAGCACGAAGCGCGTCTGCGGCAAGGGACCTTCAGCAGCATCCACTAGCAGCACCGCGCCATCAGCCATGCTGATCACCCGCTCCACCTCGCCAGCAAAATCGGCGTGGCCAGGGGTGTCAATGATATTGATCTTGTAATCTTCGCCAGCAGCACTCTTATAAAAAACCGCTGTGTTCTTGGCTAAAATAGTGATACCCTTCTCGCGCTCCAAATCATTGCTGTCGAGTATGGTACTCTGATTCATCTCCGACTGATTCTCGCGAAAAGCGTGAGTCTGCTTGAGCATACCGTCGATCAAGGTAGTTTTACCGTGGTCAACGTGGGCGATAATGGCGATATTTCGAATTTGCATAAATTTCATTTAAGACAAAAGAGTAATTATACTCGCCTTGCAAGTAAATTGCGAGTCCTTTGCTGTAGTTAGGAAGATTTGACTAAGTTAATGGTTTGAGTCGGATAAGCCAAGGAAATTTTTTCTTTGGCCAGGGCTTTGAGCAAGGCTAAGTTGATCTGCTCCTGGATGTTCATGTACTCGAGATATTCCTTGCTCTTAATAAAATAAACCACCTCGAAAACTAAGGCCGAATCGGCCAATTCTTTGAGGTGAGAGCGGTCGAGTCTGACTAGATCTTCGTTTAATTCAGCGAAAATCGAAGCGATGATTTTTTTGGTTTTTTCTAGTTGTTCGACTTTGGTCTCGTAGGTGACGCCAAAACTGAAAACCACCCGGCGCTCTTTCATTTTCTTGAAATTTTGCAAGCGAGCATTGGTTAGCTCGCGGTTGGAAATCAAAAGCTCTTGACCGCCTGGAGTGGTCAGCTTGGTCATGCGCACACCGATATTTTTGACCGTACCAGCGTCAGGACCAACCATGATGTAATCACCGACTTTGAAGGGTTTGTCGAAATAAATTAAAAAGAAAGAAAAAATGTCTTCTAAAATGCGCTGAAAAGCAAAAGCCACCGCCAAACCGGCCACGCCCAAACCACCAAGCAGGGCGGTAATCTGCAAGCCGAGATTCTGCAGAACGAACAAAGTAACGATGATCCAGAGGATGATTTTGAAAATAATCTTGATAAAAGAAGTGATGGTTGGATCTAACTGCTCTGATTCTGGCTGTTTTTTGACCCAAGAGTTGAAGGCTCGCATCGCCAAACGCTCAAAAATCCAAGTGAAATAAAAACTGCCAAGGACAATGGCGACTTTGCTGACAATGCTTGGTAAATTTTCGCTCCACATAACAGTAAACCTATCTTAACATGAAACTAACCATTTGCTAAACCAACACTTTGGCGCAAATCCTGAATTTCCTCGTCAGTTAACTTGCGCACGTTGCCAGGAATTAGGCCAAGTAACTGCAAGTTTCCGATCTGGATGCGCAGCAATTTGGTCACTTCCCAACCGACCTTGGCGCAAGCGCGTCTGATTTCGCGTTTGACCCCTTGGTGAATGGTGATTCTGAGGGTCAGTTCTCGGCCTTCCTTTTCCAAAACTTCAATCTGGTCAAAGGCGATTCTGCCCTCAGCCAACTTGACGCCGCGCAGCAAACGTTCGAGCTTGGCAGGGGCAAAAATACCCTCAGCCCAAACTTTGTAGATTTTGGGCACTTCGTAGCTGGGGTGAGTCAAGCGCTGGGCCAACTCGCCATCGTTGGTGAGTAGCAACAGACCTTCCGAATCATAGTCTAGGCGGCCAACGGGATAAACCCGAGCCTTGGTTTTGCTCTTGAGGTAATCTAAGGCAGTTTTGCGGCCGCTGTCGTCGCTGACGGCCGAGATGACTTGGGTTGGTTTGTTGAGCAGCCAGTATTCGAGTTCGGTTTTTTGGTCAAGAGCGACTATTTTACCTTTAACCGTGAGCTTGTCTTTGCTTGGATCAATTTTATCGCCAAGCTTGGCTTTACTACCATTAAGCAGGACTTTACCTTCTTCAATCAACGCGTCAGCCTTGCGGCGGGAGGCTAAACCGAGGTCAGCTAGAAATTTATTTAAACGGATTTTCATTAGATTCGTATTATAGCTGTTGAGTCGGCAAAAACCTAATCACCCAAAATCACCAGCTCTTCCTCTGCCCTGGTCACTGCGGTGTAGAGCCAGCGGCACCAGTCCAAGTCCGACATTTGCTTGAAGCGTTCTTCGAAGAGAATTACTCGACTCGCTTGGCTGCCCTGAGCCTTGTGCACCGTCAGGGCGTAGGCGAAGTCAAACAGCTCCCCTTGCATCGTCAGCGCCCGCGATTCCTTGCTGTAGCTGAGGGTGGCGTTGGCGCCGAACTGCTGGCGCACCGCCAAGCCTTCGTAAATTGACTCGTCGTCAAACAAAATTTTCATTTCGTAGAAATTATCATCTTTGACCGCCACGCGCTGCACCGTTCCCAACATACCGTTGAAAAGCGCTTTTTGCTGCTTGTTGCGCAGGCAAATCACTCGATCGCCGGCCATTGGTGAGGGTGAGTCATGTCCAAGGATGCTGCGCAAATAATTATTGAGTTTGATGCGGGTATTATTGTAGCCGCAAAGAATCAGGGTGTCTTGGTTATAGCTTTGCAAGTAATTGTCGATAATTTCCTGAGATTCTGGGTCATTCTTGGAGAGCTTGCGCACGCCTTGACCAAAATTGCCAATGTCGATGCGGCCAGTTTTGCGCGCCTGCACGGACAACTTGATGATCGGATTGTCCGCCACTTGGCGGTGAATTTCTTCGAGGCGCAGCTCGGGGTTTTCCATGAGGTTGAACTGACCACTGACTGGTGGTAGCTGGCCATGGTCACCCACCGCCAAAATAGGCAAATCGTAACTGCATAGATCAAGCCAAATCTTCTGGTCAACCATCGAGGCTTCGTCGATGATGATCAGATCAGCTTTGATTTGCTCTTTGCGCTGCCAACCCATAATTTCGTGATGTTCGTTTTCGATGACGCTGTAAATTAGCGAGTGAATCGTGCCGACGCTGTCGCCTTTGTAGAGGACTTCGTTTTCCTTGAGATAATCTTTGAGCACCCGAGTCGCCTTACCAGTAAAAGCGGCGAAAGCCACCTTGAGCTTGGGGTCTTGCTTGTAGAGCAGCTTGCGCAAAATGGCGATCAGGGTGGTTTTGCCCGTGCCGGCATAGCCTCCCAAAGTCATGAATTGCTTGCTCATCGACGGCTTAGCCAGCCAAGTGATGATTTCTTTGAGAGCTCGTTTTTTGTCGGTAGAGATGTCCATTCGATTTTTTTAGAGCAGACTTCATGCATTGATCAGAGTCCATAGAAGTCGCTGGGTAAAGCCTATACTAAACAACCGTGTCCATCAACAGCGACTTCTTTGAATGAAACAAAGATTGTTTGATCAAACAAAATAACAATTTTAGTTGAATGTGACTCTGATCAATGTATGAAGTCTGTAATTAGCATAGCGTCGCCAAAGCTGAAAAAACGGTAATCGTTTTTGCTGGCGTGCGCATAAGCTTGACCGATGCTGCTATTTGAGAAATCGCTAAAGTCGTCTTTTGTGTTGGGCGCGCTCACGAAAGCGGCCACCAGCATCAGGAGGCTCGATTTGGGCAGGTGAAAATTAGTGATCAGAGCGTCGACGAAGTTAAATTTGTATGGAGGATCGATAAAAATTTTGGTTTCCTCGGCTGTGGCTCTCAGTTCCTTGTCGTCCCAAGCTGATTCTAAGCTGCGCACGCTGGTGGTGCCAACAGCGATAATGCGCTTGCCGGCTTTTTTTGCTTCGTTGAGTCTCGCTGCCACTTCTTTGTTGATCTCATAGTATTCGCTGTGCAGGGTTTTGCTGTTTAGATTGTCGGCAGTCAGTTTGGCAAAGGTGCCCAGTCCCACGTGGAGGGTAATTTTTTCGATTTGCACGCCTTTTTGGGCCAACTTCTCCAGGAGCTCTTCGGTGAAATGTAGACCGGCTGTCGGCGCTGCCGCCGAGCCCGTTTGCTTGGCGTAAACGGTTTGGTATTCTGTTTTGATTTTTTCCTCTGACTGGGTGGGGTGGATGTAAGGCGGCAGCGGGGTGAAACCACAGAGGTCGATCTCGCTCAGCAGGTTGGCACCACTCTGGCTAAATTTGACTTGCACCTTGGCGCTACTTTCATCGCGCCAAGCAACTTCGGCCTGCAAAAAATCACTGACGTCTAAATCAGCCGACAAACTACCATCATTTGCCAAGAAGCTTCTTCTTGGGAAAAATAGTTTCTGACCCAGTTTCAAGCCTGGCTTGGAAATTGCTTCGAAGCTATCCAAGGAAGTTTGCTTGATCAGTAGCAACTCGACTTTGCCACCACTCTGCTTCTTACCCAGCAAGCGCGCCGCAAAAACTTTGGTTTCATTAAGCACTAACACATCTCTGTCACTTAGAAAATCTGGCAAATCATAGAAATGACGGTCTGTCAAAGCGCCACTCTGGCGATCTAGAACCAAAAGTTTGGAGTGGTCGCGGGGAAAAACTGGCTCATTGGCAATTTGCTCTTCACGCAGAGGGTAATCATATCTGACCAAAATTGCTTCAAGTGGGGATTGCGACATGAGCTCTAGTTTAACACACGAGAAGCTGTCATAATGAACATATGCTAGAAGCTTTCCTAATCATTTTTCTAATTCAAATTATTTTCTTCGCCTTTGCCAGTTTATTCAAAACTGACAAAGTGACCGATCTCTCCTATGGTTTAACTTTCATCCTCTTAGCACTTTATTTCCTTTTAAAAGGAGGCAGTCTCTTACTTCTAATTTTGCCCATCCTCTGGGGCTTTCGCCTAAGCACTTACCTTTTTATAAGAATCATGAAAATCAAAAAAGACCAGCGCTTCGATGGAGTAAGAGAGCAATTTTGGTCATTCGCTAAGTTTTGGTTTTTACAAGCTGTGTCAATTTTTATCATCAGCCTACCTTTTATTTTAGTTAGTTTAAATAATTTTTCTTTGCAGCTAAATTATTTAGCCTTACTGATTTTCGCCATTGGCTTAGTCACTGAAACCATCGCCGACTGGCAAAAATACCAATTCAAAAATCAAACAACCAATCAAGGAAAGTTCATTCAGACTGGACTCTGGAAATATTCAAGACATCCTAATTATTTCGGAGAAATGCTCGTTTGGTGGGGTATCTATCTGCTGTGCTTCAGCGGCCTACAGGGCATGCAACACTTGGCCATCGTTTCACCAATCTATATCACTGTCTTACTACTCTTCGTCAGTGGCGTACCGACTCTAGAAAAAAATTACGCACAAAAATATGGTTCAAGTTGGCTAAATTATAAACAACAAACCAGCTTAATTATTCCTTGGTTTCGCTCTGTCGCTCATAATCACTGATGAATTTCTCCCTAACCTTACCCTTCAAATGAGGGATAAAGGGTCGAAAAGCATCTAGCTTCTCTGGCATGTGAGTCAAGCTGAGTACCTTATTAAGGTATTGTTGCAGGTCTTCACAATATTTAATGTTTTCCAAATAAAAATATTTTTTGTTAACTCTACCAGTGTCCTCAGTAGCCACCCCTGAGCTTGAGGCGCTGGAACGAGCAGTTAGAGTGCCAATTTGTAATGTCGAGTGAGCCACTCCCGCGATAAAACCTTGATTATTACAGCTGGTGTCAACGATCATGGTCAAAGGTAAACTTTGGTTGTAACGATTAAAGGGAGTGGTGTAGACAATCTTGAGCAAGCGTTTATTAGTCAAGATCGCTAAGCTCTTACGCCACAGATTATAGACCCACCACCAACCAATCAAGGCAAAACAGCCAGCAACCAACAAAGTGATTGGCAAAACTGCAGCCAAAGAACTAAAAGAAAAAATATTTTGGAAAGCCAAAGAAAAAAGCCAAGCCGTCGAAAAAATAGTCAAAGCAATCAAAACGACAAAAAACATTCTGACAGATAAAAACAGAGGGTGCTCTCTCGTAATGTAAAGAATCTTCTCATCATTTGCCTGACCAGCGAAACGATGACTGTCATAAGGAAATTGAAAAGTTGTCAGATCGTGAATTTGACTCATGCTATGAATTGTATTTCGGACCCTGTCTTTTTGCAAGGCAAAAAGCAGCTGGTACGAAAGATGCAAAGCGAATTTCGGACCTTTGGTACGAAAGATGCAAAGCGATTTCGGACCTTTTGGTCACGAAAGATGCAAAGCGAATTTCGGACCCTCACGCTTTTTGCAAGGCAAAGAGCAAACCTCATTGCAAAACTTGCCACATTGTTTATACTCCTTTCACAGATGAGTCTCAATTTTTTTAGGCGTTTCCGACAGCTAGAAAGAAAACAACGCCTTTTGATTACTATTGCTTTTACCTTAATTATTTTGACTGTTTTGTCTGTCTCAGCCTTCGCCAGCTACCACTACTTCAGTCAAGCCAGATCGCCACAAATAGACAGCAATCTCATCAATCTGGACGAGGAAATCTTACTTGGTCTAGACCAAGTTCCAGAGGAAGACAGAGAAACTCTCAACGTTTTACTAGCAGGCTATGGCGGTCCAGGTCATCAAGGTGGATTTCTAAGCGATGTCATCCAGATCGCCCACTTCAATTTTCCAAAGAAAACCATCACTTTTATCTCCATCCCACGTGACCTCTACATGCCTGATGGCAATAAGGTCAACGCGCTACTTAGTCGCGGCATGAAATCTGGTAAAGTCGAAGATGGTCTGGCCCTGATGCAAAAGAGTCTCAGTCAAATCACTGGCTTACCAATCAAATACTATATCGGCATCGATTTTGTAGGCTTCAAACGCACTATTGGCAACGAACTCGGCAGCATTGAAGTCGAAGTAAGTCAAACCTTAGACGACCCCTGGTACCCGCTCGATGGCGAGCAGCTTAACCCCTGCGGTTACTCGGCAGAAGAAATTGCCCAAATGACCGCCAATCTTAGCGGCTTTGCTCTAGAAAGCAAATTTGCTTGTCGCTACGAACATTTGCGCTTCGAAAAAGGCTTAGTCAAAATGGAAGGTCATGAGGCGCTCGCTTACGTCCGCTCGCGCCACAGTTCAAGCGATTACGATCGCAGTCGTCGCCAAGTGGAAGTGCTGGATGCTATTCGCCGCAAACTTTTTAGTCTAGAGGCTTTGCAACACGTCTCCAAATTTCACCAAGCCCTCAGCAAACACGTCAGCACTAATCTTGATCTGGAAAGTGCTAAATATCTCGCCCCTTTGCTAGTCGATGCAGACAGTTTCAGCATCACAAGCATCAATTTGAGCCCAGAAAATGTTTTACAAAGCAGTAAATCTAGCACTGGAGCCTTTATCGTCATTCCAAAAGCTGGTAGTAATAACTGGACAGAATTGCGGGAGTTTATCAAAAAACAACTCTAATTATCAGTCTCTCTTAAAAAAATTACGAAATCGACTAAAAAAACCTTGATTTTGCATCTCTTCGCGAATCGACTCCTGCAAATAAGCATTTTGTTCTGTCAGCGCTTCAATAGCTGCTTCTATTTCGGCAATTTCTTCCTGATCGGTGCTTTCTTCTTGCAACTTCAATAGCTCTTGAGCTCGTTCCCTGTTAGCAGCAATTTCTTCTTGAATAGAAGCTACCGCTTCTTTGTTGTAGCCAAACATTTTTTTGACCCAAACTCTGCGCTGCTCCATCTGCTCTAACTTGTTGCTAATCTTTTCCTGAGCAGCTATTTGATTTCGAGCAATCTCGCGCACTTTCAGACCAATGCCTGACTCATCTCCATCGCCTCGTTCTTCTTGTAAAATTTTGACCTGCTTGGCCACTTCAGACATTTTTTCTTGACGAATATTTTTGAATTCTTCTCTGTTTGCTTGAACAACTTCCATTAATTTTTCTCTAGCCTCTTGTCTTTCTGCGACTGGCTCTCCAAGCAACCTACGATCTCTCATTTCCTCTGCCGAAACTTCAGTAAGAACCAAAGCGACAAACAAAACGACAAACACAGGAATTAAAAATCTTTTCATAAAATCACCTCCTTTAGGATCAGTCTACGCTTATTCGATGCAACAATCAATCGCCTTCTTGACCATCGCTCCGAGTTTGTCGAAGACACTGGCCTTGCCCTGCACTTTGGGCGGCTTGGCTTCGTTAGTGAAATCTATCTTGCTGGCTAGAGACTTATCCTTTTTGACATCATCTAGCTTGACTGCACCTAAGTTTAGTCCCCAAAAAAGCGTGTAGAGGTCATAGGATTTTTTGAATAAATCTTCTGCATCCTTCTTGTCGCCTTTGGTTAACGCCTTGGTGCCCACTTCCATCAGACGCATCGAGGCCGCTAAAAGATGCTTGCTAATACACCAAACTTCACCTTCGTATTGCTTAATTATGCGCTTGAGCAAAGCTTTGCGGATCTCACGTACTTCATAGAGTAGGTCGTAATAGCTGGCTTTGCCAGTCTTGTTGGCGGTAAAAAACAAGTGTTCTTCGATGCTGATCAAATTCATGATCCCAATTGACAGATCTTCGTCAGAAGATAGGTCAAGCTTCTCACCTTGCTCCATTTTTTTGACTTTGTTCATGAAACCATCCAAATCCATGGAGAGGGCTTTTTGTGTTTTAGCCATAAGATCGATCCTTTCAGGCAGTAATCAAGTAAAAAATTACACTTGCAATACTAAGTAGTAGAACTGGACTGATAACGCGCTGAAAATAAATGAAAACTTTGCCCTCGTTGAGAGTGCGCAGGTATTGGTCGAGAAAATAGCCAGCAGTAAAAACTAGCGAGCCAACAGTCGTCCCTAAGAGAATTTTGTCTACACCCCAAAGTCGATTGAGGTCATGACCAATCATTCCCATCCAAAAAAGTGGCGGCACAACTAACAAGTAGAAAAAAATAATGGAGGTGGCGGTTTTGTAAGGAATGCGCCAAGTTTTACTCTTCAGCCAACCGGCCGTCCAGAGAGCGCTGGACAAAATCAAAGCACCTATCCAAATGCCGGTGACCGTGTCATCAATCCCTAAATAGCGAGAAAATCCCAAGCCTGCACCAACGGCAATCGTGCAAATCGGACAAACAGCTTGAGCCTGGGGAGCCAAGCTTAAAAAGGTCAAAATAGATAACAGGCTAGTTAGTAGTTTCATTATTCTCCTCTTCTTCTTGTTCTAAATCCTCGGTTGCTTGGTTGAGAGGATTGGTAGCTGGATCAACCGGCGAACCCATTTCCTCTAACTTATTTTCAAAGTAACCAATAATATCTGGCGCCCCAATTAAACATTCACCCTCTGCATAAAGAAAGGGCACGCCGATAGTAGAGGTATCTAGGCCACAGCTAGCAGCGACGCGATTGAGCTCACTAGCGTTGACTTGATTACTCCAAACTTCTTTCTTAGTAAAATTAACTTTTTCTGCAATCTTGTTTTCGTCCAACCACTCAGCGACAACTTTACAATAAGGACAAGTGGTCCCGTAATAGTAGATAGGGTCACCCTCACGTAACTCAGCCATTCTGTCTATAGAAACTGACTGCTCCTTTTTGTTGCTACCGATTACCACCATGGACATCAGGCCAGCGATTAAAGCCACCATCAAGAGAGTAACAACTGTTTGCTTCATAAAAAACCTTTACGCTTAAAAGTAACTGGCCAAAAGTCTAATACAAAATACTTGAATAAGCAAGTTAGAAACCCAAGGCTTCCTCGACCAAAATCACTTGAATTCGCTGTGAAACCACCTCATTCTCGATAATCACCCACTTACCGAAACTACTGTGAGCTCCGTAGTCAGCCAAGCTTCGCTTGTCCTCCAGTGGGAAAAGTATTCTCTAATTGGTGATATAATTCAAAGAGAATCTTAAAGCAACTAGTTACAAAAATAAAGTAGGTACAAGAAAGTAACCATCAATACTCATAAGCAACATGTCAAAAAAACGATGTCCGCTACAAAAATTCCTTAGCCTACTAGGAGGCAAATGGAGCCTAGTCATAGTCTGGCACGTGAGTGAAGGCAAAGCTGGTTTCAATGAACTCAAAAAAGCCATCGGTCCCATCTCCGCCAAAGTACTTTCGGAAAAGCTCAAAGATTTACAAAAACTTAAGCTCGTCACCCGCAAAACTCTCGGAGGCAATCCTCCAAGGGTCAAGTACCAATTGACCAAAAAAGGCCAATCACTTTTACCAATCATCACCACCTTGCACAGCTGGGGTGACAAAAATTTCTAAAAAATCAAAAATAGCAAACCGACGAAAACACCGGCAATGCCGATGATTTTGCTGCGAGACAGGCTGTCCTTGAAAATCAAGGCTGACAAGAAAGTCACACTCATGATCGAAGCGACGTTGATGCCAGAGACATAGCCAATGTTGGGCGCCGTCTTGTAGGCCGACTGCATCGAAAAATTGAAAATAGCACCCGAAATACCAATCGCTATCATCAGCAACCACTGCCAATTGGTTAAAGTAACCTGCATTTTTTGCCGCCTAAAATCGAAAAAGCTCAAAATTGACACAAAAAGATTAGTATAAAAAAGATAAACAAAAGGCTCTAGGCCAAGATTGAGGAAATGCTTGGAGATCAGTGAACCAAAAGCAAAACACAGATTGGTGAGAATGGAAAATACAACCCACCTGCTGTCGCTGAGTTTTTGATTTTTGGGGGCAGAACTAATCATCAGCGCAAAAAGTAAAATTGCCAAAATGGCGGTAAATTTTTGCCAACTAAACTCAGCGTCAAAGAAAAACACAGCAGCAATGGTCGTTAGCACCACGTAGCTTTTTTGCAAAATCAAGCTGTAACCGGGGTTAGGCGCCAGTAAAATTGCCTTTTGCGAAAAGAGATTCCCTAAATAGCTCCATAAAAAAGCCGCCGCCATCACCAGTAAAAAGTGTGGCCAAGCTAACAATAAAGAAGTACGGGTCAATGAAGCTACGGCAAAATAAATGATACATGGCACCGAAAACATAAAAATCGAATAGAAACTGATGTGAATGGATTGCTTTTGAGCCAAGCGGATTAGCAAATACAAAGCGTTAGAAGCCACAAACATAATGAAAGCGAATAGGAGCCACATTTAGATTTTTCCCATCACCGGAAGAGCAAATTGTTCTCTTAGCCATTTCTTGTATAACTCAATGTTTTCTCCGTGGTCAAAAGCTATTTCCTCAACTTTTGGCAACTTATCCAAAGCAAACCACTGCAAGCTCAAAACTTCTTCATCGTCACTCTTGCCAATTTGCTCTTTTGCCTTGGCAACATAAACAAAACTAATGTTCTGGCGATCTTCTTTTGGTCGATTGGGGTTATCGTTAATTCTAAACAAAAAAAGTTCATCGATAGACCAAGCAGTTTCTTCCATCACCTCTCTACTGACGGCTTGCTCCAAGTTTTCATCGCGCTCGACAAAGCCACCAATTAAACCCCATTTGCCATATTCCAAAATTTTTCGTCCTCCAAAAGTGCCGCGCTTGTTCAGCAAAATTTGACCATCTCTAATCAATAAAGTATCGACACAAACATGACGCAGTAAAACAGGATTGCCATCTTCAAAATTACATTTAAGCATGGATATAGTATACTTCAATAAAGTTTAATGTTAACAGAAAGGATTTTATAAATTTAACACTTTAGAGCGTGTGGCCTGCTTTTTGCGAATTCGCAAAAATCTGGAGACGAGGAAGGGGGATGCTTTTTACCTAAAAACAAAAAGCGCTCGGACCTGCGGAGCAATCTGCAGAGCATCTACGGAGACCCTCTGGGTGGTTGAGCCTTTGGCGACAAACAAAGATCCATCCAATTAACAATCAGGATCAAATTCACAAAGTCTTGCTTGCAAAATCTTATCAATATTTATCAGCAGTAAAAGAAAGCAACATATGTGTGGTATCTACGCCTGTTTGGGCGACGCGATGGCAAGTCAAAAAGTATTAGCTGGTCTGAAAAGAATCGAGTACCGTGGCTACGATTCCTGGGGCATCGCCATCTGTGATAGACAAATCAAAATTGAAAAACACGTTGGCAAAATTGGGGAAGTCAAAAAATTAACATTGGCCGACAGCGCGACCGCCATCGGTCACACTCGCTGGGCCACCCACGGCGGCGTTACAGAAAATAATGCCCACCCGCATCTGGCGCAAAACGGCAGTTTCGCGCTGGTGCAAAATGGCGTCTTGGAAAATTATCAGGAGCTCAAAGAAGAATTGCAGCAAAGTGGATATAAGTTTCACACGGAAACCGACACTGAAGTGATTGTCGCTCTGATCGAAACTACTTGTAAGACCAAAATCGAAGCACCAAAAATCCAACAAGTAATCAAAAGACTAGCGGGTCGTAACACCATTTTGCTTTTGACTCAAACAGGCGAAGTTTGGGCTTACCGCCAAGGTTCGCCACTCATAGTCGGTCAAGGCAAAAATGACAGCTATTTCTTTTCTTCTGACCTGGCCTCAATTAGTCATGATGCACTTAACTACCATGTCCTCGAAAATGGCGAACTAGTGCATTTTGCCGGTCAACTGCAAAATTTTAGCGGCCAAAAAATCACTTTCCAGAAAATCAACCACAAATCACTGTCTGTAGATAAAGGCGACTACAAACATTTCATGTTCAAAGAAATCCACGAGCAACCAGATTCGCTGCAAAAGGTAATTCTAAATAAGCAAAATTTATTCGCTTCAATCGCCAAAGAAATTGATGGGGCAAGAAATATTTATGTGGTTGGCGCTGGCTCAGCCAGCTACGCTGCGATGAGCATCGTCTTTGAACTTCGCCAACATAGACAAAACATCTGCCATTTAGCCGCTTATGATTATAGCGACTACAATAATCTGTTTTCTGAAAAAGACTTAGCCATCGTCCTCAGCCAAAGCGGCGAAACCGCCGATACCATCGAAGCGGTGGAAGTAATGAAGCGAAGTGGGGTAAAAATCGTTTCAGTCGTCAACATGCCTGGCTCATCGCTTTTGCAAATGGCTGACCTCGCCTATCCACTTGACGTCGGAGCAGAAATAGGCGTCGCTTCTACCAAAGCTTTGACTGGTCACATGCTTTTTGGCATGGCTTTGGCCGAATATTTGGTCACCAAAGATTTTGCCTTCGCTGGCGAGCTGGCGGCATACTGCAAAAAACTCGCAGCTTGGCTAACCGATCCAAAAATCACTTTCCAAATCAAAACCGTCGCTAAATTCCTGAGTCAAAAAGATGACCTTTACATCTTGGGTCGCGGCCGTCTGCTACCCAGCGCTCTGGAATTTGCCCTCAAAATCAAAGAGGTAGCTTACTTGCACGCTGAAGGCTTTAGTGCCGGCGAACTCAAGCACGGAGTTATCGCCCTGATCGAAAAAAACACTCCAGTCGTGTGTTTGGTGGCGGCTGACACCAATAAAAACGACATGATATCAGCCGCCCACGAGGTCAAAGCACGCGGTGCCAAAGTGATAGGCCTAGCTAGTCAAAATGAAGAAGTTTTCGACTACTTCATCGAATTACCAAAGATGGAAAAGTTCACCAAACTAAGCAGTGTCATTGTCGCACAACTCCTGACCTACGAGATCGCTCTGCTCAAAAAACTCGATCCCGATAAACCAAGGAATTTGGCCAAAAGTGTGACAGTCAAGTAAATCATTTACTGACATCAGCAAATAAAACCAACATCTGCTCTCTGGCGAGACCACGAACTATTGTTGGAGAGTAACCCAAATCTGGCACCAAGCTTTCGATGCGCAAACTTCTAGGTCGCAATAAATGTGGCAAATCATCTCTAGAAAGAGCAATGTAAACGTGAGAAATACCTGCCTGAAAAATCGCTGAAGCGCACATAAGACAGGGTTCGTTGGTGCAATAAATTGCACACTCACTTAGATCATTGGATTTGAGATTTTTACAAGCATCTCTGAGTGCCCTAATCTCCGCATGATCGGTAATGTCTCCGCCTGTTTTTTCCGTCACCCTACCTGCTCCCACGACAAGATTGTCTTTGACCACAACGCAACCAAAAGGCCAGTCACCCTGTGCTTTGGCCTGCTTAGCCTCAGCAATTGCCATTTCCATGAATTTTTGGTGAGCTGAAATATCTTGGTGCATTTAAAACCTTTCCTGGTACTTCTCATATGCAACAGCAAACTGCGAATGCATTGGGCTTGGCAAATCATCCATCCTGCGCCAAATCAACTCATCAAATTTGCGCGGTTCATTATTCTTGACCTGACTTCGATCAACCAAGACTTTGAAATCCAAAGCGATCCAATGCGTCTTTTTTCCCTCATTGAGGCGATGCATTTCGCGCATCCCTAAGAATTCATAACTGATTGGTTTGACGTTGTATTCCTCTAAAAGTTCACGGCTGAGCAATTCGTCGATCGTCTCGTGTAATTCAAGTAAACCACCACCCGGATCATAGCAGCCATGCTCGTCACGACAGTATTGACTTCGCTTATTAAATAAATAATTACCTTTTCCATCGTGACAAAAAAAGACTATAGTGACAGCTGGATAATCAACTCCAGGATTCATACACTAATTCTAACACCTCTAAATACTTCTACTATCATAAGCCCAATGCAACAATGCCTGGCGTTGCACACGGCGACAAGTGAAGTCTCCAGGCATGCAGTTGCGCTCCACTTGAACCAGGTGGCGACGAAAGCTACGCCAACGAGCAATTTGCCGCTCGTCCTCACCGTCCGCTAAGCGCCGACCCAGGAAATAACGACAATACCACTGGAACCACCCACGTGGGTCATCCTTATAAATCCAGCCTTTAGCGCGCCAAACAAATAAAGGCTGACTGGCATTAACTTGGAAAAAATTTAACTTCGGATCGTGAAATTCGTGGCAAAGCTTGGCCTTCTTAAACCAACTTTGCGGAAACTCAGCAGTGCAATCGGTCATGTACTTACCACCAAAAACACCCAACTCTAACATTTGTGAAGGGCTCAATTCTGGCTTGAAATCAACGTGAAAATTTTCTCCCTCTGCCTCTGTCAGCTCATACTGATAATTTTGCTGCATCAAGTCAGAGACTTTAACGATTTTTTTCATGTGAAAAATCAACTAAAAGCGCCTGGGCCTTGGCTTCAATTTCTAAAGCACGCTTTTTATTCTTGCCAAAAACGATGTAGGTTAAACGCTTTTGTTCAAGCATGTTGGCTGAAGCAATCACCATGCCTTCCTGATTTTGTTTGTCAAATAGAACTGGCTGGAGAATTTGTAACAACTTGGAAAAATTCAAGTCCACTCCCTCAGGTAGCTGCCAAGAGTTGTCTGACAAAACATAACTGTCAATCAAAAATTCTTTGCCAATGAGTTTAAGAGCTGTCTTGTAGACGTGAGTGCCGCCGGTGCGACGCGTATTGGACTCAGAAACATAGAGTTTGCCATTTTTGGCCGCCGCCAAATCGACGTCATAGTAACCGCGATAGCCATTAGCAGCGTATTTTTCACCGATGAAAAAGCCCATGTCCATAATCCGACTCATCAAGCGATCGTTCATCACGTCGTCGTTGATCTCGACACCCTGAAAAACGCCATCCTTGGTCACGCGCAGGCCACAGTAATATAAGAAGTCAATGCGACCACTCTTATTGATCTTAAATTCGACATTGGGAAAACCGCCACCAACCGCATAGTTAACGTTAATCAATCCTTCGATAATAATCGGAAACTTGTCCCAGTAGGCGTCTTGCTTAAGCAATTTGTAAATGGCTCGCTCGCAAGCTTTATACTCCTTGGGGAGCTCGCCAGGCCGCAAAATCAACACTCCAGCTCCAGAATGACCTTTGTTAGTCTTAAGCACCACGCCATCCTCCTTGATGTATTTCTTAGCTGCAATTTTGGCAGCGTCGACTATGTTGACGCAAATCAGGCCATCACTCATCAGGAAATCTGGTTCCTCGGCTACACTCTGTTGGGCCAACTGGCGAATCCCCGACTTACTACCGTAAAAGTTAACCGTCCAAGCATCTTCCTCTTCAGGTGCTTCTGGTGTATAGACACTGATGCCGCGCTCTTTGAGCTGATTGACTAGGGTCAAAAATTGCTCGGTAGTAGAGTAACTAAGTAAGGTCAACTTTTTGACATGATTGGCGTGATCCACTATTTTTTCGAATAATTCCTTATCCTCATAAATATCTCGACAGATCTCACCAGAATGCTGCTTGGGGGTCAAAAGCTCAAGCTTGCGAATCCCAAAAAGCTCCTTATAGTACTGCACGAATTCCGCTTGAATAGGTTTGGGACTGATAAAAACCAGATCGCTTTCTTCGGCAGTAGTGAAAAGGTCACGATCGGACAATCTGGCGTTTTCAGCAATTTCCATGGCTCTGGCCTGGTGATCGCTAATCGCCTCGATAAAAGGCCAAACATCTTCAGAAAGATTACAGATATAGACAGTTTTCTCGGCTTTTTTGGTGGAGGCAGGTATAGGTGTGTCTTTTACTGACATAAATCGCGCTTTGAAACGCTTATAGAAAACTATTTTAACACAATTTCATAAGTGTAAAGAGGGATTTTATATCCTATAGATTTCCTGCGAAGCCTAGATAATTGCTTTTTGACTACCTTCATGCTATAATAACAACCTACATTAAAACAATCCCCTTGGTTTGAGCACGCAATGCTAGGACATTTCCTTTTTGCTTCTTGTCTTTGACCTCTGATTGATTAAAGAAAGAAGTAAAAACATGTATCACAATAATCGTGCTAGTTCTAATTTTCGTGGTGGCCGAAATGGTCGCAGCTCTTTTAGTGGCAATGGTGGTGGCAACCGCAGCTGGAGTAATTCAGGTGGTGGTGGCAACCGTAATCGTGGTGGCCGCAAGGTCGTCAGTTTCGATCCTTCGCTGTTTATCAAAAATGCAGCCCTCGTCGACCAAGTTGAGCCTGAGCCAGAGGTTTATGAAAACCAACACGCTTTTGCAGATTTTGCAATGACGCAGCAAATCAAAATTAACTTGGCTCACAAAGGCTATAACCAGCCCACTCCAATTCAAGACCAAATCATTCCTCACATTCTCGACGGTCGCGATGTGGTCGGTATCGCCGCTACTGGCACCGGCAAAACGGCAGCTTTTTTGCTGCCACTGATCGACAAAGTGCTTAAGAACCCAAAGACTCGCGTCTTGGTCGTCACTCCCACTCGTGAGTTGGCTCTACAAATTCGCGAAGAGCTGGTCGCTTTTAGCCAAAATTTGCCGATTTATTCCACCATCGTCATCGGTGGCTCCTCGATTTCTCACCAAATTGAACGCTTGGCCCGCCGCCCAGCTTTTGTCATCGGTACGCCTGGTCGTCTCAAAGACTTGGATGAGCGCCGCAAGCTCAATTTCGCCCACTTCGACACCATCGTTCTTGATGAGGTAGACCGCATGCTCGACATGGGTTTCGTGCATGAAGTCAAGAGAATCGTCGACCAACTGCCTGAGCAGCGCCAATCGCTTTTTTTCTCCGCTACCACTAACAGAAAAGTCGAAGACATCATGGCAGGTTTCCTGCGCAATCCAGCTTTCGTCGTGGTTAAATCTCGCGAGAGCAAACTAAGCATCGACCAAGACATCGTCGACGTCCGCGGCAAAGTTAAGGTTGAAGTGCTGCATGATTTACTCATCCAAGAAGAATTCCAAAAAGTGCTCGTCTTCGGTCGCACCAAGCACAGCATGGAAAAGTTGACCAGAGAACTTGATCACCGTGGCTTCAAAGTCGCTTCGATTCACGGTAACAAAACCCAAGGCCAACGTCAACGCGCCCTCCAGCAGTTCCGCGACAACCAAATCAAAGTTTTGCTAGCCACCGACGTCGTTTCTAGAGGTTTGGATATCAAGGACGTGACCCACGTCATCAACTACGACCTCCCAGAAACTCGCGAGGATTATATTCACCGCATTGGTCGCACTGGCCGCGCCGACAAAACCGGTATTGCCTTGACTTTTGTGGGGTAAATTGATCAAATAGCTCTCATGAAAACAAATAAGTTAATTAAAATTAATGTTGTTTTTTTATGCCACGATGGCCACTCTAATTTTTTGATGTCTCTTCGAAGCAAACAAGCAAGAGACAATCAAAATCTTTGGGATCCCGGTTCAGGACAAGTTGAATTCGGAGAAAATATTAATAGTGCTTTAAAAAGAGAATTATTTGAAGAATACAATGCGACTGCAATCAAAAAAAAGTTCATGGGTATTCGAGAAAACATTGATAAAAATGAGCATTGGATTACTTTCGATTTCTTAGTTGAAGTTGATAAAAAAATAATCAAGAATAAAGAACCAAATAAATTTGACAAACTAGCTTGGTTTAAGTATCAAGACTTGCCAATTAAGAAATCTCATCCCCTTTTCGCAGACTTTTTAAAAAAAAATAAAAAAACTATCCAAGCAATTCTCTGATAAAAATTTCTAAATCAGCAGCTGCTTTTTGATGATTAGATTTTTCGTTTACTATAACCATATTAATTTCACGATTATCTGAAATTGAATAAAACTCTCTAAGAGAATCTTTTAATCTTTTCAAAGTATTTCTATTTGCACTTTTCATTCTCTGGTACCAATCGCTAATGCTTTCTGGAAGAACATAAATCACAATAAAATTAAATTCTTTATTCATGTTTTTAATTTCATCTATAAGTCTTATAGGAAAATCAAAAATTGGAATTTTTCCAGAAGAAATAATGGACTCTATTGAACTCCTTGTCGTTCCACAAAAGTTCCCATAACTAGAACCGTGATGAAAAAATTCTCCCTTGCTTAACATTGATTTAAATTCATCCGAACTGACAACTTTTTTTTCCTTATCACTAGCTCTTTTTTCACCTCTAGTGGTAACTTGATCAGGAGTTGCAAACAAACTGCTATTCTTTATAAGAAAATCTATAATTGTTGTTTTACCGACACCAGATGAGCCAGTCAATAAAACAATGAGTTTAGAATTAAAAATTTCTGCTTCTTTCCTTGGCAAGGCAATCTGCCTCTTAAGTTCAGTGTTTCTATCTAATTTTATTTTTTCCACCATACATGAATAGGTCTAACTCATAGCGTGCAACCAAGCTTCAATTCCAGGCTGAATTGATGGTGGCAAACTACTCTTAACTTCATTAAATTGTTTCTCCAGCAATGCAGCAGCATTAGCAAATAAAGCAGTCGGCGAAGATGGCAACTTTAATCCAGCAAAGTAAATTTGATGAGATCTGTCTAAATCAGAGACTGGCTCGCGCTTCAGATTGCCTTTAGCATCAAGTTCTGGCCAATATTGATTTGGCAAAGTGTAGCCCAATTCCGAGAGCCAATCTAATTTTTTTTCAAAAGTGACTGCATTAGCCATCTCCCTTCTTTTAAGAGACATCATGGCTCGCAAAGAATTCCAGTCAGTAAATTCTCTTGGAGTGACAGTTCCCTCTAATAAATTTTCCTTTTTCATCGGGCTTTTTCTTGGGTATTGGTAAAGCAAACAACCAAAGCTATAGCTTTGGTCAGGTTTTTCCCCAACTACGGAGTACTCTGCGCTAGCAAAAGATAGAAAACTAATTAAACTTTTCAGCAAGTAAAGTGGAGTTCTTTGTTCAACGTCTTCTTTCTTCAAATTACTACTGACAAGATAGGCAATGTTATAAAATGGTATAAAAAAATCAGGCCAAGTAGAAAATTGAATCGCGTGATGGACAAAATCATGAACATCAACTGTCGGAACACCTCTATTGGCTAAAATTCTATGAAAGGTTTCTGCGGTTAAAACATAGTGTTCTAGTTTTCCTGCGTCAACATAATTTTGTCCACTATCGTAGTATTTAGATTGAGTTAAAGCTAAATTGCTCTCTACTACATAGTGAGCTATGCTGGCTCCTCCAAAAAGCAAGGCTGCTGCCCTTTTAACTATTCTTTCAGAAATGACTGGATCAACTGATAACTCTCCAGAAACAATCCCTAAAAGTGATATTAAAAGCGCATCAACATGCATTTGATCGGAATGAGTGACTGCTGAATCAACAATCGAAGTAGTACCATCTTCGACATCTTGTTTAGAAATTATTGGACTAGTTACTCTATCTGGTAATTTTTCTGAAGCTGGCTTAGGATCAGACAAAGCAACTACAACTTTACCTGTCTCTTCCTCTAAATACGTTGGCTTAGCAAAAAGCAATTTTTCATTGAATCTACCAATATTTGGACGAGTTTTACCTACTTCATTTGAGCCAATTGCTGATAAAGATGAAATATCACCCTGATACGATTTCGCTAATGCAGATTCTAATCTAGCTGTCATTATTCTTTTCCAACAAATAAAAACCTAAAACCCCGCTTATTAAAGCGGGGTTTTTCTTATTTGTTATTTTTTTATTTAAACAATAGGAACACCCCGCACTTCCTTGCGCAAAGTGGCAAAAATAAACATGGAGTGTCCGTTAGTTTGTAACATGGGAGTTATTATAAAATACGTCCTATATATTGCAACAAGTAATTTTGATTGACTCATCTACCTCTTCTTCGACTCAAACTCCACCACAATAGCAACCGCAAGACCAGGGTCAAAACTGCCACTACGGCCACGATCAGACTAAGTGCTGGCGGACTTTGCATGCCCTCTTGCCACCAAGTTAGCCAGCGGGCTGACTTAAGCAAAAAGACGTGGCCAACCACCAACAACAGGCCGATATAACCAAAACGAAGAATGGCGCGCCAAAGCTTGGAGCCAAGTAACCTAATTGAGAACTGGTTGGAAATCAAGGCCATCACTGCAAAAACAACTAAGGCGATAAAACCGGTCAAAATTGGCCACATCCGCCCTGCTGACCAAGTTTCGACTTTGAACAAATTGAGTAGTGCTGACCAAGACAGCAATAAGTGCCAGAGAGCAAAGGCAAAACCAACCATCCCTAGGTACTTGCGATAAATAACTTTTCGGTCGGCAAAGTTGAAAAAATAGCCCAAGCCACTAAGAGCCATCGACAAAGTGATTAGTAAAGTCGCCACGTCAGCGACAGATTTATTGAGTGTTCCAGGAATACCAAGCCACTGTAAATAAGCCATGGCCAAACCAAGCAGTAAAAAACCAAAAATAGTGGAGTGTAAATAAAACTTGAGTTCCAAAAGCGCTTTGGCGCGGGCAAGATTTTGTGACATTGAGTTAATTTTGCACTGAGCGAGGGCAAAATTCAAGAATCAACGCTTCACCAAGCTAACTCCCCACCTCCACCTAATTAAGCTGTAAAGCAAAGCGCAAATTAAGAAAATGTAGATCGGGAAAGCCAAGTGAGCGATGTCCCAAATCTTGATCGTCAGCAAGGTCAAACCGGCATTGATCATCCCAAACAGAAAAATCGTCGGACTCTCAGTTTCTGGCTGGCGAAAAGCCTTAATCACCGTCGGTATCGACGCCAGAGCGTCAGCTAGCAAAGCAAATAAAATTGCCAAATTGCCCTCACCGGTCAATTGCCAGACAACAATCGCCAAAAGAGAAATCGAGCCATAAATGTAATCCATTTTACTTAGCTGCCAATAGGATTGCTTGTTGAAGAAAGAAGCCAAGAAAATCAAAGCTGGATTGAAACCAACCATGAAAGTCATCAGCGCGGCCAATCCAACACCCTTCTGCAACTCTGCAAAAAAGGCAATCAAAGGCGCCAAAGCCCACAGAAACCAAGTTACGCGGTTTGGCTTGGCTTGGCAGCGCAAAGTCGCCAATAAATAACTAAAAGCCCCATAAAAAGATAAGAAAGCGCCAAGAATAATGAAGCGTTCGTCTAGCATAATTTGATTCTAACAGTTTGACCTCAATTTTGTATGCACATTTTCGTCGCACGTGACTGAAATAAAGAACTAAATTGTGCTACCATCAAAATATGGCCAACAATTCCCTGCGTTCCATCATTCGCGAGATCACCTACAAACCTAAAGATCGAGTCGAGCTTTTTGTAGGTCTCGACGATGAAGATCGCCTCAAAGTTCTGCCCAAACTCTCCAGGTACGTCCAAGGTCAACTAGTCGGACAGTTGCCTCAATCTGTCGCCCTACCTCTGCTCGAGCATCTCGATCCAGATGACACCATCGACATCATGCAAGCATTGCCCAAACGCAAACAAAAAGAGCTGCTGACCGAAATGACGGGCAACTTGCAAAACACTCTCTCAGTCTTACTGGAATTTGATCCCAAGACCGCCGCCGGCCTGATGAGTCTCAACTATATTCAGGTCGACAGCGAAGACAAATTCAAAAATTTCGCTGCAGATATCCACACTCACGAAAAACGTACTGGCAAGTTACCAGTCATCTTGGTGCTTGAACAGGGCAAGCTAATCGGCTTCCTGCCGATCAAAAACCTAATTTTCGCCAAACCAGAAGATAAGGCTAAGCAATTCATCAAAAAAATTGCCACCATCAAGTACAGTGCCAGCTCACAATCAGTAATCAACAAATTCCTGGACAATCCACACCAAAAAATCTCCGTCCTCAGCGACAGCGGCAACATCCTGGGAATTATTTACTCTGATGATGTCTTGCGCTTGCTGCAGGAGAAAGAAGCCTCTAACCTCTACGATTTTGCAGGCGTCAACAACGAGGAAACGGTTTTTGGTTCGGTTAAACAAAAGGTTAAATTCCGCCACCGCTGGCTGATCTTAAATCTAGGCACCACTTTTTTGGCGGCTTTCGCAGTCAGCATGTTTAGCGAAGTGATTGATAAATATGTCCTTCTGGCCATCTACATGCCCATTGTCGCTGGCATGGGTGGCAACAGCGCCACTCAGACTCTAGCCGTGCTTGTGCGCGGGATTGCTCTCGGGCAAGCTGAGATCAAAACGGCTTGGCCCATCTTGCGCAAAGAAATGGGTGCAGCTATGATCAACGGCTTGATTAACGGCTTACTAGTCGCTGGCATCGTCACTTTTTTCAACCGAGATCTCAAAATCGCCCTCATTCTCGCTATCGCCATGATCAGTAATCTGCTGATCGGCGCAATCTTCGGGACTCTAGTGCCGCTGATCATTGCCAAGCTCAAAAAAGACCCCGCCACCTCAGCCACGGTTTTCATCACCACTGCGACTGATGTCTTGGGTTTCATTGTTTTCTTGGGATTAGCAACTTTGGTCTTGCGCTGAGATTTAATCCGTCTCGTCGTAAATTTCGCCTAGAACCTCCTCAATCACGTCCTCGAGAGTCGCCATACCGACTAGTTTGCCCTGTTTATTGTAAATCACAAACAAATGGGTGCGATTTTTGAGCAAACTCTGGTAGAGAGTATGTGCCAAATCAGTATCTAAGGCCTCCAAAGGCTTGCGAGCAATCTGGTTGGCAGTAATTTCTGCCCAACGGCTGCGAGGGTAGTTGAGAATGTCTTTGAGAAAAAGAAAACCAGTCACACGATCGGTGTGAGGATTGTAGATCGGCACGCGAGAAAAACGCTCGACATTGACTTGACGGACCACTTCGACCAAATCTTGATCACCTTCAACCATAACCATTTCCGAGCGCGGAGTCATAATTTTATGCACTGGGGTGTCATTGAGTGCAAGCACGTTGGTAATCGTGTCGCGCTCATAGTCTAACAATTCACCCTGAGAATAGCTGATTGATGCCATCGAAACCACATCCTCGTCCGTAATATTTTGCTGCGAAGGACTTTTGAGCAATAATCTGGGCAATTTACTCAAGTATTCAAAAATAATGACTACTGGAAAAAGTGCTGTTTGTAGCAAATATAATGGATAAGCTAAACGTAAAGCTATGGCTTCAGCATAACGCGTGGCAATAGTTTTGGGCAAAATTTCTCCAAAAATTAAAATTGCCAGAGTCATCACTCCAGTCGCCAAACCAACACCAATGGAACCTAGGGCTTCTGTCATCAAGTAGGTCACTGAGGCTGAGGCCCCAATGTTGACTAGATTATTGCCTATCAAAATGGTAGTTAACAAACGATCTGGATTGGTTTTGAGCTGCGCTACAAGTTTGGCGCCGCGCTTTTTCTGACGCAGCATACTCTGCACTCGTGCTTGCGACAGCGAAAAAAAGGCAATTTCAGCACCAGAAAAAAACCCAGAGAGGAAAATTGAGATAATGATGATCACTAAAGCCAAACTTAGCATTGTTATAGAAATGATATATTGTACCTTAAAAAAGGTAAATGTGATAACATGAAAACCATGGTTAAGTTTAAATTGCTGATTTTTGCCGTCTTAGCTGGCAGTTTTTTTTATCTAGCTTGGCAAACCAAAAATATTTTAGAGGAAGAAGTTTTTGAGCACGTCCACCACATAGCACTGATTGCTCACAATTACCAAAGTATTCTCATCGATGAAACCGAAACAACTTTAAAACAGTTGGCTGATGAGCCGACTGAACTCGCACAAGACCAAAGCAGTTGTCAAAAATTCCTAACTAAATTTACATATAATCCTCTAAGAAATCGCTACCTCAATGCCGGCTTGGTCAACACAGACGGCATCATTACCTGCAGCTTGTTGCCAATGGAGCCAGATTTAGATGTTAGTCACCGGCGTTATTTTCAACAGGCTATCTCCACTAATGATTTCGCAATCGGCGAATATCAAATTGGTTTAATTACCAAGAAACCTTCACTCAATTTCGGCTACCCGATTCGCAATCAAGCAAATGAAGTTACTGGAGTGGTTTTTGTAGCTATGGGTCTAGATTGGTTTGAAGAATTTTTCACATCCCTGGCACTAGATCAAAATCTGCGGATGAAAGTCATGGATCGAAGCGGCACCATTCTGGCCAGCGTCAACCAAGAGGCAGAATCTCCTGGCACTCAAGGTTTAAACAGTCGCCTGCTTGCAGCTGTGCTAAATGGCGAACCAAACCCTGTATTAATTGCTGATGAGAATAATTCACTTCGAGCTTATGGTTTTCAACCTCGTGGAGATGAAAATGGCTTGCCGGAAACTTTCATCATTATTAGCAAACCTCTCGGACCAATCTACAACCATATCTCACTTCTCTTCGCCGCGGCTTCACTGGCCAGCATCATTGCTGGATTAGTCATCTGGAAAATAGTAAAACCAAGAAAAAATTAAGGAAACAAAAACATATTATGAAACACTTGTGCTACATCGCCTTAACAATCTTACTGGTGGTGGGCTCTTTGCACCTCTTGCGAGCTGATTTTTACTACGACACTGACATCGCTCGAGACATGCTCCTGCTTGAAGACATGGTAAAAGAGCGCAAACCTTCCCTAATCGGCGGTCGCACCAGCATCTCTGGAGTGTTTCATGGACCACTCTATTACTGGTTGATCTTGCCATTTTTCATCCTGTCTGGTGGCGATCCACTGCTCATTAGTTGGGTCTTTTTTGCGCTTTATTTGCTATTTATTTGGTCGTTCTATTACGTCGGTAAACGAGTGTTCGATGACAAAATTTCCCTATTAAGCACCACTTTCCTCACTAGTGCCACCATCGCCTACGCCAGTGGCTTCACACACAGCGTCCTGGCTAATTTTTTGATTGTTCCTTTGATTTACTTGGTTTACCGCTATGTTTCGTCAAATAAAATTTGGTGGCTACTAGGATCTGTTTTGACTGCAGGACTATTGATTCAGTTCCAAATGGCCTTTGGTGTGCCAGTGTTGATTTTACTTGGTGGCTATACTGCCTACCACATAATTCGTCAACGCAATTTTTCCCACCTTTTGGCTGGCTTGTTGTTACTTATTCCAGTGAGCACTTTTATCGCCTTTGACTTGCGACACGACTTTATTCAATTCAAGTCGGTTTTGGCCGTCTTCGCTGGCGGCAGCAACAGCAGCTTTAGCCTCAATGGCTATTGGCCAGACCGCTGGACTTCATTTATAGACACTTTCCGATTCTGGTCAATTCCTCTCAAGGAATTACAAGACTTCGCCCAAGTATCCACTGTTCTCTTATTGGGCTTTCTTGGTTACCGCAACTTCAAGTCTGGACGCAAAGCAAATAAGTTCATTACTCTGGCAATGTTAGTTGTCTTTGGTTTTTGGATTGTCACCAGCCCATTCAAAGGCAATGTCTGGCCACAATATTATCGCACTTTGCTGCCTGTCGTGATCCTTAGCACAACTTACGTGTTGGTTAAGTATTTGCCCAAAAAATACTATCTGACTGTTTTGGCAATCATTATTGGTAGCAATACCCTCATCGCGCTTCGGTCAGGTATCGATTACTTCAAGTCGAAGCCTACTGCAGATGAAACCCGTTGGCAATTTTACCGCCAAATAGCCAGCAAGGTTATAACTGATAGCGGAGGCGAGCAGTTTGGTTACTATGTTTTTTCACCTGACCAATTCGGCTATCAGGCTAAATACGCAATGAGGTATTTTGCTAAAGCTAACAATGCCAATGCCTTGCCATACACCAAACAACCATTAACCTACCTAATTGAAGCCCCTTACTGGGATGATAATAAATTTTTGAGCAAAGAATACTGGAAAAATAGCCAAGTAAGAATAGAGCGCGCAGCCGACAACGTTTGGGTTTATCGCAATGGTTCTGGTCAGGAAAGCTACACTATCATGCGCTTTGACCTGACTGATGAAGAGGCAACCATTTCCGCCGAACCAACTTTGCTTGATGGTATCTTTTTTAGATAAATATTGGGAAGATTTTACAAACACCACCAGAGAAAACAAAACTTCTTCTTTTCTGGCTGGTTATCAATAGGAGCAGGAATAGGAGCAGAAGTAGGGGTAGGAGAAGACACTTTCTCAATTACTTTAGTCGGTCTTGCCGTTGGGCTGGGGGTAGAACTTATTTCTGAAGCTTGGTTCAAATCTTCTGCCTTCACAGCCATTTGACTCTCAACTGCCTGATTAGAAATTTTAGAAGCAGGCTTGATAATTAAGTTCTTGTAATAATTAACCACCCCCATTAAGCCTCTACTTCTACTTTTAACTTCCATCACGTTGCTCCATTCTCCAGGCATACAGCCCTTTTGACCTCTAACTTTGAAATAATACTTTGTATTGGGCTTCAAATAATAGACGGCGTGACTTTGGACCCCTTCTCTAGCTAGAGAAACCTCTTCACCGTGTTCTTCCGCGCTCGGATCAGTAGAGAAACTAATAAAGTATTTGTCAGTATTGGCAAGCGGAGTGAAAAAAAGTTTGGCTGAATTATTTTTTACATCAATTTGAAATAAATCTGGAGCTTCATTGGGCGCCTCATCTCTGCAAACAAAAGTCGTACCTCTTCCTGATGAGGTAATATTTCCGCTCTTAGAGTTATTATTGCTGCTTCGACCAATCCCCCCCACTTCTTCCCCATCATCTTCTGAAGTTGAAGCCACAACGGTGAAAGTATAACTGAGCAAAGCTTCTCCTTCATTTATATTTCCAAGGTCATCGGTAGATCTAATCACAATTGTATGCTCTCCTAGGGTTAGTGGGGTGGTTATGCTACAGGTGTAAGCTTCTTCTTGCCCATCAAAAGCACCATCGTCTGGAGTGCAAGCTTCGAAATCTCCACCATCAATTGAAAATTCAACTGAGATAATCACAGAATCATCGGTTGCTGTACCAGTAAAAATGGGGGTTTTGTCATCAGTAATATCTCCAGGTAAAGTCGAGGAGGTAATTACTGCGGGACTGCGATCAAAATTGGCAACTAAAATATTAGAGTAATTGCCAACATACAGAGTTCCGTTTTCATCATTTAGTGTTATACCAACTAAGTAATCAAAAGATCCTATTCCAAAATCTGCAGCATCAAGTTCTTGCTGAAAAACTCCAACAGAATTAAAGATTTGAACTCTCTCTTTACCAGAATCGCTAACGTAAACATTACCGTGACTATCTACATCAAAACCTTCTGGATAACTCCAAGCTCCCCCATTACCAGTAATTTCTAGTAGAAAACTTCCATCAGAACTAAATTTCTGCACTCTATTATTGCCTGAATCAAGCACATAAATATTATCATCACCATCTACGGCGACTGCCTGAGGCTGATTAAAGTCTCCACCGTTGCCTGTGATCATGCCAATTTGTTCACCAGCCGCATCAAAGACTAATACAAAATCAGCATCACCATTGCCCTGGATGTCAGTTACGTAAACATTGCCCACACTATTGACGGCGATACCATAAGAAAAAATAAAAATTGAACTCCCCAAATCTGTACTAGAAATATCTATTGCGTTACCGTCACCATCATACTTAAAAACTCCAGGAGTATTGCCAAACTCAGAATCCCAGTTGGTAAGATATACGCTTCCATCTGGACCGATTGCTGCTCCTGGAGAAGTTGGCCCAAAATAATATAGTAAGTTTCCGTCACTATCGTACTTGGCCACTCCACCATCGTTATGATCGGCCCCAGCAATATAAAGATTACCCTGATCATCAACTACCATCTGACCATAGTTGAACTCTGTCACAAATGTTCCATAAGAAACTGGAGGATCTGAGATTAGCCAAGACTGAGCCGTTTGAGCAAAAAAAGCAAAAAACAATAATAAAGACAAAAAAACACGATAAATCAAAGCCATACCTATATTAAACAGTAATCAAAAAGCAATTAGCAAGTAGCAATTACCCATATGGGCAATTTGATTCAGCTGACGCTGAAGAATTTTAAGCACGCTCCCTCAAGTAGTCTAGAACTACTTGATTATGTTCAGCGTATGGCAAGGTTATTCTTGTGCCAAACCACGACTTGGGAAACCAACCAGGCCAATCTTTATGCGGACTACTTGGATTGAGGGAATCTGGACTCATTGTGGCAATATAAAATCCAACTTTCTTGCCTTGATTGCCACCTTTTTTCCTATAGGTGTGAAATTTTTCCAAGTGAATCGGCTGGCTGCCGGTTTCACTCAAGACTTCTTTCAAGATGGCTGAGTCAGGATCGTCTGGATTATCGCTCAAAGGCCCACTGCCACTAGGCAAAGCTAAAATAATTTCGCCATTTGCATCAACTTTGTTTCTTTTTTCTTTGGGGGGTTCAATGAGTTTGCCCAAATCATCATATTTTTCTACTAATCTTCTAACCAGTAAGATACGGTCTTTTTCTGGATTTAAAATGATAACTCCTACAGCATCTAAATTGTTAAAATCGTCAGTCACCTCGTATTCATCATCAGAAGTGACTTCCTGTTTATGTCCATAACCGAGGTCGCGATCAATCATGAAACCACTATATCATTGAGCCGTTGTTACGGAAATAGTTTGCGCTGTCACGGTTCCGCTGGTGTCGGAAACGCCGACAACCATGACTCTTGCTCCGACTTGCAGATCTGCAGCGGTCCCTTCAAAAGTTTTGTTGATGCTGGTAGAATCAACGCTCTAATTCTGGCAAACAGCTCATCGAAGGAAAAAGGTTTAACCATATATATTTGCCAACTAGTTGTGAAGTCTCTTAAGCGCTTCATCAATCAAAATGACTTGATTGCTGCGCAGTCTCGGCATCTGGTCCTGGGCAAAAAAACCATATTCCGCCACTTCTGGCGTGGGGTGAAATTCACCGCCAATCAACACTCCGGTGTAACAAATGTCCAACCTGGCCGACTTGCGATCAGTCCGCGTCTTGAGCGGACTGTCTATGCTGACCACTAAACCGGACTCCTCTTCAATTTCTCGCTCCAGTCCTTCGCTTGGGTGCTCGTTGGCTTTCAGATAGCCGCCCGGCAATGACCAGGCGTGGCTCCTATAGTTATGTCTAAACAAAAGCACTTCTTTTCGGGAATTGAAAACAATGCCCGTCATCCCAACCAAAAACTTGTCCTGGGTCAATCTCATCAGAGCCAGCTGTATTCCCTTGGGAAATTTCAGCGCCTTGTAGATTTTAGCCAAAATGGTCTTCATAAAGCCTTGCTGTCACTGGTTTCTGGACCAGTGTGTTTGAGTTTTTCGTTTTGTAGTTCTAGCTTGTGAACTGTCTTAGTCAAATCCAAAATTTCTGCTTGGCTAGACTTAATTTGTTTGCTTTTGCGCCTGATTTCCAAATATGTCGAGACATCGCGCACTAGCTGGAGTAGATAGGACAAGACCAAACCAATAATCACCGAACCGACAATGACGTAAAAAAGAGGGATATCGCTGATCTGGTAAAAACCCATGTCAACGCTCACTAGTGCTAAGTTATATTGAGAAATGTAGGTGAGGCCGCTCCCGACTAGCAGTAATAAAATAATGTTTAACATATGTCGCGTTCCTTTTTTAATTAATTTTAAATAACGGTTTCTGTCGAACTAAGGTCCTCCAAATTACGAATCAGCTCTCTCTTGGAATAAACTGAAGTATCGATTTCTTTGCTGTCTAAAATCCGCAAACCCTCGATCAAGCGCCTGACGTAGATCGCTTGGCTGATCCAAAGACTGTTAATCTGGATTTCGTTCTCGGTAAAGGTTTTAGAAACAATCACCATCTGGGCAAAAAAAGGTGAGGTGTTGATGATGACGTTGGAAATGTTTTTGATATCAACACTGTAAATTTGGGAAGAAAAAAAGAAATCACGAATAATCACGTTGACCCGACCTTCCTCAACATTGATCGTGTCGGGGAAAAAATCGAAAGGAAATTTGTGAGTTGAAATGCTGGCAAGAATGCGGTTGGACTTGCGAATCAAGCCTGCCACAGTGAGCTCATCTTGCTTTGCCCCAGCGACCGCCTCCTGCTTGGCCTCGGCGATCGCTTCCTTGATTAAATCATTGTTCATTAGCGAATCATTCGGCCAATAGCGATTACGACCATGGCACCACCGACGGCAACGGCGACGCTGTAGAGGTTAAAGCCTGTCACCCCTGGCATGCCAAGTAGCGGCATGAGAAAACCAGCCACAATCGCCCCAATGATACCCATGACAATATTGCCAATGGCTCCCTGTCCTGAATCTGTATTCATAAACATCGAGGAAATCCATCCTGCCAGTGCACCAAAGATTATCCAAGTTAAAATGCCCATATTATTTTCTCCTTTTTGTCCGCCCTAGCTTACGCCAGCGGCAGATAAGTTAATAATTTATACTTTAGGATTCTGGCTGTTCTTCACCTGAGGAAATTCTGACTAATTTGACGATGCCCCAAGCAAGCAGAGCGTAAACGCCGAGCGCTACGAGGGTAGCTGGCTCAATCACAGAAGTTGTCTCGACTCCTGGCATGAAGCCGCGGCGAAAAATGCCCTCAAATGGCCAAATAAACAAATTGGTGACTGAGTAGATGAAATTCACGAAGCCACTGCTGAGGCTGGCTCCAGCCAATTTGAAAATGAGGCGAAAGGCGAGTAAAAACTCAAGAGTGCCAAAAAGATAATAAATGAGATATTCCGTCCTCTGAGCAGAAGATGCGCCAACCTTAACTTGTTTGATAAGTTCCGTCATAAAAACCCCTTTCCAAAACATAATTGTTACTAAAGCAATCTAAAAATCCAAATCAAAGCTCTTCTTTTTTCAACACAATCTCGGCGGGCAGATAAGCAATCAGCGCTTTCTCCACCAGCTTGGTCAAGGTGATGTCTTCAACAATGGCCTGGGCCTTGGCGTGCTTGACGATGCTTGGCTTGAGAAATAGCGTCGCGCGATGTTTCACGTTTTCTGTCATACTACATACTCTACACCTATTTGCAATTGTTGTCAAATGTGAGGATAATTTCCCATTTTCTCCAAATTGGCTGTACTAACCTCATGGTCGAAACATTAATTTTACTGGGGATATTTATGGCCTCGCTCATTGGCGCTTGGTTGGCAAAAAAACTAGTGGACCATCTACCGCAGCGATTATTTCGACTAGTGGTCACAAGCGGTTTGTTAAGGTGAAGTAAATGTTGGTCGCAACACTTTTGAAGCCTTTTCTTCAAAAAAGCTTCTCAGCTTCGCCATTGGGATTTTGTTCAACAAATAAGACATTATTCTTGGAAATCGACTGGCTTGGCCTCTAAGGCGCTTCTGAGTTTAGTGAGTTGGTTCACAACTTCTTTCTGAGCCGCTGCTTTTTGACCGAGTTCCTCAACCTGTTTAGGATCATTTTCATCTTTAATTTGCCAACCAATTAAATCTAATTTTGTTCCCTCTTCTGCTTCTTGGACAGCAACACTAAAGGCAACATGTTGAACGTCTGGATACTCTTCTTCTGGCACATAACCAGGATTCGCTCTAGCTTTCTCATGAATAAATCTTTCGACAAACATTTCCACCAAGCCACTCATAAATTGACCGCCATCTTCATTGAAAAGAGTTTCGACAAGTGGCCACCAATCGGCAGTTTCAGCACCTGGTAGCTTTTTATATCTTGGAAAATCTACTTCTTCTCCATAGCTCCTATTTCTCCAAAGAGTTTCCTGTGCGTGGTAATCGTCTTTGACTTTATGAAGATAGCCATTGAAATAATAGAGTTGCTTCAATGACATTTGAGATAGAACGCTATTCGCAAGCTGTTCTGCCTCATCAATCATTCGTTGAGCTTCTGGATCTAGTTTTATTTTCTGTTGCTCTTCTTTCTTCAATAGTAAAAATATTCTTCCTTGAAGATCAGTTATGTCTTTAGCAACACAAAATTGAGCTCCGTTCAATCCTTCATTCGTTTTTGGTACCTTTTTTAGCGCCAGGTCAATATCCCCAGCATTTATTTTGCCATCTGCTTCAAATGGTCTAAATGTAAAAACTGATTCCCAACCTTGATTTAAAAGTTGTTGTGCGGGTTCTTCAACAAAGTTTGCTCGCCTAGAAAGTTCTGCTAATAATTCTTGAGCATGTAAAACCTCATCTTCTGACATTAAGTAATAATATCCTAATTAAAAATATTATAAAAGCGATAAACACGGAAATGAGCAGTTCGTGTCACAAGACTAAGCTGTCACGCTCGGGTTATATATGTAAAAAAAGGATTGATATATTAATCTAAATTAGCTATATTAAAAAATGCTCCCCGACGAGGACTCGAACCTCGAACCTTGAAGTTAACAGCTTCCTGCTCTGCCATTGAGCTATCGGGGATTGTTCACTTGTTAAAAACAGACGCAATTTTATCAATTAATGAAACAAAATACTAGCTCAAGAAACTCGCACCAGCTCCGCCGCCACCGCCATGTGGTCGCTAGTGCCAGGCAAAACTTGCACCTTAGAGGCGCTGTAGTGCTTGCTGGTAAAAAGCCCATCGATCACCAAGCGTATGTCTTGGCCTGACTTGTGCAAATTTTTGTCAATCGTCGTGTCGACGTCTAGAGGAATATTGTCCCTGTAGCGCTTGGCCAGATCGCTCCACAGTTCGTGGCCACGCGGGGTATTGAGGTCGCCACAAAAAATCAACTCATCGAATTGCGCCATAAACTGGCGCAAGCCAGCGTAGTCACGGCGCTGCTGCTCACTTACCACTCCTTCACCAGACCAAGTAAAATGCGTGGTTAGCACGGAGAAAAGCTCCGCGCCAACGCGAACTCTAGCAAAAAGGGCCGCCCGATCAATCAAATCAGGCCGATCATTGCGGAAATTCGCTAGCTGGCCCACAGCCTGGCGGACATAATAAGTCACTTGCTGTTCGACGATCTCATCAGCAAAAATAGCAATCCCCCAGGGCCCACGAGGCGGCAAATGGTCATTGAGCTCTTTCACAGCGGCGTTGGGGTAGAAAAGATAGTTGGCTAGGCCAGTCGCTTTTTGCAGCTCCGCCAGATCGCACTCGAAAACTTCCTGCAGCGCTACGACGTCAGGACGCTCTCGTTTAAGAAGCGGTAAGATACGTTCAAAATGCTTATTACCTTCGATGTTGCAGGAGAGAAATTTCATGGAAATTATTCCAAAAAGTCTTGCAATTTCTNNTCTGGCGAATACGCTCGCGCGTCACGCCAAATTCTTTGCCAACTTCCTCTAGAGTCATGGTGCGGTTGCCGGCCAGGCCGAAACGCATCCTCAGCACCTTGGCTTCACGATCGGACAGAGCCTTGAGGACTTCTTCGACATTTTCCGAGAGCATCTGCTTGCTGGTGGTATCATAAGGACTATCTTGCTTGTCGTCAGCAATGAAATCACCAAGGGTGCTGTCATCTTCGCCGTCACCAACTGGGGTTTCAAGCGATGTAGTGTTTTGTGAAATCTTCAGAATCTCCCGGACCTTGTCTGGCTCGAGCTCCATCTTCTCGCCAATTTCCTCAGGGGTGGGTTCGCGACCCAAATCCTGCATCAGGCGACGGGAAGTGCGCATCAATTTGTTGATTGTCTCGACCATGTGGACAGGAATACGAATTGTGCGCGCCTGGTCGGCGATCGAGCNNCGAGTGATGGCTTGGCGAATCCACCAGGTGGCATAAGTGGAAAATTTGAAACCCTTGGTCCAGTCGTATTTCTCGACGGCGCGAATCAGGCCTTTGTTGCCCTCCTGAATCAAATCTAGGAAGGTCATGCCGCGACCGATGTATTTCTTAGCGATTGAAACCACCAGACGTAAGTTAGCGTCGATCAAATCCTTCTTGGCTTTGGCGCTACCAGCTTCGACTTCCTGAGCCAGACGAATTTCGTCTTCGCGATTGAGCAGCGAAATGCGGCCAATTTCCTTCAAGTACATGCGCACCGGGTCAGAGACGCCGACGCTGCCGAGACTAGCTAGGACGTCCAGCTCTTGCTTAAGGACGTCTTCGTCCCCAGCGGTTTCATCCTTGGAGACAGATTCGAAAATGTCGATATTTTTCTTGAAAAAACGATCGTAAAGGTCATCAAGCTCCTCGACATAAATCTCCGGTTCGACAAAGAGGTCGAGAATTTCGTCCTGAGTGACGTAACCACGGGAAGCGGCCATCTTGATCAATTTTTTAATGTCTTCTTGGAGAGATTTAGGGATCTTCTTGGGAGCGGTCTTGTCTGAGACTACAGCGGTTTTGATAGGGGCTGTAGAGGTTTTGGTTGGAGAGAGAGTTGGAGTTGGAGTGGTCTTGGCTGATTTAGCAACTTTGGTGGCTATTTTGGCAACAGCTTTTACTGGTTTAGCCGCACTCTTAGTTTTAGTCTTGGATTTAGTCTTGACGGGGGAATCGGTCATAAGTGTATAATTATACACTTGATTGGTCAAAAGTCAAGCCCACTTGTCCAGGCTATTGATCTATTTTGAACTACTTGACAAGAATTTAGAAAAGTGGCCAATCCAGCGTCGGCGTCAGAAAAATCGCCCGCTTCTCGCCAACCGCCACCATGTACTCAAACATCGCGGCCTTAGCGCCAGAGTTGGCCTTGATCGTCCAGCCGTCCGCCTCCATGTAAACGCTGTCGTCAGGCGAAGCAATAACTTGCGATTCGACACATAAAACTTGTCCGCGCTTGAGAGTCAAACCTTGGTGCGCCCGACCCCAAGCTGGAATCTGCGGCTCATCATGCATGGTATAGCCGATACCGTGACCGACAAACTCCTTAACCGTACTAAAGCCCGCCTGCTCGGCCAAAAACTGCATCTTATGACTCAGGTCACCAACCTTCTTACCAGCAACCGCCAAGCGCGCCGCTTCCTGGACGCTGCGCCGAGCCACCTGTAGCAAACGCAAATCCTCTGCACTCGGCTCACCGATGGACTTAGTGAAACAGTGATCGGTGTAAAAACCTTCCACCGAAATCAGACCGAAGTCGACTTTGACTAAATCGCCGGCCTGCAGCGGAATGCTGGTGGGAATACCATGAACCACAGTGTCGTTGACGCTGATGCAGGTCGTCCACTTGTAGGGATTTTTCTTGGCACCAACGCCTTTGAAAGCAGGTTTGACTCCGTGTTTCTGACAAAGGCGCTGCGCTAAGTTGTCGATGTCCAGAGGAATCGCCCCCTCAACTGTCGCCTCCCAAAGCTGCCAGAGGATAGCAGCGGACAATTTGCCCACTACCTGGTACTTGGCTAGCTGATGGTCGGAGTTGATGATCATGACTAGAGGATATTCTAGCACTAAATCAATTAATTTCTGATGAAGCGATAAATCTGTTGATCACTCAGCTTCTGGATAGTGCCTGTTAGGACGTTGATTTTAACTAGAGAATTTTTAGTGTTGTCAAAATTGGCACCACTCTCGTTGACCAAAGTAATGAAATTATTATTGTCCATCCAGTAACCATGAATGTCATAAGAATCTATAGATGCAACTGGAGTTACTTGTCGCAAGCTGCCACTGTTCATGTCATAAAGATGTAAGCTGCCAATACTACGTCCCTGACTATCTAAGGTAGTACGTAAGTAGAGAAATTTACTTTCGTCTGGAGCGACAGCAACAAAGTGCTGGATGCTGGCCCATTCGCCTGAGTCGAGAACTTTTTTGCTTCCGTCAGCTAAATTAGTCAAACTCAATGCAGAACTTGAATCCTGACCAGATACATTGCCTGTTTGCCCCTCCACTTTGACCAAATAATTGCGGTCTAACATAGGGAAAGCGCCGTAACCAAAAGTTTGCGCTTGGTCAAAAATGCTAATTTGCTTGGTATTTAAATCGATTACATTCAATCCTCTATTAACTTCTATGTCGTTGAAGTACATCTTGTGATTAGCCAAATCCCAATATGCTGGCAGCACAACACCACCAAGGTGAGTGTTTGTTTGGCTCTGGAAATCATATAAATAGTAACCTGATGGAAAATTCGGATCAGGATCTGGCTCACAAGGCCCAAAACCACCTTCGAAACCTGGCGGCAAAGAGTCAAAATCAACCGGAGGACAAGATTCTGTGAAAAAGACACTATAAACAATCATCGAACCATCGGGCGCAACACTCTTTAGATCGTTGATTGTCACCCCCTCTCGAACATCAGCCTGAGGGTGAGTAATTACTTCGTACTGTTTAGTTTCATCAGTTCTCAAGTCCTTAACCTTGACAATATTTTCATCATATAATTCGGCAAAAAATACCTTGGAACTCCTTGGGTGCTTAAAAGCAAAAGCTAAATTAGGCAACTCCAGCTGGTGACTCGATCCATCATTTAAATCTAGCAACCAAGCTTGGTAAGAAAAATTGCCCCCACCGGTTGGATCTGGAATAAAAGTGGTAAATAACAACTCGTGGCGATCGTATGGTAAAACAGCCTGCTCCAGATCTTCTGTCTTGCTTTGCTCGGCTGGAGAAGTAGCCTGGTCGAAGTTGTTGAATAAACCCACCGATTGTCTACCAAACCAATAAGCAGCAAACAAAGCTACTACTGAAACCAAAACAAACAAAGTCCAAGGCCATTTTTTGCTTTTCTGTGGCGAAGCGGAAGTTGGATCTGATGACGCTGGCGAAGAAACTGGAGATTCCGGCGTGGATGAAGTCAGAGAAGTAGTTACAGGCGGCACAAAAGAAGTCTCAGGATTTATCTCCTTCGAATTATCGTTGATTTCAATCATTCTTCCATTAGATCACAAACTGACCATCCGCGTAAATCACCACCTGTAAACCATCACCTAGCACTGCGGTAATGTTGCGATCAGTGGTAGTCATCATGTCGGTGTGCTCAGCTGAGTCATTGAAGCCCATCTCGCGCCACTCTTTAGCTGTGACCTTGCTCGGATCGCCACGGTAGCAATCTTTGTAGGCCATGCCGATCGCCAAATGCGAATTGCCATAGCGACCGCCGATGTTCTCGTCAAAAAGAGTTTCTGCCATCACATGAGTGATGCGTGACATGCGCTTGTCGGTCATCGAGAATTCGCCAAATTTATTAGCGTCTTTGGTCTTAAGCATGGTTTGCAGGAATTTGTCGCCCTGCTTGGCCTTGGCTTCGACGATGATGCCGCGCTCGACTCGCAGATAAATGTCGCGAATGATGTTGCCATAACGATAAAGTGGCTCGTTGAATTTGATCCAACCATCAATTTCTCGCCAGTCTGGCGAAGTGAAAATCTCGAAACTGGGAATGTTGCGGCCACTGCCACCTTGCCAGATGCGGTTGGCGCCAATTTTAATTTTTAGATCAACGTCCTCACCCTTGACCAATACGTACTCGATGCGCATGTCGTTGAGCTTCTTTTTGACCTGCTCCTGAGTAGCCAAAACCTCGCGCCACTTAGCGACCGGATCAGCTTCATCCAGGAAACAAGCCTTGATGATCTGCTGCCAATAAGCCTCCAGGCTCAGGCCGACTTCGTCAGCCTTCGCCTGCACCCCCCAGAGAGCGGCCGTCCAAGTGAATTTACCGCGATTTTCCTTGTCAATGACCCAATCACGATAAGGCTTCTGGCTGTTGCGAGCTCGCATGATTTTGTGCGGATCGATTTCTGAAAGTTCCAGAGGATCAGGATCGGCAATAATGCTGATCTGGTGATCGACAAGATCGGCACGGGCTTTGAGAAATTTACGCGGGAAAAATTGCAGCTGCTCGTCACTAGCTAAATTGTAAAAATCCTTATCGAAACCAGTCGGTAGCAAACGCATAATCGGATGCGCCCCCGCGCGCAGCAGCGTGTTTTGCAAAGCCTTAGCTAAGGGCTTGGCCACATCAGGCACACTACACTGAACTACCTCGCCTGACGCGACACCCTTACCAGAATTCAGAGCAAAATTAACTAGGACGTGAGCGTATTGGTCGATAATTTTTTGTGGAGGGAGATAAGGAGTTGACATAAGGAAGCATTGTAGCAGAATTTTGGCGTGCTAAAATAGAAAAACATGGCCATCAACTACTACTCTCCCACCAAAGATTTAGAAATTGCTGAAAATATTTTCAAGACGCAGATCGACGGACTTTTCTACTTCAAGTACAAGAAATTCATCGATCAACGGGGCTTTTTCTCCCAAATACTCGAGCCTGAGCGCATACGCGAAGCCGGCATCAATCCAGATTTCCAGATCAAGCAAGTCAACCTCTCGGTGTCAAAAAGCAAAATCACTCGCGGCATCCACACCGAAGGCTGGAACAAACTCATCACCGTGGTACAAGGCCACGCTTTTTGCGCCCTAGCGGACGTCCGCCCTGAGAGCGTCACCTATAAGAGGGTCGAGTATTTTGATTTCCTGGCTGATCCAAATAACGAGTGGGGCGAAGGCCTCTACATTAGTAAAAAAATTGGCAACTCCGTCTGTGCCGTCGAAGGGCCGATGTATTACTTGTACGGCGTCGATCTGCTTTATAGTGAGCGCAATAAAGCCGACGATCAAGCCATTTCCATCTTCGATCCAACCCTCGATATCCAATGGCCTTTTCCCAAGGAAGAATTGCTGATTTCAGAGCGCGACAAAAATAGCATTACGCTGAAGGAGTTGGAGAAACAAAGTTAAGAGAAATCTAAAAACTTCAGTGATCGAATCTCCGCCATCACTTCCTTAATTAACTGCTTGAGATCACTAACTTCTTCCTCCATGATCGAGTAAGCATGACTGATGTGCTTAGTGGTCCCGTCTTTGGGCTGGATGAAGTCAAAAACCGCCTCGCTCACTTGCAAATTGGGGTTGAGAGTCCGATCTAAATCAAGGAGAAGTTTGTAAAAAATCAGCTGTCGCTTGTATGGCCCACGAATCGTCTCAGGGAGCGCCAACTCACGAGCGGAAAAATCCTTCTGATAAGTTTTGCTGGTTGCCTCGATACCGCCACGAGTTTTGGGGGCGCCGGTTTTGTAGTCATAGACGCGCAGTAAGCCGCGCTGACGATCGAGCCAATCGATGCGATCAATTTTACCTGACAGCTGAATATCGCCCAGCAAAACTTTGCGCCGGCCGCCAAAACTGCGCTCGACATCGAAAACATCTACTGACTTGCTAAGCTGCTGCTGATAGTAGCTAGTGAGCATTTGCACTCCAGCCTGGAGACGATCTTGAAGCTCGCTCTCGCTCATAATCTCTTTGCGCAAGGCGATCTCGAACTCCGCTAACAGAAAGTCAAGCTCTGGCACAGTTTGCCGCTGCTGCTCTAGTTTGAAAAAGCGCTCCAACGCCGCGTGCACCGCCGTCCCAAAGGACATAAAGGTCTGCTTGGCCTTGGGGATACGCAGTAGATTTTTCTCTAAAAATTCCTGTGGATCGCGCAAATAGGTATTGAGGGCCGTCACCGACAGGGCGAAGTCCTTCACCAACGATTCCAGGAATTGGCGCTGCTCTTGCGGCGTGACTGGCTTGCTCGTCGCTGTCATTAGTTTGCTCAAATGGCTCTCGGCCTGCTCGAGAACTGCAGTGTGCTTAGGTCGAGTCAGAATTTCACCGGCTAGTTTTGCCTCAACCTCATGCAATTCTTCGAGAAAAATCGAGGGGAATTTGTCGCTAGCTTGGCCATTTTCAATCACCTGTTCAGGATAGCTCAGGTAGAGTTTTTCCTTGGCGCGCGTTAGCGCTACGTAAAACAAACGCCGGTCATCTTCGTTGCGTTCTTTCTCGGACAGATCAGTATTTTTGATGATGCCGCTCGGTAGCTTGATCTTACTCTGGTCGCGCTGGTTACCCCATTTCTTGTCAAGCAAATTGATCAGAAAAACGTGCTGCCACTCCATGCCCTTGGCGCTGTGAACGGTCGAGAGGTGCACCGCCTCTGGCTTGGACAGGAGGTTTTTACTTTGAATCTGAATTTGGTGCTGCTCATAGACATTGATCTGCTTGAGAAAATCCGCCAACTTGAGTTGATGGTTGTCAGCTAGCAAGGTTTTGATTTCTGCGAAGAGTGCATTAAGAGCCATGATCTGTTCGAAGCTGTCGGGCAGTTTTTGCAAAAAAGGCAGCAAGCCAAAACCCTCCGCCCCGATCAGCTCTTCGAAAAAATGATTGAAAGTCAGAGTTTGATCCTTGACCACGAAGGTGGTCAGCTTGACCAACAACTGCTGCACTTCACTAAACTGCGCCTCGCTAATCTCTTGGCTAGGTAGTTCTTGATTGATTTTCGATAAACCCTGAGCCAGCAGGTCGAAGAGATCGACGTGCAGTTTGCCGGCCACCCGACTCAACTTCATCACCAGCAAAGGATCGAGACCAAGCCAAGCGAAAGTCAGCACCCGAAAAAGCAGCTCGCTATCCTTGGCTTGACTAAAGCCGCTGATCAGGCGCATCAAGTCTAGCAATTCGAGGATGCAAGGATTTTGCAGGACGTCGTTGCCGCGCTTGAGCTCGTAAGCTAGCTCCCACTTCTCAAGCGCTTCAACCAGCGTATTAGCATCGCTGTGGTTGCGATAGAGGACCGCTATCTCAGATAGCGGCGTGCCGGCTTGCTGTAGGGCCTTAATTTGCTCGACCACAGCAATCGCTTCCAACAACTGTGAAGGCGCTTGAAACAATTCAATTTTCTCGCCCAAACCTTTGGGGCTGGTCAGCTTGGTGACTAACTTAATTTTGCTGTCAAGGCCAGTTATCTTAGAAAGATTGTTATAGCCGATAATTTCGGTAGCGACATCGTAAATGTTTTGCGGGCAGCGGTAAGCTTGATCGAGGGTGATGACTTTGGCGTTTGGGTAAGTGCGACCAAAAGCCAAGACGTTTTCCACACTTGCCCCCTGGAAACGATAAATCGCTTGGTTGGGATCGCCAACCGCGAACAGGTCCGCCAAGCCGCCCCTCTCCTCCCAGTAGCTAACCAGTAAATTAATCAGTTTATTCTGCGCCGAGTTGGTGTCCTGGTATTCATCGACTAGGAAATAGTGGAGGTTTTCTTGGTATTCGCGCAGCAGCAGCTCATGTTCAGTAAAAGCCTGCACCACAAAGTTAATCATGTCGTCGTAATCGAAAAGCTGCTTTTCCTGGAGTTTTTCTTGGTAAGCCTTGTAGAGTAGTAGCAGGTTTTTGTTTTTGGCTAATTTTTTCTCGGCACTGGCAATTTTGGTTTTGTTTTTGCTGGTTTCTTTGAAAGCCGCCACTTCCTCGGCTTCCGCTTGCACCATGTCCTCGAAGGCCAAGACAGCAATGCCTTCACGCTTCAGGTCAGAAATAGCCTTGATAATATCTCTGACATAAAAATACTGGTCGTTGAGTGGGCGTAAGTGTTCCGGCTTGTGCTCATCCAGCAAACTTTCGAAAAGCTGATAGCGTGCCAAGTCGCTCAAATGCTCACTCTCACGCTGCAGCGGAAAATATTCGCCGTGGTCAGCGATCACTTGACGGCAAAACGAGTGAAAAGTGTTGACGTTGACATAGTAAGCGTCTTTGCCGATGATTTTTAGCAAGCGTTCACGCATATTTTTGGCTGCTGCTTCCGTAAAAGTCAAAGCAAGAATAGTTTCTGGCTTAGCGTCAGTCTGGCGCAAAATGTTGGCGATACGCAGTGACAGAACCTGCGTCTTGCCCGTCCCCGGACCCGCGATCAGTAGCAGCGGTCCCTGCTCGATGTGGTCAACAGCCATCTTTTGCAGAGGATTGAGTTGTTGATAAGAAGTGTCAAAATTAGACATGGTCTATTAGATTAAGCGGTGGCGGCGCAAAATTTCAGCCACGGCAACGGCACTGTCGCTACGCACCAATTCGGCACGAATAGCCGCAGCACCCTCGATGCCTCTAGTGTACCATGCTAAGTGTTTGCGCATCGGCAAAAAGCGGTAATTTTCCAGGTGACCATAAGTCTGCTCGAAAAGCTGCGCGTGCTCGAGAGCGATAGCAAAAAGATTGTGCGAGACCAAGAATTCTTGGCGCTTGGCTTGTGGCAAGAAAACGTGAGGTTGGCCAAAGCTTCCCCGGCCAATCAAAACTCCATCTACTCCGTAAGTTTGGACTTTTTCCACTGCTACTTCGTAGTTTGGGACGTCGCCGTTACCGAGGAAAACGATTTCAGGATTCATTTTTTTGACCAATGTCGCCGCCCGACCAATCACGTCCCAGTCAGCCTGACCAGAGTAAGATTGCTTGAGAGTGCGACCGTGCAGGGAAATCGCTGCTGGAGCAAGCTCGATCAAGTGCGGCAGCCAAGTGTCAATTTCTTCTTGATGGAATCCAATGCGAGTTTTGACCGAAACAGTCGGTCGGTGACGGCGATCAGGATCAACCAGGCCAAAAAAATTTTTCTTGACTGCAACCTCGGTAATCATTGGCGCCGACAAGTCTGGACAGTCTTGCATCTCTAGGCCTTCACTCCACTCCCTAACTCCCTCCTGAACAGCTCGAACAATCTCCTGAGCCAATTCTGGTGTTCTGATCAAAGCCGCCCCAGAGCCATGGCTGGCCACCGTTGGCGCGGGACAACCCATGTTGATGTCGACGCCATCTACTCCCAATTCACAAAGCAGAACCGACACTTGTTTGAAGTACGCGGGTGTTTTGCCAAAAATCTGGGCGATCAACGGCCGCTGTGCCTGGTCAAAATCGAAGTGTTGCAAAATCCGCGTCGACTTACTACGACACACCCCCTCGACATTGGCAAACTCGGTAAAAACCAAATCCATCTGTCCATATTTCTTGCTGATGGCGCGAAAAGGATAATCACTGACGCCATCCATCGGCGAGAGCGCCAAGATCATGCCTTTTTTCGCTAGGATATCCTGCCAAAAGTTCATTGTCTGGCTATTATAGTCGATCACCTCAAATCTGCAGCCCATAAAAACGCTTAAACTCTTCCACCAAGAAAAAATAGTTCAAGTGCTCATGAACCGATTCAACCAGCAAATCCAGCTGATAAAACAAATAAAAGCTCAACCTGCCTTCATCGAAAAGCGCTCTAGCTTGATTTATCAGTTCACGAAGCTGAGTCCGCAGCGCATCATCGGGATCAGCTTCGATTAGCTCGGCAGTCAGAGTCGCCCCAACCTCTTTGTCATAATTGATCTCGACTAACAACTGCTTGACTTGACTCAAGTCCTCTTCCGCAGCAAGCAAATCGAGCAAAGCAAACTGCTCAGCTTGGCCAGTACTGTTATAAAAAAACAACTTCACCTGATCAAGCAGAGACCCAGCAAAATCATCTTCAGTAGTTAGCAACAGATTGAATTGACCAGACTCTGGCTGGCGGTAATACCAGAGGCGATAATCTGCTCCGACAACTTCATCACCAACAATAATTTCCTCCTCCACTGCCACCAAGTCAGTCAGAGGCCTAGCTAGAGCATCCACCAGAATCGCCTCTACTTCTCGCGGCAAAACAAGCAAAAAATAGCTGAGATCGGTCTGACTAGGCGTGAAAAAGCGCAGTGATTCCAGTTCCGCAGTTTTTTGCGACAGCAGGTCATCGTCAAACAAAGGATCCCTGATCGCAAAATCATCACTCTCCGATAAATACTCATCAATCAAGAAAAAATGACCACCCATGGTGCCGATCTGACTTGTGCTGCCCGACAAACTTTCCTGCAAAACCGCCAAGCGATTGAGTAAATCTACGCCCTTGAAATAACTAAATTCGAGCTTAGGCGACTCGCCGCCACTCTGTTCACTTAGTAAATAAGTCAGGCGACTAAGCGCTAGCCAATTAACCAAACCCTCAGCCACATAGCCATCATTCTGCATAATTAACCAACTATTGAGACTACCCGGATCGAGAATTTCGCCATCCTCCAAATAACGGTAGCCGTAAGAGCGCAGCAGCATCGCCGCCGAAGTCACCGCGCAACCATAGCGACTCATGGTCGGATAGTCGCTCCACTGCTCTCCGTGATCATAGACATCTCCAGCCCACTCTGGACCAGTTTGCTTAAACAAAACGTCGCGACTGTCCAATTCTTTGACTACCACCTCATCGAAAAAAGCCGCCGAATAAGCGACCGAGCCAGTAGAAATTTTGAGACCAAACTTACCACCATAAATTGGCTTCTGCCAGCTATCACCAGTCGCAAAAACTTTGACACCATCGATCCACAGTTCAATTTTTTCTTGTGAGTAATGAAGATGCATCTGGTAATCACGATTCCACTCTAGAGTGAAAGGCACCGATGTCTTATGCAGTGTAAAGCCACTTCGAATATCCTCAATGATCAAAGAGTTATTATAAAAGTGAAAGTCATAGAAATTACCAGCATCACGCATCCCCACCACAAAATTTTTATCGGTGCCATTGAAAACTTTGAAAATGAAGTCGACGCTGTACTCTTCCATACCCTGCCAAAATTCATCACGCGGCACCAAAGTGCTAAGCCTCTGAGATTGATTAATGGTGGCGTAAACAGCCTTGTTAGTGACCTGCCAATAACTCCAGGAGCCATTGATGAGTTGCCACTGGTCGAAATTGCCTGCTGAAAAATCATCACGAAATTCGCGCAAAGCTGCCGCCGGCTGCACCAGCAAGAAAAACAACAAAGTAAAAAAACAAAATAGAGCGCGTGTCATTACACTCTATTATCCACACCTAAGTTTACCGGAAGCGTGATTGTAAAAAGATTCCAAAGAAAGCTAATTAGCGAGCAATGGAGTAGTTGTCGAGATAGCGCAAGAAAATTGCCGGCGCGTCTTCAAGCAAGTATTGCTGAAACTCCTGATAGATGGTGCGACGTTCTTCAAAATCGACAGTTTGACGACCTTTTTCCAGCAAACTATCAATGCGCGTATTTTTGAAGTGAGTGAAATTAGTCGGCTGGGAAGAGTGCCACATGAAATACTGATCAGGATCAACTGGAGATTCTTGGCCAATTAGCAAGAGCTGATAACTACTTAGATCGGGAAAATTACTCACTTTCAGGTTGACTTTGATGTCCAAATTTTGGCAAAGATTTTTGTCAGTCACTGCTGAATTAGCCTGACAAGCTGCTACCGCTTGAGGCGCAAACTCTTCCAGTTCGCGCTTAATTGCCTCTGCTTCATCAATAAAATTACCACTCGTGGTCAGTTCGAAATGCAAAGGTTTGCGAGGTAAATCATCGAGCAAACGCTCAGTAGCGCGCCCGAAATCCTGAGCATAATCCTTGCCGCCCTGCAAATAAGCCCAAGAGCGAGGATTGACTGGTCCAAGCGCTCTAGCACTGCCATAGTCCTTACTCAAAACGTAAGCCAAACCTTGGCGAATATTTTTGGTCAAGAGCGGATCAGAATTATTGAAGAAAACTGCCAAGTAGCGATCGTAAGCCAACTCCACCGCCTGCTCAAGACGCGACCAGTCACAGAGGTCATAACAACTAGAAATATTAAGCAAAACGTCAACTTCACCTTTTTTGAAAGCCTGAACCGCTTCTAGTTCGGTCAAATAGAAACGATAAATATATCTGCCATCAGGTCCATCAATCTTGAACTCGGTCAAGCTGTTGCCCCGCAGCCGATAATCCAACATCCGGTACTGACCAATACCAATGATCTTGAGTTGGTCAGGCAGCAAGAAGCGGTTTTCCCACTCCAAGCGCAGCAAAGGCTCGGAAACAGAAACGGTGAAAGGCGTAAAAGGTTCAGGTAAATTAAAAATGACTTCGTTGGGGGTGCTGATGGTCTCGACATCAGCGAAATTGTAAAACACATCACTTGGTTTCAACTCCTGACCATCCTGCCATTTGACTTCTTTCTTGATCACGAAGCGGTATTGCTTGCCATCGTCTTCAATCACCCAGCGTTCCGCCAACAGTGGCTCGGCTTGCAAATCAGCGCCAATTTTGGTCAAACCAGCGCTCAACTGATTTTTGATGGGTTTGGGTAAATTGGTCAAAGTGTAGTCACCAACAATGGCGATGTAGGTGCTTTTTTTGAGAGCTAAATTTTTGTGAAGTAGTGGCAAAACCAAGGAAAAAAACAGCAACGCCAAAAGGATAGAACCCAAAAAAACTAAGCCGTGCTTACGCACGTAACTGCTGATATACCAATATAATTTGCGCATTTTGCTACAAGTTTAATAACAAAGCAAAAGAATTGAAGACAAACAACACCAAAAAAACAATCGTCGCGTAATAGAGCAACTTCTCGACTCCCTTACGGGTATGATAAGTCTCACCAGCTCCGCCCATGAAGCTGGCCCGACCATCGGTTCCAGGTTGAAGCAGGATTAAAGCCACCAAAATCATCGAAACAAACAACTGACTAGCGAGAAAAAAACTGTTCATAGTTCGATTTTACCTTATTTTGGTGTTTATTGTTCTATTGTTTAGTGCTGGCTTGCTCGCGGAATTCGCGAATCACCGTCACCGTCACGCTGCCAGGCACCATGACTTCTTTCTGGACGCGATCGCGAATCTTGTTGGCGAGCACAGTCACATCGTCATCCTTGCTCTTTTCAGGCAAGAGTAGAACGCGCAGCTCGCGACCAGCCTGAATAGCGTAGGCCTGTTTGACCTCATCATAAGACATGGCGATCGCTTCCAACGCCTCCAGGCGCTTAATGTACTCTTCATGGTTCTCGTAACGAGCACCAGGTCGAGCGCCAGAAATGGCATCAGAAATGTAGACAGCCATCGATTCCGGACTAGAAAAAGGCTCGTCCTCGTGATGCTGAGCTATACAGTCAACCACTTCTGGGGCCATGTTGAACTGCTTGGCGATGCGCACACCAGCGTTGACGTGGTTCTCATCAGGGTTGCCCGAAGTCTTACCGACATCATGCAATAAACAACCTAGCTTGACCGTGTTAACGTCCAAACCTAGTTCGTGAGCAATCTTGGTGCCAATCTTGGTTTCCTCGATAGTGTGCTTGATCATGTTTTGACCGTAAGAGAAGCGATACTTGAAGCGACCCAACAGAGAAACTAGACCGTTTGGAATATTGTAGACGCCTACTTCGTGAATCAATTTTTTACCAGCATCAAAGGTGATGCGATCAATTTCTTGTTCGACTTTGTCGACAATTTCTTCGATACGGGCGGGCTGGATGCGGCCGTCTTTGATCAGGCGCTCCATAGAGACACGAGCGATTTCACGACGAACTGGATCGAAGCTCGAAAGCTTGATTTCTGTTGGCGAAGAATCGAGGTCAATCTCTACGCCAGTACGACGCTCAAAAGTGTGGATGTTGCGGCCACTTTTACCAATTATCTTCCCCTTCATCTCTTCAGAAGGAATGTTGACCACGGAAATGGTGTACTCGGCAACATAGTCAGTGGCCCCATGACGCATGGCGTCAATGAGAATTTCTTGAGCTTTCTCGTCGGCTTCGAGCTTGGCAGCCTCTTCCTTTTCGGCCACCATCTGGGCTAAATCGTGACTGAGTTTCTTCTCTAGACCTTCGAAAAGAATTTCCTTGGCTTTGTCCTTGGAGTAGCCAGAAATTTCTTCCAGGCGCTCGAGGTTTTTAGCCTTGGTCTTTTCGAGTTCGATTTTTTGCGCTTCGAGATCTTTTTTGAGCTGGTCGATACGCTCTTCTTTTTGGGTGATTTGTTCGAAACGAAACTCTAGCTTATCAAGTTTGGTTTGCAGCTCACGCTGTTGATTAGCCAATTCTTGCTCGATGCGGCGAGTTTCTTTTTCGATTTTGGAGCGAATTTCAAGCGACTCATCCTTGGCTTCGACGATGATCTCGCGAGCCTTGGACCGCGCATCGCGAATCATGTTGTCTGCTTCAGCCCGAGCCTTGTCGAGCAGCGAATTAGCACTGGCCTGCATGGCTTTGGTGGGCTCTTTTGGAGCTGCGGCTGGCGTGTTTGGAACCGCTGGCGTCGAGACTTTGGAAACTAGATCTACACCTTTAGGCTGAGGCTTACCTGGTTGGGAATGCTTGGGCTGCACAGCAGCGCTACCTGGCTTGACTGGAAATTTAGCCTGTTTGGCTTTTGACTTGTTGTCCGCGTCAGTGGCGAACAGCGTCGATAAATTACTAAAAAATGACATAACTACCTTTCATTTAGGTAGAAACAAGTCACGCTTTTGTTTAGAAAACTCCACTACGAGAGGGAGCTTAGGAAAATTAATTTATTGATGTCAGGTAAAAAATCTGCATACTGATAATTAAATGAAGTTTCCAAAATTTGATTTCTAAAGCGAACGGCTTGTTTCAAAACTAAATAATAATAAATTTTAACGAATACTGAACTTCATTATAGCGAAGATTGACTCAAAAGTCAAAGAGAGTGGCGCTTCTACCAGGCTATTCCTCCTGGATTTTCTTCCATATAGCCTGCTCGATGTCCTTCATCAGCTTCTTGTCCTCCTTAAATTTGTCCTTAACTGCTTCACGACCCTGAGCGATGACTTCGCCATTGTATTTGAAGAAGCTGCCCGACTTCTCGATGATGCCCATCTCGGCGCCGATATCGACCACGTCACCTTCTCTGGAAATACCGTAATCGTTCATATCGAATTCAGCCTGGCGGAAAGGCGGAGCAACTTTGTTTTTCTTGACTTTGACCCGATGACGACTGCCAACTACCTTATCACCTTCCTGAATGTTGGCAATCTTACGAATGTCTAGGCGCAGCGAAGCATAGAACTTGAGAGCGTTGCCTCCGGTGGTCGTCTCTGGTGAGCCAAACATCACTCCGATTTTCATGCGAATCTGGTTAGTGAAAATAATGGTAGTCTTGGTCTTGTTGAGGGCGGCAGTCAATTTACGCATCGCCTGCGACATCAGGCGGGCCTGAGTGCCCATCTGGTGATCGCCCATGTCGCCTTCGATTTCAGACTTGGGAACTAGAGCGGCAACCGAATCGACGATAACTAGGTCAACGCCGCCAGAGCGCACTAGAGTCTCAGCGATTTCGAGGGCTTGCTCGCCGTAATCTGGCTGAGAAATCAAAACTTCTTCGAGATTAACTCCAATTTTCTCTGCACGAGTCGGATCGAGAGCGTGCTCGACATCGATGAAAGCCGCCACTCCACCGTGGCGCTGGACTTCAGCGATAGCGTGCAGACAGAGGGTCGTCTTGCCTGAAGCCTCAGGACCATAAATTTCGATGATGCGCCCTTTGGGGAAACCACCCACGCCCAGAGCCATGTTTAGTGAGAGCGAGCCAGTCGAAATCACCGGCATCTTGGGCATATCCTTGAGCGATTCACCAAGCTTCATGATCGAACCCTTGCCAAATTGCTTCTCGATCT
>DITQ01000005.1:29443-51913 GCA_002422165.1 Candidatus Pacebacteria bacterium UBA6180 | reverse complement strand
TGAATGATTGTGTGCCGAGAAGAGGTGTCCCAGAATGCTGCGCTTCTGGACACATTTCTCAGGCTTCGCTTGATGTGCGACTTTCACCTGCGGTTCAAGTGCTATTTTTAAGTAGCATTTGTTTGTAATATGCCTTCCAGGTATATTGCAAACAAATGTGCCGAGAAGAGGACTTGAACCTCCATGGATTGCTCCACACGCTTCTGAGACGTGCGCGTCTACCAGTTTCGCCATCTCGGCTGATTCAGAGATAGATTTTAACATATTTTAGGCTGATTGAGGTCTTTTGCTGTTTTTGCAATAAATTGCAAAAAGATAGGGTCCGAAATATAATAACCTCTTATCAAGCCCCTATAGCTCAATGGATTAGAGTAATGGTCTTCGGAACCAGAGATGAAGGTTCGAATCCTTCTAGGGGCACTTTAGCTAATTTTATGTGTAAATCCAGATAAACCCAAGGGATTATTTGAGTTGAGTGGACTGGCAGGATCATAAGCATCAAGCTTGTGGATAATTCTCAAACGTGAAGGATGATTAGGGCCAATGGCTTTGGTTAACGCAACACTTGTTTCGGCCGCTGTTTTTTCTTGCATTGCCAGGTGCTCACGCAAGTTTCTTGCATAATTTGTTGGGTGTTGACCATGCATAAGTACGATGGTAGCGCCACTAGGCTTAATGAGATTCGCAGCTAAATCAGCCATAAAAGAAAAAGTGCCGTGCCCCGAAGCATGGAATGTCATCCCGTCATGAGTTGGTCGCTGAATGATATTGTTTCCCAAAGCAGTGAAATCAGCAAAATATTGAAATTGTTTTTCAGGGTAAATTTGTCCCTGTTGTTTAAGCCAACTAATGTTTGCTCCAAAAATTCGTTTACTATCAACATCATAAACATAATAAGAGGACCAAATATACGAAAGGCCTTTGGCTAGTACTGTGCTGCCAAAGTTATACTGTAAGTGCTCCCATGGATCCATTACAATCACCCACTGATCGCTATTTTCTGATAAGACAGCCTCATCCACAACACCCAGCTCACCGCCACTTGCCACGGCTTCCAAAGCTTTGACGTATGGTCTCGGCTGTTCGCGATGGCGAAGCCATAGACCCACCTGACTACCAACATGAGGAGTGAAGTGATTAAAACCGTCAACAGTTGGAGGAGCTTGACTCTTGGCAAGAATTAGTTGGTTGATGATGTTGGCATGTTTGTCTGAAACAGCCACCTTACGGCCGGTTGCCTCGGCTGCCGCGATAATCGCTGCCAAACGCTCAGGATGATTCTTGGGGGCAGCTACAACTACTAGCCTTCCAGTAGAAGCACGCATGGCTTTAGTTAAGTCATTTAAAACTTCTTGCTCGGTTGTACCGGCTGAAGCCTTACGAGTGTCGGGAGCATTGGTTGTCTCCAAAAGTAACACATCAGCTTGTTTCTCAAAACTGCCAAGAAAAGCTTCCGTCAGTGGACCTGGCCTAATATCTCCAGGATTAATTAAATGACTGTTTCTGGTTTGAATAGATTGTGCTCCAGCCCCAGGAATACTGTGGTTAACTAAAACACTTCGGTATGTGATGTTGTGACTAATACGCACCACCTGCTCATTAGAATGAATAAGCCTGATTGGCCGAGGCACAGTCTGATATCGATTTTTTACTTTAGGGTGAGCGACGAGTGAAACTCTATCATGCCTATCTCTCCAAGAATTTGCCTGGCGACTCAGGGCAGTTATGATAGCCGCTGCTTCAGTGCGAGCGATGATCGTCATGTCGCGATCAGCGTAAGGAGCATTGCCGTGATGGTCTGCATGCGGGTGCTGTAGCAACCAATGAGCGACATTCCACTGTTCTCCCCAGCGCAATAAATCAGCTTGCCCTAAACTAGCAATCGTTGCTGCTAGAGGTTCTCCAAGAATCTCTTTTAGCTCTACTGAATCCATACTCCTCACCAACTCTGCACGTAAAAAACTACTAGTCGTGTCACGAGGGTCGTCATGAGAAATAGCTGGGTTGCGTAGAGCTGATTTGAGCAAATATTCGCGATCCCACAAACCAGGAATCTTGGGTAACTCGCCAGACTGCAAATGGGGAAGTATGCCTAGAGCCGTACTCGGTTTGCCAGCTAAACTACTTTGCGACTTAGATAAGCCCTGACCAAAGTATCCACCTAAATTAAGCATGTGAAAAACAGTACTGTCTTGAGAGTGTTCATAAATGCCATCAATCGCACCACCAACCATCGCGTGGGGCTGATGACGCATATAATAAACATCAGCGCCTGAATCCAAACCAGTTCCGTATTCAACTCTTTTCCCAAGTGGTTCACTGGTTGCTTCCTGCTTAAGCATTTCGTCAGAAGCGAAAATACTGCCATTTGCTAGCCATTTTTCATACAACCAATTTGTCACGCACAATAACTGAGCAGTAGGATCACCGTTATGGTGACCGAAAAGCTTCTGAATTGACTCTATGTAAACTTTAATTTCTTTTACTGTCGCATTCTCTGGCACGATCACCATTCCACCAATGTGAGAAATGGGCTTAACTGCTCGCTCACCATTTTTAAGCTTGCCAAAATCGATACCCAAGACTGGTTGCTCTAGAGTGGTGAGAACCCTTTGTCCAAAACGATTTCTCTTGAAAAAAACCAAGTCGGCTCTAGAGAACACGCTTCTCTCACTGTGAGTGGGAGAGTTTGTAGTAACTAACATTGTCTCGATATTACCCGGCAGGGAAAGGTTGAAACGCGCTAATTCACCTTGGTTAAGACTGTCTTTACCAAGGTATAGGAGTCTAACTAGTTGCTCAGTGTTTAATTCAGTTTCTTCAAGATGTGCCTTTGCTGCTCCCTCGTAACCTAATTTCTTCCAAAGATTAATCTGTCCTGAACTTGCTATTGGCACAACCACTCTGGCTTTTCTCTTGTGTGTCTCGTTGTAGAGTTTCTGATAGTAAGCTTCTGCTCTTCGCGCTCGCAAAAGAGCATCTCGTTTATTTTCAAGTGCGTTGATTACAATAACTCCAGGCACCAATACTTTTTTATCAACAATGAATTCTCTCAACATCGAGTTGCCTGGTAGTTCGGCGATTTTTACATGAGAGAGTGGAACAAAGGCTACTTCTTCATTTTTTTTTAAGAAAGCCAAATCTAAATTAGCCTGTGCCTTATTAGTTTTTAATTCTTGGACTGATTTGACCCGACGACGAGCTAAATAGGGTAATTTTGGATCAAAAAGCACCTTACAATCCATCAAATTCTCGACATGTCTTTTTTCCGTGCTGCGGTTCAGTCCAGCTGCACCAAAAATTTTTAAACCATTTTTCTTGTATAAATCTGAATTTTTAAGGTGATCAAAAAAAGCCAACCATTTTTTCAAATCAGGGATCGTCAAAATAGCTACATCACCATCGCTTCGAAAAATGTGCTGCAATCCTTCGACAGAGCGAAGATTTATTTCTTTACTAGCCAATTTAGCTTTACTATCAACTAAAACCACTCCAACACAAGCATCAAGTCCAAAGACAGGAATACCTGCCAACATCGTTTTTCTTCCTTTAGTTAAAAAGGCAATATCTAAGTCTGGAGCTTGATTGGGACGACTCACCGCTGTAACTTCATGATCAGCGAGAATGCTGCGAAAAACAGGGTGATTAAAAAGTTGACCGAATAGTTCTTTTTCTCATACTGGTTTTTCAACTGTAGTAGAACTGATTTCTGCATTAGCATTATTAGAGAGTCTATATTCCTTTACCATGCTTTTTATATCAAAAGATTATTAAGTATATATAAATAAATAAGGTAGTTTTTACAAGTACCAAATAATGGTATAATTCTTCCCGTCTGTCCAAGGATTAACCTCGGGTCGGTAGCTCAGTTGGTTAGAGCATCTGCCTCTTAAGCAGAGTGTCGTGGGTTCGAGTCCCACCCGACTCACCATACAAAAAACACGCCTACAGCGTGCTTTTTGTATGGTGAGCTTGGGTAATGACAGAGAAGCCTCGGTTCGCCTTATCGAGCGAATAATGCACACGAACGAAGTGAGGCGCATTATGCTCGATAAGCTGCGCTCCTTAGTTATTTAGTAGTTAGCGCGCAGTGGGTCTCCACCGGAAAAATGGCAAAAGAAGCTGCAAAAAGCCTAGAAAAAAACCAGCAACTGCCTAAAGATTTAGCCGTAGCAGCCATAGTTTTGCTCAACGTTGGTCTCATCATACTTGACTTCTACACTCACCCCCATCAGGGACTGGCCGATATGGAAAGAAGAAAAAATCTAGAGGAAGTGGTTGGTTTCCTGGCCAAACATATTGGTAATTATGGTTACAGCTCATGCCTGGCAACTGCGGCAGTATTTGTCAAATATGGATTTGATTCCATGGTGCAAACCACAAAGGAAATCAGCGCAAAATATTTGATGAGAATAATTGCCTTAATCACAGTTTTGAACGCCACCATCGAAACTTTTGGGGTTAATGGTGAACTCATTGGTGACACAACAGCCGGCTTTATTGGAGCAACTGGTGGAGCACTAAGCGCCTATCTGTTAATCAAAAGGGTGAAAGCGAAGAGAAAAGCAAGCGCTGCTGCCCGAATATAGTCTGTTTTGTTATAATGTCCCCATGCATATCATTTCCGGTTCTTCTAACACTCCTTTGGCCAAGAGTTTGACTGAGACTTTGCGAACCAAAAGTCCCACTTCACAACTCATCAATTGTGAAATCACCAAATTTGCCAATGACGAAAAAAGAGTTTTAGTACAAGATGAAGATGTGGTCCGCGGTCAAAAAATATGTCTAATTCAATCTTTTTCTGCGCCTGTGGATGAAAACATTATTGAAACTCTACTCATCGTCGATGCACTGGAACGCATGGGCGCCAAAGAAGTCTCACTCATCATCCCTTGGATGGGTTATTCTCTACAAGACAAAGTTTTTCGCCCTGGCGAAGCAATTGCCGCCAAAGTCGTCGCCGATTTGCTATCCAATAGTTTCTTGAGTCGCGTCTTTTTGCTTGATCTACATAACCCAAGCATTCCTGGTTTCTTTTCTATTCCAACTTACCACTTGAGTACAAAACAGTTATTTCTCGACTACTTACGCGACCAAAACCTGATAAATAACGCCGTCATCGTCAGTCCAGATTTTGGCGGTCTCAAACGCGCTCGCGATTTTGCCAACCAATTGAACTTGCCCCTGCTCAACATTGATAAAAGTCGAGATCTGCGAACCGGCACTGTCACCGCTCACGCCATCCAGGGTGGGGAGATAGCTGGTCATGATGCTATTTTGTTTGACGACGTCATCAACTCTGGCAAAACCGTCGCTCAAACCGCTGCCTTACTCAAAGAACAAGGAGCTAAGCAGGTCTTATTTCTCGCCGCCCACGGCATTTTTTGTGACAATGGTCTAGAAGTCATCAAACAAAGCCAAGTCGATCAAGTGATCGTCAGCGATTCGATCATGCAAAGTGAGAAATCTAACAAGCTCACTCAGCTGCCACTTGCCACACTATTGGCCGATGTTCTTCACGACTGGCTCTAAGCCACTCTTCTGACTAATGTTACAATAGGACTCATGAAGTTATCCAAACTCGCTTTTCAAGTCAGTAAAAATCCGCCGGCCAGTGCCGACACCATCAACCACCAGTTGCTAGTACAAGCTGGTTTTGTGCGTCAATTGATGGCGGGTGTCTACACTTACACGCCCATGGGCCTTAGAGTGTTGCGCAAAATTGAGCAAATCATCCGTGAAGAAATGAATGCTGTGGGTGGTCAAGAAATTTTGATGCCGGCTCTACACCCAAAAGCTAACTGGCTAACTACTGGCGGTTGGGATAAAGTCGATGTCCTTTTTAAATTGAAGAGTCGCACTGGCAAAGATTATGCCCTCGGTCAAAGTCACGAAGAAATCGTTACCCCGCTCGCCAAAGAAATTATTAACTCGTACAAAGATCTGCCACTAGCCCTCTACCAAATTCAGTGGAAATATCGTGATGAGTTGCGTTCTAAGTCGGGAATTCTGCGCGGTCGCGAGTTCCTAATGAAAGACATGTATAGTTTTCACGTTGACCAGGCAGATTTTGATCAATTTTACGAACAAGTCAAAAAGGCCTACCTCAAAATATTTAAGCGCCTGGGCCTTACTGCCAAAGTCACTGAAGCTTCTGGCGGTAGTTTTACCGAAAAAATCTCCTACGAGTTTATGGTGTTGACTGACGCTGGTGAAGACGACATTTTTTACTGTGATGCGTGCGATTACTGCATCAATCAAGAAATTACCAAAGTCAAAGCTGGCGACGCTTGTCTCAAATGTGGCGCTGCCTTAAAGCTTGCTCGCGCCTCAGAGGTTGGCAATGTTTTTGACCTAGGTCAAAAATTTGCCAAAGACTTCGAGCTCACTTTTGCACAAGCGAACGGTAGCAAAACCACCCCAACCATGGGTTGCTATGGCATCGGCCTGACCAGAGCCATGGGCGTCATTGTCGAAAAATATAATGACGAACGAGGCATTATCTGGCCAGAAACAGTCGCGCCTTTTGCTGCAATCATGGTCGTTCTCAATGGAGCAGAGGATTACGCCAATCAAGTTTATGAGCAACTAGTCAAAAACGGCGTTGAGGTTTTGCTTGATGACCGCAGCGAATCAGCTGGCAGCAAATTTGCCGCCGCTGATCTACTCGGTATACCTCACCGTCTAGTCATTTCGCCTCGAAGTGGTGAAAAGATTGAATGGAAAAAGCGCACCGCCAAGGAGAGCGAACTCGTCGACCTGCCAACTTTGCTCGACAAACTTAAATAATGCCTAAAATCGTCCTCAGTAAACACGCCATGACCAGAGCGAGATCCAGGAAAATGGAACTCTATGGTATCGAGCAACTGATTCTTTTTCCCGATGATAAACAAACACTAGGTGACAATAAATTTAAGTTTTTCAAAAACATCTCTGGTCGCCGCTACCAGGCGGTCGCCACTTACTTATCCAAAAAAGACAAATGGCTAGTCGTCTCTGTTTGGGTGCGTGGAGAAGAGGATCAATTACCCCTAGCTTGGTTAATTATCACCGCACCGTTTCGTTTATTATGGTGGTTCGCACGACAGCTCTGGAAAATTATTGCAAAAATTGCTGTAAAAAATAGACCTATAAAATAAAAATCTATTAGCCATATTCAAAAATTATATACCCAATAATCAAGCTTTTTTGCTGCTGTATTTTTCTATAAACAAATATATATTACTAGATATATCCCGGTGAGGGGCCCACTAGAACCAAGCAATTAGCTGGTTTTGGTGGCGTTTGCGAGACTCTCACCAATTTTTAGTTTTGAATATTTTTACTTTGCCCTGTTCCACCCTCTAATGTTAGAATGTCTTCATGAACCAAGGCTCACGCAAGCTCATCGTCACTCATCATGCCCCTGACCTAGATGCCATTAGCTCAGTCTGGCTCTTGAAACGCTTTGACTCACAGCGCTATGCCAGCGCCAAGGTGGCTTTCGTCAACCCAGGCGACACCATTTCGCTGGAAGAAGCTGAAAAATCCTTCAACTGTCAATTGCATGAAATCACTCACGTCGATACGGGCTTGGGTGAATTCGACCACCACCAACCTGAAAAAGCCGACCGCCAAACCTGCGCTGCCACTTTGGTTTTTGACTACCTCAAGCAAGTCAGGCCTGAAATCACTCAAGATTTTGCCCTGCAAGAGATTGTTAAAGTTGTTCTCGAAGTTGACCATTTTGGCGAAATCTACTGGCCAGAGGCCAAAGAGACTCGTTTTGTTTTTACCTTGCATCAACTCATTCACGGTCACGAAGCGCTTGACCCACACGACGATGACTCACAGCTGCATTTCGGCATGAAAGCTCTCGACTGCGCTTATGCCGAAATGACCAATCGCCTCAAGGCTGAAGAGATCATCCAAAGCAAAGGCATTGAATTTGAAATCGCCGAAGGTAAATGCTTGGGCCTAGAAACCCAAAACGACGAAAGCATCAAACTAGCGCAAGTCAAAGGCTATCTAATGGCGATTCGTAAAGACTCTGAATACGGCCACTTGCGCATCAAAGTCCGTCCAGACGCCAAACTCACTCTCGAGAAGCTGTATAAGGCCATCGTGGAGATCGATCCAAAAGCTACTTGGTTCTATCACGCCAGTGGCAAAATGCTCCTCAACGGCTCGATCAAACACCGCAATCAAACCGCCAGCTCGCTCAGTCTAGACGGCGTCATACGCCTAGTGCAGAAATTATATGGCAAGGAAGTCTAATTATGTCAGATTCCATTTTTAGCAAAATCATCAAGCGTGAAATCCCTGCCACTATTCGCTATGAAGATGATGATTTTATCGTCATCGATGACATCCACCCTGCTGCTCCTGTCCACGTCTTAATCATCCCCAAAAAACCATATGAATCGCTGGAGGCGGTAGACCTAGATGATGCTGTCTTTCACGCCAAACTGCTGCAAACAGCTCGCCAAGTAGCCAAGGACCTCTGCATCGCCGACAACTACAAACTCTTCATGAATGTGGGCAAAGAAGTCCAAGACATCCTCCACCTGCACCTGCATCTGATGGGCGGCTACGAAGGCGGCAAGGGCCACTTCAATTTTAACGAGAATTGATTCGATAGCCCACCCCCTTGATGGTGATTATTGAATCTTTGCCCAATTTGCGGCGCAAGCTAGCGATAGTCGTCTCGATACTATTGCCAAAAATAGCTTCTTCATCTTGCCAAATCTTTTCAGCTAGCGTCGCTTTACTTAAAATTTGCTTAGGGTGTAACAATAATAGTTCTAATAGCGAAAACTCTTTACGGCTAAGCATAATTGGTTTTTTATCCAGATAAACCTGGTGTAGTTCTGAATTGAGCTCGATGACACCGGCACGCAAAACTGAAGTGAAATGAGTGGAGTTAGAAGTTTTTTGCAACAATAAGCGGAGGCGACTGCGCAACTCTGCCAAGCTAAAAGGCTTAGTTAGATAGTCAGCTTGACCAACTGCCAGGCAAGTTGTTTTTTGCTCGATGTCTGTCTCAACAGTTAGAAATAAAATTGGCAAACTTAATTTATTTTCAGTTAAATACTGACACAGTTCTAAACCATGGCCATCAGGTAAAATTAGGTCCAAAATTAACAGATCATAATCGTGAATATCGAGCAGGTAGTGACTAGTAGCCAGGTCTCCAGCGTGATCAACTACATAAGTCTGGCGCAAATGAGTTCCTAACAACTTTGCAAGCGCCAAGTTATCCTCCACAAGCAAAATTCTCACCAACCGAGTCTAACAAAAGGCCAGCTTCCCGACAAGGCTTTTCTGCGGTATAATTGGCCCTCGTACAAAAAATAAACATGGAAGGGAGGTGATTTCTTTTGCCAATCGTTATTAGAGCCAAAAAAAACCAATCGACGGGAGACCTGATCCGACAGTTCAAAAAAGCTGTGGCAGCTACTTCCATCGTTCAGATTGTCAGAGATCGCAGGTACTTCCAGAAGCCTTCCAAAATTAAGTCCATCAAGACTGCTGAGAATTCTCGCTTGAAGCGCCGTTCGCACTCCCTGGCCAAGACCAAAAACATTTCCCCGATCGCTATCGCTAAAATTCGCGCTAGACTGGGGTCATAGTGTATAAGTGTCGAAAAATTGATCTGTCAATTTAAAAACCCGCTTCGAAAGAAGCGGGTTTTAATTTTGTTGAAATAAATCGAAGCTACAATTTTTTCGCCTTAATCTTTGCCTTGATGCTGAAATCCCACTGGTCACCATCGCTAGTGTCAAAACTCATTGAGTTTGTCAAGGCGTGGTAATTCACTAAATGGTTGCTCAGGGTTTCCTCAAGTTCTTTTTTTTGCTGATTAAGCTCGGCGACGTCAATCTTCAACGACGTGGATTGTGGATCGTTTTGCAGCTGAACCTTGCGCTCCTTCATCGCCTGGGTGTGGCGCTCGACTTCTTCCTTGGCTTCGGTCAGCTGGATGTCGTTGTCAAAAATGTTCTTGAGACTCTGGCGCTTTTCCTTGAGTTCTCCCTCGAGTCGAGTCAGCTCACGGGCGTGCTTCTCGATCAGGCTTTGTAGAGAAGTCAGGGTTTCTGCCAACTCATTGGACTCGGTCACTTCGTCTTTGACCTCTGCTTGTTGACTGGCTTGACTAAGCGCCTCAAGCGCCAAATCATCGCTGCTACTAATTTGTTTGTGGTCGTCTGCCATAAATTATTACCTTTCCATGGGCTCGCTAAGAGTCCAACCCACAGATTAGCAAAAAATCGCGGTATAATAAAGGGGAAGAACGTGGGCGAGTGTGGACAATGGATCTAAACCTTTGGGTTTGGATAGGAAAGTCCGGACAACAGCAGTAGAGGGTGCCTGACGAAAGTCAGGGATTGTTTGTGAAGGAGTAGCGATACTAACCGCCAAACAAGCCAGTTAGAGCAACAGAGACGACTCGGGTAGCGCCGACTGAAACGACCAAGCTTTTGGGTTTGGCGCGCAAGCGCCAAGGCAATCCTCCCCGTTGCGAGCTTCGACCTTGACCTCATTGGTACTACTCCCTATTACGGTCATCATGTAAGCGCATAGATAAATCATTGTCGAGAAACAGAATCCGGCTTACGAAACCCCACGTTCTTCTTTAAGAGTTATCGCTAGAAAAAACTCTCCCGCAAACTGTAAGCAGTCAGCACTTGCTCCTTGTGAATGTTTCTGGCTTGCTCCAGATCAGCTAGCGTCTGGGCCACTCTGAACCATTTCTGGTAGCCGCGAGTGGACAGTTGCTGGTGATTAGCCAGGCGGTCGAAAATTTGCTTAGCTCCCGAGTGCATCGGGCAACTCTCCAGCAAGCGGCGGCCATCGATTTTGGCATTAGTGAGCCAGGAATCACCGTAGCGCTTGGTTTGTCTCTGGCGTGCAGCTTTGACTCTCTCCCTGATGCTTTTGGAGCTTTCCGCTGTTTGATCAGCTGCTTGTCCGCCTACCTCCACCGCCTCAACTCGCAAGCAGAGGTCGATGCGATCGAGAATTGGCCCAGAAAAACGAGTCTGGTAGCGCCGCAGGTCGAACTCGCTGCAACGGCAGCTTTTGTGGCTGCCAGCAAATCCGCAAGGGCAAGGGTTGCTGGCAGCCACGAGAATAAAATCGGCCGGGTAGAGTAGGAGCTGCTTGGCGCGACGCAGCTCGATCTGGCCAGTTTCTAGAGGTTGACGAAGCATTTCCAGCAAGCCAGGTTTAAATTCAGCAAATTCGTCCAGAAACAACACCCCACGGTGAGCCAAGGTGATTTCCCCCAGCAGTTGCTGGGGGCCACCACCGATCAGGCCGAGCTGAGTAACACTCTGGTGAGGAGCCCGCAGAGGCGGCCTGGTCAACAAAGCCGTCTCAATCAGCCCGCACAAGGAATAAATCCGGTTGACCTCCAAAAATTCTCGCGCTGTCAGCTTGGGCAAAATTCCGGGCAAAGCCTGGGCCAACAAGCTTTTACCCACTCCAGGTGGGCCGAGCATCAGGAGATTGTGGCGACCAGCGGCGACGATTTGCAGAGCTAACTTAGCCTGATTTTGACCTTGAATGTGCGCCAAATCGATCGCCTCTACTTCTTCGCCAATTTGCACCTGAGCATTAAACCTGGCTCTAGTCAGCTGAGCTTTTCCACGAGCAAAAGCCACCAATTCCTGCAGTGAAGCCAGTGGGTAGAACTCCAACTCTGGCAAATCTGGCACTTCTGCCAAGTTAGCTCGTGGGAAATAGATGCGTCGACAACCTAAATCAGCCGCCGCCAGAGCAATCGGCAGGAAACCTCTAATCTTGCGTAAGCGGCCATCCAGCGCCAATTCGCCCAAAAACAAAGCTCCTTCCGTGGAAAACCTGATCTCACCATACAACTTGAGCATGGCGACAGCAATCGCCAACTCCACGCTGCTACTTCTCTTATCCAGATCGGCCGGGGCCAGATTGACCACCGTTTTCTTGGGCCTAATGCGCACTCCGCATTGCGTCAGGGCAGAACTAATACGCTCTCGCGATTCGTCAATCACTCGGTTGGGTAAGCCAATAATAATGAAGCTTGGTTTTCCAAAAGTAGTTTTGATTTCCACCTCGATTTTCAGAGTGCTGAAACCGCGGTTGACGGCACTAAAAATTTGATTGGCCATAACTTTCATCATTCTAGCGCAGTAAGGTTGCAAGAAGCGTGCCGTCTGCTATCATAGGGTCATGCTCTCTAGTCAGCTAGTCTATCGCCTCAAGTATCCTTACCATCTCCTCAAAACTGGCCTATTCAAGGGTCTACCGGCACGACTCAAGCACGGTTTCCCAGACAAAAAGCTCAAAATCATCGCCATCACTGGTACCGACGGCAAAACCACCTCTTCGACCTTGCTTTACCACGTCCTACACCACGCAGGCAAAAAGGTCGCCCTCATCTCTACCGTAGCAGCCTACATCGAGGGCGAGAAGTTTGATACGGGTTTTCACGTCACTAGTCCCAGTCCTGATCAGCTCTTCGCCTTCATGCGCCAAATGGTCGACCGCAATATTGAGTATCTTGTCCTCGAGTTCACCTCCCAGGGTGCCTATCAGTCGCGCTTGTTTGGCATTCGCCCTTTGCTGGCGGGAGTGACCAATATCGACCAAGATCACTTCGATTACCACCTCAATTATCGCAACTACTTGGCCGCCAAAGCTTTGGTTCTTCAAAAAAGCCAAACCATAGTTCTCAACGAAGATGATCAGTCCTATTACCGTTTGCGTAAAATTCTCCAGGGTGGAGGGCGGCACTTACTTGACTACGGCAGAGAAATTAAATTAGCTGCTGTGATCGAACGCGCCATCAAAAGTCGCTTCATCGAAAACTTCAACCAAAACAACGCTCGCCTGATCAGCACTATGGCTCTGGAGCTTGGTGTCGAAGCCAAAGACATTGCTGTCGGCATTGTTAATTTCGATGGCGTACCTGGCAGAATGCAAAACGTTCCAAACAAAAAAGGCCTCAAAATTATCATTGACTTCGCCCATACTCCCCAGGGGTTGCGTAGTGCTTTGACCGCCATGCAGTTGATTCGCAAAAAAAATAAAATTAATGGCAAGATCATCGCCGTATATGGCTGTGCCGGCCTGCGCGATGCTGCCAAACGGCCAGTGATGGGGGAGATCGGGGCAGAATTGGCTGACCTGTGCGTTTTTACCGCTGAGGATCCTCGCACTGAGGATATTTGGTCAATCATTCGCCAGATGAAAGAATCACTGACGAGCGGTCACAACAAAATTATTTCCATCCCAGACCGCCAAGAAGCTATCACTTTTGCCATCCAAAAACTTGCCAAGAGAGGTGACATCGTAGCGATTTTTGGTAAAGGTCCCGAAAAAAGCATGTGTTATGGCACAGAAGAACTACCCTGGAGCGATGAGGAAGCAGTGCAGAAAGCTTTAAAGTGAGCCTACTTGACCAACAAAAATTCTACCTAGTCGGCATCAAGGGCGTAGCCATGACCTCGATCGCTCAAATTCTACTTGATGCTGGCAAGCAAGTGTTTGGTTCAGACTTGGCCGAGGATTTTGTGACTGAACCAATTTTGACTCGCTTACAAATTCCTATCGAAGACATCCAGGAGTTGCCAGATTTTCGAAAATTGGGTGTGGACGCCGTCATCTACACCGCCGCTCATCAAGGCATCGACAATCCACAAGTCCGGGAGGCTTTACAGCTTGGCCTGCCTGTCTACACTCAAGCTGAGGCTTTGGCTGAATTTTTTAATCGCCAAGCTGGTTTGGCTGTTTGCGGCGTCGGTGGCAAGAGCACTGTTTCGGCGATGGTGGCTTTTGTCTTGGACAAATTAGCACCACTTGACTTGTCTTTTTCGGTCGGGGTAGGGGAAATTATTGGCATGGCCGCAACTGGCCAGTGGCGTGCTGCTGGCAAATACTTCGTCGCCGAGGCCGATGAGTATGTGGTCGACCCCAGCGCCAAAGCCAAAGGTCTGGAAATCACCCCACGCTTTGCTTTTCTCAAGCCTTTCGCTACCATCTGCACCAACCTCAAGTACGATCATCCTGACGTCTATCCTGATTTTGCTGCTACCAGGGCTGCTTTTGCTCAGTTTTTCAAGCAAATCAAAAGCGGTGGCTTGCTCGTCATCAACGGCGACAACCAAGATTTGGTTGATCTGGCCGAGCAAACTAAGCGCGCTGACTTCAAAATTATCACTTTTGGTGAGAGCGAAGGCTGTGATTTTCGCCTGGCTAACTTTGATTTCGAGCTGCAAGTGCCAGGTAAATTCAACCTGATGAATGCTTTGGCCGCGCTTGCTTTGCTGACGAGCTTGAGTTTTGCGGAGGAAAAAGTTATCGCTGCTCTCAAGGAATTCAGGTCTACCAAACGCCGCTTCGAATTAGTTAAAAAAGATGATCAGCAATGGCACTTCGATGATTACGCTCATCATCCTTCAGAAGTTTTGGCAGTCATCAACACTCTCAACGACAAATTTGGCGATGACAAGAAACTGATTGCCTTCCAGCCCCACACTTTTTCTCGTACTCGTCAGTTATTTAATGACTTTGTGGATGCTCTGGCCAGTCACACTAGGGATGGCGACGAAATCTTGTTGATCGACATTTTTCCTTCTGCCCGCGAAGCTTTTGACAGCGAGATGAACTGCGATTTGCTGGTCGAGGCGGTCAAAAGAAAATACCCCAATTGCCAGATTCAAAACCTCCACACCATCGAAGGCTTGGCTAAATACGTCGAACAAACTCCTTACCACGTGTTTATCACCATTGGCGCCGGCGACATTTACCACGCCCACGAATTACTCTAAAGACCTCGCCGGAGGAGTGATATAATTCTCTAGCGATAAAAGCCGCGCCGCGATGGCGGAATAGGTAGACGCGCGAGACTTAAAATCTCGTACTAGCAATAGTGTGTGGGTTCGATTCCCTCTCGCGGCACAGTTGCAGACAAACAATTGCAAAAATTAACAACGGAGAGTAGTTCAGATGGCTAGAACGTACGCTTTGGGAGCGTAAGGTCGCAGGTTCGAGTCCTGTCTCTCCGACTCACATAGAAAAAGGGGCTATAAGTAGCCCCTTTTTCTATGTGAGTGAGATGATATGGGCGAGAAGCTGCGGTTCGCCTTATTGAGCAAATAATGCACACGAACGAAGTGAGGCGCATTATGATCAATAAGCTCGACTACCGCTAGAAAATATAGTCAAAGGAAAGGCGTCTCTGAATCTCCAACTCCCCAAAAAAAGCGCTATAATAGCTTCATGCCTCAAACCCCACTTTCTCCTTTCATCGAAAAAAACGGACTCATTTTCCTCTCCGGCCAGATTCATCTAGACTCTGACGGTCAACTTCTCCAAGCTGATCCTGCCACTCAAACTAAGCAGGTGCTGGAAAACCTCGGTCGAGTTCTCGATCAAGCCGAGCTCAGTTTTGCCAACGTCGTCAAAGTCACTATTTACTTGACTGACATGTCAATTTACGGAGTAGTCAACGAAGTTTACACTACATACTTCCAAGAGCCTTTTCCTGCTCGAGAAGTCGTTGGCGTGCAATCTTTACCTCTGGGAGCGAGTGTTGAAATTAGCGCGATAGCAGCAAGGTAAAAATGATATTTGAAGCACCGGCACAAGAAAAAGCTATTCAATTAGAACACGATCAAAATTTATATAATCAATATTCAAAAAATTTAAAGTTGCTGTTGCAACAACTTCAAACAATTTCAGAATCTGGTAATTTTGTTCCAACACAATTAATCCATGAAATAATTGAGACAAAACAAAACATAAACACAATTCTTAAGAGAAATAATCTCCCTGAGCAATTTAGTCTTGAAAAATTCGACATCAATCCCGAACAAAAAATGCTACGGGAATTTGACGATCGAGAAGATCTCATGCATCTGCAAAAATTATTAGAAATGCACCACATTAGCTTACAACACGCATTGAGTGAAAAGGGGAGGTTACAAAAAATTGGTTATATTCCACCAATTGTTGATTCAACCATTGAAATTGAAAAAACCGCAATCAATCAACTAGAGAAACAACTTTACCAAACAACATGAAAATCTTCCTCCGCCTCTACCGCTTCATCTGGCAACGCAAATGGCCCTTCATCCTCGGCAGCATTCCCATGGTGGCAGCCATGGTGCTCAATAACCTAGCGCCTTTTTTCGTCAAGTGGCTGACTGAAACTGTCCAGGCTGACCAATTTGACCAAGCTTTTAACTTACTTTTCCTCTTCGCTGGTCTGCTGCTGACTGCCAACATCCTGGAAAATATCGGCTACTTCGTGACTGACAAAAACATGGTCGGCACCTCCAACGCCATCGCCCAAGCAGTGCTGACTCACATCCACAACCTCGACTTCGCTTACCACACCAACAAAAGCTCCGGCAAACTCATCAGCCTAATGAAGCGCGGTGATGACGCTTTTTTTGCCTACTACGACATCATCAATCGCCAACTGCTCAACCTCGCCATCAGCTTTGGGATGATGATTTTTGCCTTCACCAGTTTGCGGGCGGGTTACTTGATTTTCGTAGCAGTTTTGCTTTGTCTGACTTCGCTGGTGGCGACTTTTTTGATCAAACTCAACATTCAGAAACGCCAAGCTTTCAATGATGCCGACGATGACGTCTCGTCTGCCCGCGTCGACAACCTGGTCAATTTCGACACTGTCAAATACTTCGCCAACGAAAAATTCGAGCAAAGCCGCTTCGCCAAATTGCTGCGAATCTGGAACCGCCGCCTCCAGGATTATTTTTTCACTTTTCGCTACTTCGACGGCCTGGTTGGCAATCTGATCAACTTCGCCCTGGTCGGAATTATGTTTATCGCCCTGCGTGATCTCAGTCAAAACGTCATTAGCCTGGCCGAATTTTTGCTGGTGACGACTTTTTCGATGACCCTTTTTCCCAAGATGATGCACTTGCTCTTCAGCATGCGCGAGCTGGCTAAAAAAAACACCGATTTGCGCACTTACCTAGATTTACTGGATGAACCAATCGCCGTTCGCGATCCAGAATCTCCCAAAAAAATAGCCGAACTGCAAGGCAACATTACTTTCGAGCAGGTCGATTTTGCTTACGACAAAAAACAGCTGGTGCTAGAAGATTTTTCCCTACAAATCGAGGCCGGTGAAGCCATCGCTCTGGTCGGTTTTTCGGGCGCGGGCAAGAGCACCGTCGCCAAATTGCTGATGCGCATGTATGACTCGACCAGTGGCCAAATTCTAATCGACGATGTGGCGATTAATGACCTGACCAAAGCTGATTTGCGCTCAATCGTTGGCGTGGTGCCACAAGATCCCTTGCTTTTCAACAACAGCGTTTACTTCAACATCGCCTACGCCAACCACCAAGCCAGCAAAACCGAAGTGCTCGCCGCCGCCAAAGCTGCCCAGGTCGACGCTTTTATCAAAGATTTGCCCAATGGTTATGAGACCATCGTCGGTGAGCGCGGCATCAAGCTCTCCGGTGGACAGCGCCAGCGCTTGGCGATCGCGCGCATTTTGCTCGAAAAGCCTAAAATCATCATCCTCGATGAGGCCACCAGCTCACTAGACAGCGCCTCAGAGCAAATTATCCAAGCTGCCTTTTGGAACTTAGTCCGCGACCAAAAAAATCCCCGCACTAGCATCATCATCGCTCACCGCCTTTCGACTATCATGCAGGCAGACCGTATTGTTGTCATGGATCAGGGCAAAATCGCCGAAATCGGCACTCATGATGAATTAATCGAGCGTGATGGCGGCATCTACCAGCGCTTATGGTCTCTGCAGAAGAACGGCTTTATTGGGGATGGGGAGAGTGAGTCGTAGCTTTTTTCAAACAACCTAAGTATACTGAAATTCACTATGCAGAAAACCATTCTCATCACTGGCGCATCAAGCGGTATCGGCAAGGCCGTAGCTCTGGAATTTGCTAAGCGCGATGGCGCTAAGAACCATCTCATCTTGGTGGCTCGCAACCAAGCTAAGCTTGAGGCAGTCGCCAGCGAAGTCAAAAGTTTAGGCGCGACAGTCAGCGTCTTGCTAGCAGACCTGGGAAAAACCGCCGACATCGCCAAAGTTTTCACTGAACTAGAGAAAATTGCTCCAAGCCTCGATCTGGTCTTCAATAACGCTGGTCTTGGTTTTGTCAAAGAAGCTCGCCTAATGAGTGACAATGAAGTCGAGCAAATCATTGATGTCAACGTTAAAGGCATGATTTTAGTCGGCAAGAAAGCAGCCGCCCACATGGTCGAACAGGGCCACGGACATATCATTTTCACTTCCTCGCTGGCTGGCTATACCCTGTTTCCCTTCTGGTCAGTCTACTGCGCTAGCAAGTGGGGGATTACTGCTTTTGCCAATGTGCTCCGGCAAGAAGTAGCGCCGCACGGCGTCCAAGTCACCACAGTCCACCCTGGACCAGTGCAGACTGAATTTTTCGACCCCAACAAAGCCGATGTCGACCTAAGCACCACCGAAAAAACCATGCCTGCTATTCCTGCCTCCGAGGTAGCGGCCGACGTCTACAAGATCGCTTACACCGACACCAAGCGCATTTTCAACCCGCCTAAGCTAGCGATGTTTGCGGAGGCCTTCCGTCTTTTCCCTGGAAAAATGCAAAAAATGATGAGTAAATTGGTCGAACAACCAGAGAAATAACACTCGCTCATTTGTCCAACAATCACGCTTCTTGCAACCTCATCCTGCTATAAAAAAAGGGTGAGAGAAATCGCCCTTGCCACTCTGCAAGAACATTTTGGCTTCGCTGCTTTTCGTCCCGGGCAGCTAGAAATTGTCGAGGCAATTTTGGCGAGCCGTGATGTCTTAGCGATACTTCCCACTGGTGGCGGCAAGTCACTCTGCTTCCAGGTACCAGCTCTGATTTTCCCGGGCACGACCCTGATCATTTCACCTCTCATCTCGTTAATGAAAGACCAAGTTGATCACTTGCAGCAAAAAAACATCGCCGCCTCATACCTGAGCAGTAATTTGCCAGCAGAAGAAATAAAGCGGCGCCTGCGCAAACTGGAGCAAGGCGATTACAAATTTTTCTACGTCGCTCCCGAACGCTTGGTCAGTCAGCGACTGATCTCTATCTGTAAGCAAATTGAGCTAGCTTACCTAGTCATCGATGAAGCGCACTGCATCAGTTTGTGGGGTTATCAATTTCGCCCCAGTTACCAAAAAATTCCAGAATTTGTAGAAAAAATTAGGCAGGGCAAGAAAAAAATTGCTTTAGCCGCCTTTACCGCCACCGCTACGCCAGTAGTCAAAGCAGAAATCACTCGCTACTTAGCTCTCCAGCAGCCAGCGATTTTCGAACAAGGTTTCCTGCGCAGCAATTTAATTTTTCATAATTTAGTTTGCGACTCTACTTGGACTAAAAATGTCTACCTTTTTAAACTACTCAAAAGACACCAGCTAGACAACATCATCATCTACTGCGCCACTAGGGTAGAGTGTGAAAGGCTGCAGCAGCTCATCAAATACTATGACTTCCGAATTGTCTGGCGACCAGGCATCTACCACGGTGGCCTCGACAAAACCAAGCGCGAGCAGAGTCAAAACGACTTTCTGACTGGCCAGACCAAAATCATGATCGCCACTAACGCCTTTGGCATGGGCGTAGATAAAAGTGACGTCCGCACGGTTATCCACTACCAGATTTCAGCTAACCTGGAAAACTACTATCAAGAAGCTGGGCGCGCCGGACGCGATGGTCAGACCAGCTTCGTCTATTTACTTTACTTGGAAAAAGACCTGCAAATTCAAGCCCAAATGATCAGGCAAAGCTATCCTGACGAAGACCAGCCGCGTCTTCAAATTGAAATGGACAAACTCGCTATCATCCAAAATTACGCTCTAGCAGTGAGCTGTCTGCAGGGCAAAATTAGCGCTTACTTCGGCCAAAACAACCAGCAAGCAAAATGCCAAAACTGCCATCACTGCCTCGAGAGAAAAATCTCTCTTGACCAAGAAGAGCAAGCTTTCGTCAAATATCTTGAGGAAATCAACGAGCGTTACGCCAAGCAAGCTGAATATGGACAATTGCCAGAACTCTTCACTTTGCGACAAATGGAACTGATGGCGATCCTACGGCCAAAAACCCTGACAGAGCTCGCAAAGATTCCTGGGATCGGCAGTGGTATAATAGAGTTCTATGCAAATCAAAGCTTTAATCGCTAAGTATCAAGAAATTGCCGATTTTCTAAACAAGCATTGGCCCCTCAAAGACAAAAGTCAACGTGTTTTTGCCCGCACCATGAAGGTGGTGGAGGAGCTTGGCGAACTCTCAGATGAAATTCTGACTAGCATGAATCTACAACGCAACTCAAAAATTGCTAAGTTTTCCCGCGAAAACCTTGAGGATGAATTTGCCGATGTCATGGGTTCGCTGATTTTACTAAGTGTCGAACTGGGCATCGACGTCGAAAAGGTCATGCAGAAGAAAATCAAGTTTACTCGCGAGCGCTTTGAGATGGATAAAAAGAAAAATTAAAGTTTCTTAATCCAATTTTTAAAAATATTTTTCACTTCTTCTAAATGCTCTTTTGCCATGTAGGTGTGCTCTGAACCCTTAATGACGTGTAGCTCTTTTTTTCTTGAAGACACCAGGTTGTACAGATCTCTCTGAGAAGAAAGTGGAGTGAGAATGTCTTTTTCACCAACAATCAATAAAATTGGAGCTTTAATTAGATGGGCATTTGGCAGCAGGTTATACTTCTGCCAGTCTTCTGCCAAAGTCCAATTAAATTTTTTGATCACTCCAGGCCTAGATTTGCTTTCTTCTAACCTATAGCCATCTTTTTTCCATTTTTCCATCAGCTCTTTACTGTAAGCTTTTAAAGTCACTTTGCCATCCAAAAAAGCAGAAGTCGGAGCTAGTGCCTTGACTTTTTCTGGGTGTTTAAACGCGAACATAAGGTTGCAAGCTCCTCCCAAGCTATGTCCAGCAAGTACAAATGGCTCTTTATACCAAGGTTGTGACTTCGCCCAAGTAATCATGTCTTCAAAATCTTCATAGTAACCGGTCAATGTAGCATCTTCTAATTCGCCATCACTCTGGCCCAGTGAATTGGTAGCATCATGACGAACCACTATGTAGTCGTTTTCCAAAAAGCTTTCTGCATATTTTTGTAGGTGAGCCTGATCATGCGTGCTGCTAAGCCCATGAGCGATGAAGACTAGGCCGGCTCGACCAGTTGGGTTTTCGACCCAGACGGCCAAGTTTATATTGTGGCGATTTTTGATGAATTGCATGATATGCTTGGATTATATACGAAATATAGTGAAAATTATTGAAAACTATGCCCAAACCCCACAAGCCCTTCTACCACAAAACGCCTTTTAGTGAATATTTCAAAGTTCTGGACGAAATCGATAAGGGCAAGCGCTACTCCAAGGAGTACGGCTCGATCATGATCATCAGCCTGCTGGAAGAGTTGGGTGAAATGTCGCGAGCTTACTTGGCGGAGCATGGTCGCAAAAAGACCAACCAAGCTGCCCAAAACGACGAATCTTACGAGCAAGAATTAGGCGATCTGCTCGTCACCATTTTGCGCTTCGCTCGGGTCAAAAACATCAACCTGCACGAGCGCATCACCTACACTCTGGAAAAAATTAAGAAAAGGAAAGTGGAGCCGAAGAAATAAGTGGCCAGGCTACTCCAACTCCGGAAACATAATCCTCAAAAACTCATAGGCAATTTTTCTGTGTGGGCCTTCGATGGGAAACTCGTTCCAGTCGAGGCTGGGGGAAGCGTTGATTTCGATAATTTTGTATTTGGCAGCAGTTTGCTGACTATAAATGTCTTTGCTCATAAAGTCTATGCCGGTCAAAGCTAATCCTGGAATGCTGGCCATAATTTGGTCGACAATTTTGTGGACGCTTGGGTGAATTTTGTCGGTGATGTCGATGGTGTCACCGCCCAAACTGATGTCAGCTGGACTGTGCGGGCGCAGGAAAACTCGCTCCGCCAGCGGCGGCACGCTCGCTAGCTGCAAACCCTGCTTGGCCAAATGCTTCATCACTTGCTCGTCAATTTCAATTAAGTGATAAGTGTCAATTTTTTCGCGCAGCGGGTCTTGGTTTTTGATGGCGATTAAATCTTCAATCGTGCTTTGACCATCGCCGACCACGTTGGCGGGAATGCGCTCGATGACGCTGAGAATTTTTTCCTGAGTGGCCAAAATCCTGTACTCGAATCCCTCGAACATTTCTTCCACCACGATTTCGATTTTTTTCTTGCCGTAAAAATCATAGATCTCGTGCATCGCCTCGATGAAGGCTAGGGGAGTGCGGATATTAAGAAAAACGTTATTGCCCTGCTGGTCATCAACTGGCTTGACTACCAGGGGTTTTTTTAGATCATCAAAGAGACTGAGTCGATAAGGTTTCAAATCATCGTATTCGATCTGATAACCTTTACTGACGGCTAAGCCAGCTTTGGCTAAGATGTTTTTGGAAATGCGTTTGTTGCGACAAGAATAAAAGGC
>DITQ01000005.1:0-29356 GCA_002422165.1 Candidatus Pacebacteria bacterium UBA6180 | reverse complement strand
TTGACACCAGCGATAGATTTTCTTTGTAGATACAGCGTCGTCATCAAAACACCAAGCCTCATCTGTGATAAATAATATTGATTCAACAATCATTATAGCACAAAAGTTAGTTGACAGAATACGGCGGCTTTTCCCCCTTGAAAAAAGCAGTGAGATTCTCGACGACCATGTCGTTCATTCCTTGGAAAGCTTCTTTGGAATTATAGGCGGTGTGAGGAGTGAGAATAAATTTGTCGTCTGGAAGTGAAAGTAGTCCCCAAGCATCTTCTTCTATAGATGGGGCTGGCTCCTGATAATAAGTGTCAAAGGCAGCGGTAGCTAGCTGGCTTTTATCAAGTGCTTGGCGAAGCGCCTTGCCATTGACTATATCCGCTCTAGCGGTGTTGACTAAAATAGCGTGAGTTTGCATCTTGCTTAACTCTGCTTCTCCAATCATGCCCTTAGTCTCGTCGTTGCATGGCGTATGTATGGTAACCACATCAGCAGATGATAGTAGTTCATCTAAACTCACTTTGTGCGCTTGGAGTTCTTTTTCCAAATTAGGCTTGCTGTTTCTGCTGACATAAATAATCTTCATCCCAAAACCGTGACTCATAATTTTTGCTACGTGTTGGCCAATTGTACCCATGCCGATCACACCCAGAGTTTTGTCTTTCAAATTAAAAGCTTGCCGCAAGCCCCATTTACCTTGCCTCACTAAATTGTGAAGGCGAGCAATTTGCTTGACTGAGTTGAGAATCAGAGCAACCGTAAATTCCGCCACCGTGTAGGCGTTGGCTTTTGGTGTGTTGGCTACGACGATATTTTTGGCAGCAGCAGCTGCGAGGTCAATGTAATTCTCATAACCTGTGCCATAAAAATTAATGATCTTTAGATTAGTAGAATCAATAACTCTCTTGGTTGCTTTGCCTATGCCGCCGATAACGTAGCCCTGACAGCCTTGCAGTTTTTCGATCAATTCGTCTTCGCTCAGATGCTCGGCTCCCTTGATGATTTCGACGTTGCCTTTGCGTAGCAGAGCAATTTCTTTGCTTGATAATGAGCAGTTAGTGAAGAGAACTTTGTTTGTTTGCATGACGAGATTATAGCAGAGCCGCCTCATCCTCTCCATCAAAAAACTTGGCGAAGAGCTCGGGAAAATACTCGTCATCGCACATCAAACTAAGCATGGTCATAACTTGATTGATGAACACTTGAGTTTCTTTTGCGACTTTTCCAGTTTTTACATCGACTGCTTCTGCATAGCCATGTTCGTCGAAAAAACCAGAAATTTTTTCCATTTCCGTAAGCGAGCGGTAAGCTATCTCTGGATTGGCCATGAAGGCCAGTGCCGCTCCGTGAGCAGACAAAACTGAAGTGCTTGGGTATGCTCCGCCACAGCCCATTTCTGTGTACCTGTTTTCGTTATTTGGATCATCGACAACTGATAGGCCAACTAAACCGCCCAAGTTAGCCTCACCGTAGGATTGATGCTGCGCAAAAATTTGATCAAAAACTCGACTCAAATGTTTCTCCTTCACAAAAAGTCGCGGCATGTAGAGTTCAAATAAGGAACCACCGGCAGGCTGACTGGGAACTTGACCCTCCTTGTCCAGCAATCTTCTTAGAATTTCAATTTTTCGATCTTTATCGAAGCAGAGCGCAGCATTTACCCAATGGACAATTCTTGGTTCGGACACCAAATTACGCGGGTAGTGATAATTTACATATTCTTTTTTGGAAACGCTGTAGCCACCCCAAACCTCCTCTAGCTCTTTGTCGAAAAAGAACTCAAAATCCATCGCATCCAAAAAATTTTCTCTAATCGACTCGGCAAGTAAAGGCTTGGCCTTGGAAACAATCAGCAAAGCCAAAGCCAGCCAAGCATTATCAACCGATGACAAAAATTGGTCTAAGTCATGACCATCGGTCGGCCACTGTGACAGTTTTTGCACAGACAGTGAATCATACCAATCATAAAAAAACCCCTCATATCGATCTGCCTTGCGCAAAGACTCCAGCATGTGCGCCAACTTAGCATCAGTCTCCACTTCATTCAAAGTGCCAAGTCTTTCTGCTCCAAGCAAAGCAAGCATTCCCAGGCCAATGTTGGTCGGCTTGGTCCTTGGAAAAATAGTGATTTGTTCTTCAGAATAAGAAATTCTATCTGCGGGAAGAGTCGTTCCCGCTTCGTTTTCGAAAAAATTTCGTAGAGAATACCAGGTGCGAAGGGCCCTCTGCCTCATGAATTCTCTCACTTCCTCAGATAAAGAGTTGACGTCCAAGCTGGGTGGCGCTTCGACAACGGTTGGAATAGGTCAGTATAGCGCAAAAAAAGTAGAATGGGGGGACACAGGGGTGGCTAGGTAAGAATTTTTTATAGATCAACAGATTTCCAAAATTTTAGTGCCTCATTAATTTCTTCTAAACTTGGTTTGGGGAATATTTCCGGTTGAGCTAAGTCTCCAAGATTAGGCAAGACACTCAAAAACATTCTTTCAATTATTTCTGCCCCTTTTTCTTTGAAAAGATCTTCAAAGTCTAAAAATATATGGGGTATTGTTACTAAAATACTAGAAAGATTCAATTGAAAACCTTTTGACTCAGCAACATTCTTATAAAAAATTATTTCTTCCAGAATAGCTTGTTTATGAGCCCACAGATATACACTTGTTGGTTTATTCTCTATATAACTATATAAATTTACATAAATTTTTAAAATATCAATTTGTCCTTTATCCAATGCTTTTCTAAATGCATTCTCTCCGTAAACGCCGTTTATTATTGGCTCTACTAAAGACATCTCTAATCTTTCATGAAAGTTAACTCCAATTCCACGTAAAGATTTTTCTGACAAATGCTCTAAAACTGGTTTTGGATTGTGAGCTATTGCTTTAACGTAATTTGTTGTTTCTAAATCACTCCAAAGTCTAAATTGCTCAGTAAGCTTAGACCACGTCAATTTTATTGTCAGTACTGAGAAGTTCTACTCGTTTTGCAAAATATTCTTCACTCATATTGCAATTCTATTGATGCAATTTTTTTCCAAGTTTCTGGTAGTTGATTAAATTCATATTCAATTATGTCAACCTTATTTAAAGTAAATGATTTTGTGTAATTTCTGCCCAATAGTTTAATTGTTTTCTCTTTTTCATCATTTGGGATTTGTCCGTAGAGAATGCTTAAGTGTGGCGCGTAGTTTTGAGCAATCACGCCATTTACTTCTTTTTGTATGTTGTTTGCGAAATTAATTAAATCTTTAGTTTTTTCTACTTCAATAAAAATAGATTTGAAGTATTCATCTAATTGATTTAATTTTCCAAATGTAGTTTCAAATGGTTTTGTCTTTCTCACTATGTTTTTTAGTTTTTCTACAACAACTTTTTTGTCCAACTCGCACCCTCCAGGAAGAAGTGTAATGTGAGGCTCAAAAATTGAGGAATTATATTGTTTAGATAGATCTGAAATGATTTTTTTCAACTCATCATAAATGATTTGTGTTGGCTCATACCAGATTGCATATCTTTTGCTTGACATGAAAACAGTATATCAGAAAATTTAATTGTTAGAACTTTTTCTAGATTAAAAATCAACTGTTCAAGTGAGGTATTTGAACTGATGGCACAAGTGGACTATGTGAGAACTTTTTACCTAGATGGAACTTCGTATCTAACCAAGTATGGCAAATTAGAATCGCTATATTTTATTTCTTTAGCAACAAATCCTTCAAATGGGAATCCTTCACTTTTATCCCAATGAATTACATAATCTCCTTTTTCATTAGAAAACTTCAAAGAAGGAAATTTACTTTTTAAACTCAATAAGAAATCTGCCAAATTATCAAATTTAGAATTTCTAAAGTCAAATGAATTTTCCCCAACATCTGTTAACCAAATTATTCCATCGTCGGTTGCCATATCATGCAAAGCTCTTAAAAATCTTATTGCATCAATTACTCCGGTGTATGCTAAAGTCCTTACGGAAAAAACTAAATCACCCTTAGTTTCCAATTTGTCAGTGTATACATTTATTTGATTAAAAAATATTCTCCCAGCTAACTCTGGAAAGCCGGATCTTATGTTTTCTCCGTAATCAAACGCTGAGATGCCTGTTCCAATCACTTTTTCACCAATTAAATTTGGATCTAAAAGAAGTTGTATATCTACAGCTTGACCACCACAACCAACGTCAATGAATCCCACCTCACCTTTACTATTTGCAATTTTTAGCAACACTTCTCTTAACGGTATATTTCCAGAAATTCTTAAGTAGTCCTCAACCATTTCAATATTTGCAAAAGCTGTAGAGATTTTTTGATTTTGGCTCATTCTATTAATAGCTTGAAATTTTTCAGTTGAACTTGAGTTCACATTGACACCAAATTCTTCGATAAATGGTTTTTTATTTTCTCTATCATAGACCCAGCGAGCAATCTTCCCAAATTTCTCAAATTGAAAGATAATGGTTCTTTCAATTAGCAATATTTCTTCTTCTGAAAAATTTTTGTAAAAATTTTCTCTTAAAAAGAGAACTCTGTCTTGAGGAATTGGTCTACTCATCACATCTTTAAAAATTTCTGGAACACCTGGTAGTTGATTTGTGTCTATAACATCACCAATTTCAATTTTTAGCTCATCTTTGTCTGTTGTTTGACTTTGGTTGGAGGAGGTCTCATTTGAAATCATAGAGGTAAGTATATCAAAACTCTTAAAAAATTAGTTCCGACGTACATTTCACCCTCCAGATGTGATGGCACAAGTGGACTATGTGAGAACTTTTTATTTCTGTTTACCCGATAATGTTTTTGGAAAGCATTACTCTTCGGCTAGTTTTAGATAGTGTTTTGCATTATCTATGTCAGATTGTAGTGAATCAAACATGCGAACTTGAGCTAATAGGCCATCAGGAAGACTTCCTCCAAAATAACCAACCTTTGCCCATGTTCTATCGGCTAAAATTGGTTGATTTCTTTGATACCACTCAGAAAAAATATTTACTGCTTCTGCGGCTTGTTGAGCAGTGGCGGCACTTTGCACACTTTCGACAAGTGCTATGACTTTTTCTACAACCAGGTGTCTTTCGCTTTCGTTGTTGAACAAGCCCTCTGTTACAGCACCTCTATCCATTGCTTCATTAGCAAGTTGAACAATCTTAGTAAATTTTCCACCTAGTTCATTAATAGCTTGCTGAATTTTACTAATATCTTGTTTGCTTTCTTGATTTTCGCCACCATTAGCCCCTCTATTTTCTAAGGCATCCATGATTTGAGAATCGTTTTGAACTTCATTTGCTAACTTTACTAAGGCTTCTTGGTCGCCAGCTTGTTGAGCAATATCAACTCTATTAGCTAAAGCAGTGGCTTTTCCTTCAATGTCGTCATTTTCTTGCTGAGTACTCTCTCCTTCATTCATATGTAAAAACTATAACACAAAAAACGTTGCAATTGAAAATATAGTTTTAGAGTAGTTTGATCAATTCAGATATTAATAGTAATTAGATTGATATATGAAGATATATTCAAAATATGGCACAAGTGGACTATGTGAGAACTTTTTTTATAAACTACCCAGCACAAGCTCCATTTGGAACTGCTTTTTCTGGAGTGGTCAATACTGGAGTTATTTCGTTTGAATAGCCGATATCTAACAGCATGCCCTCTGATTCTTCTCCCATCATTTTTTTAGGAGCTAGATTGACAACAAACAATGCTTGCTTGCCTTCGATTTCTTTTGGATTTTCTCTTTCTTTTTTGAGACCAACCAAAATGTTTCTTTTGAATTCTCCAAAATCTACAATCAATCGAACTAGCTTATCTGATTTTTCGATATCTTCTACTTTTTCGATAGTGCCAATGCGAATGTCCAATTTTTCTAGATCACTAAATTCAGCAATTGGTTTGACTGGTAAGTATTTCATATGTTTGGATTATATCAAAATTTAATCTCATTAATTAATTCAGCATTTTTAACATATATTTCTTTGAAGTTGTTTTCGTCCTCGACAAACCAAATTAATGAAATAACTGCACTAGCAATCGCCCATAGCTTGACCCGTTCTTTTTCAAAACCCAACTCCTCACAAAACTGAGCAATCCTATTTTTTTCCACTTGTTTGTAATTACTACCTTTTGGAATATCAAAAAATGGATTCCTCAAATAAGCCCCTAACTCAAATTCTCTTTCACCAATTAATCCTTTAGGATCAATGGCTAACCACCCTCTGTCAGAGAGTAAAATATTGTCGTTGTGCAAATCACCATGCAGCAACACTTGCTCTTTGTTTTCTTGAAGAAATTCTCTAAAAATTCCCTCTCCTAAATCAAAAAGGTTTTTAGGAATTGGTCCAGAATTGAGTGAAAATGTGTTTTCGTATCTCCCAAAAGCTTTTGCCCAATCTGAAATATTTGGAAAAAGAGCTAGCATTTCCAACGAAGCCAGCTGATGTAATTTTTTAATAACTTGTGAAGCAATATGGAGCTGAGTTTCGTCTGGCTGAATTGAACTAATGGGATTTCCTGGAACAGCTCTTTCCAAAAGAACAGCTCCCTCTGGCAAGTCTTCATTGATAATTTTTATTGCTACTTCTGTTGGCAATCTTTTTAGCGCCTCGATTTCACTGGTGAATTCTTTATTCTTTGGAAAACTTAACTTCAAAACTGCTTCTTCATTGCCGCTGGTCCTTGCTGGACAAACGTAGTTGTAAGAAAGCTTGAAAGGAGTCAGAGTTTTAATATTCCACTCCTTTTCATATTTGCCAATTAAGCTGGGAATAGATTCAAGCCAATTTTGGCCGCCGTCACCATAAAGGTTGATTATTCTATTTTTAAATTCTTCATCCATAAAATAAGTATAGCAGACTTCTTGAGTAAAAAGTTCTAACCGTCCTACTTATTGAGAGAAGCTACTTGAGGGAGAGATAGGGATGCCCGACTTGGATTCGAACCAAGATTGAAGGCTTCAAAGGCCTCTGTCCTGCCATTAGACGATCGGGCAATCTGTCAGTAGGAAATATATTATATTTCGGACCCTGTCTTTTTACAATGCGTGCAGCATGCAATGCGTTGTAAAAAAGCAGCTGGTATGAAAGATGCAAAGCGATTTCGGACCATTGGTACGAAAGATGCTGTGCATAATCGCTCTAGGCTCTTTTTTAAAGAGCTTGCAAGACAAAATACTGATTGAGCTTCGAAGATTTGCCATCAGCGAAGAAGCTCGTCGCAATTCGCCAGCCACTCGCTGCCGTTAGCTCCAGCATTTCCTCTTCCGCCAAAAAGTGACAGTAACGAAAGACTTGTCCCGCCTGCTGGCCTTGACGCCAATCTAGCAAGTAGTCATTTTTTTCGAGGCCAAGTAGCAAAAATGTCAATTTAATTTTGGCCAACCAACTCAACTGACGACTTTGCCAAACCTTTTGCCCAGTCAAAATATTTTTATCGAAGCGCTCTCGCTCTCGTGCGAACTGCCAATTACTGACGATTAGAAAACCACCATCGCTCAAAGACTTACGCAAATCAAATAAAAGTTGCCGGCGCAAAGCAGAAGAGGAAAGGTGATGGGTCAAACCAAAAAGGACGATCAAGTCAAATTTTTTACTGGTTGGGAGGATTATTTTTCCAATCGCTAGATATTTTTCCAGCAAATCAAAATGTTGAAAATCTTGCTGCGAATACTTGGCTCGCGCCAGCGATAAAAGCTGCTTGGAGCTGTCTAAACCCAAATAGTCAAATGACTGACTCAGGTGAACTTGCAAAAACTCTAGCAAGCGACCGTTGCCACAGCCCAAATCTAAAATGTGGAGCGGCTTCGAGGCAGCCAATTTGAAAAAGGGCAGCAGTTGATTCCAACCTTGCCAAGAAAAATTGCGCGTGTCACTAAAATCCGCTCCCAAGCTTTCGTAGAAGTGGCGGTTGAGCTCGTTATAGCTAGCCAATAATTTTCTATGCATCTAGAGCGTATTTTATGCCAACCTTGCTTTATAATAAAGCTTCCTAAATGGACGAAAAAAATATAATCCCACTACTTCTGGATTTAGAAGCCAATCTAGCGCGCAAAACCGCAGATATTTTGCGTCTAATCAAAAAATACCGCAAAGTGGACGGCTCACACTTCAGTTACACCGAAATTATCGAGAGTTACAAAAAACTAGCCGGCACCAAGGGACTACAAAAATTCCAACCGGAATTAGTCGAAAAAATCCTCATGAAACCCATTCGCACCATGTCGGGCGTGGCCCCAGTCACCGTCCTGACCAAACCTTACCCTTGTCCGGGCAAGTGCATTTTTTGTCCCAACGATCTGCGGATGCCCAAAAGTTACCTGGCCGACGAGCCAGGCGCTCAGCGAGCCGAAAAAAACTACTTCGATCCCTACCTGCAAACCACCAATCGCCTGGAAGCTCTCTACGCCATGGGCCACAGTGTCGAAAAAGTCGAGCTAATTATTCTCGGTGGCACTTGGACCGCTTATCCGCAAGCTTACCAAATTTGGTTCATCAAAGAATGCTTCCGCGCCATCAATGAGTTCCGTCACAAAAACGACTCCAACACTATCGTCAAAAAATACCAAACTTTCCAAAAAAAATTCAAAGCAAGTCATAAAAAATGGCAGACTCAATTCTTTTTGAGCAATGACCCGGTCAAAAACAAAGCCGCCTTCGCTAAACTGCAAATCAAAGGCGAAGACATCAATTCGCAAAGCAAGGTCAATTATAATCAACTCGTCACCAAATATTACCTGGAACCGGAAAAAGCCTTGGGCGTGGTCGATTACCAAAAGGCCAGCTGGGCCGAACTTGAGCGAGAGCAACTCACTAACGAAACTGCCCAGCAGCGCTGCGTCGGCCTAGTCATCGAAACCCGCCCCGACGAAATCACTCCATCTAGCATCAGAGTCATCCGCCGCCTCGGTGCAACCAAAATTCAACTGGGTATTCAGTCCCTCGATGATGAAATTTTGCGCAAAAACAAACGCGGCCACGGCGTCGCCATCATCAGACAAGCCTTTGCCCTCCTGCGTCAGGCTGGCTTCAAACTCCACGTCCACTTCATGGCCAACCTCTACGGCAGCACCCCGGCCACAGACAAACGCGACTTTGTCAAATTATTCAAAGATCCTGACTTTCGCCCCGATGAGCTCAAAATTTACCCCTGCTCATTGATCGAAACCGCTGAACTGATGCGTTACTACAAAAAAGGCCTCTGGCAACCCTACACTCACGAGGAATTGCTGGATATCACCAGTTTCACCCTCACCCACACGCCCGAGTACTGCCGCATCACCAGGATGATTCGCGACATCCCTTCCCAAGACATCGTGGTCGGCAACAAAAAAAGCAACTTCCGTCAGATTGCCGAGGCCCACGTCAAAGCGACAGATCAAAAAATGCAGGACATTCGCGCCCGCGAGATTCGCGGTCAGAAATTCGTCGAAAAAGATATCAGGCTCAAAATCACCACTTACCAAACGGCGGTCAGTCAAGAAAAATTTTTGCAGTTCGTCTACCAAGACAAAATCCTGGCTTTCCTGCGCTTAAGCCTGCCCAAAAGAGGTATCACGCCCATCATCCAGGAGTTAGCTGACGCCGCCATCATTCGGGAAATTCACGTCTATGGTCGCAGCCTAGGCATTGGCCAAAAAGAAAAGGAGCAAGCTCAACATTTCGGCTTTGGCGGACAGCTGATCGCCAAAGCAGTCAAAATCTGCCAAGCCAAAAGTTTCCAGAAATTAGCCGTCATCTCGGCCATCGGCACTAGAGAATATTATCGCCAGCGCGGTTTTAGCGACGGCGAGCTTTATCAGTTCCTGGAACTTTGAAACCTGCGCACCATCTTGTGCCCTTCACCGACCACCAGGACCGATGCTGACAGCAAGAAAATCCAGGTCACTTCCATCAAACTAAGCGGCACAAACTTGAAAACCTGCATTAGGTAAGGCTGAGACATGACTAAATACTGCAGCAAGAGCGAGAAGAGCACCGCCCAAACTACGTATTTGTTGCTCAGCCAACCGATCTGGAAAATGGACAGGTCAAGCGAACGCATGTTGAAAATGTTGATCAACTGAGTGAAGCACATGGCGCAAAAAGCCGCAGTCCGGGCTTTCTCGATTCCCTGCGGGAGCAGGTTGATGAAGATCCATAGACAACTAATCACCATAGCTGCCACTATCGGCAACAAGAAACTCATCATTTTACGCGACAAAATCCCTTCTCCTTTGGTATGAGGTTTCTGCGAAAGCACATCTCCATGACCTGGTTCAGCGGCCAAAGCCACATCAACCACCCCATCTGTCACTAAATTAAGCCAGAGAATTTGCGAGGCGAGTAGAGGCAGGGGAAAGCCACTTAGAATCGAAAACAAAATAATCACGTCTTCTGCAAAATTAGTAGTCACCAGAAAAGCACTCGCCTGACGGGTATTAGTGAAAATAATGCGCCCTTCTTCAACTGCGTCAACCAAGGAAGCAAAGTTGTCGTCCGCCAAAATAATGTCGCTCGATTCTCTGGCTACATCCGTGCCAATTTTGCCCATGGCGATACCGATATCAGCTTTTTTTAGAGCTAGAACGTCATTGACCCCGTCACCAGTCATGGCGACCGTATGCCCTTGCTTCTGCAGCGTTCCTAAAATCCGCAATTTCATATCTGGCGTCAACCGTGCAAAAACTGAAACCGCTTCAATCGCCTGCGAGAATTCTGCCTCTGACAATGCTTCCAGCTCGACACCAGTTAAGACCTGCGGCCAAACTGAGCTGGTAACTTCATCATCAATAATCCCCACCTGCTTGGCCACAGCCAGAGCAGTAGCTTTGTGGTCGCCAGTTTTCATCAAAACTCTAATGCCAGCCAACTTGGCCTTAAGCACTGCTTTCTTGGCTCCCAGCCGCGGCGGATCGATCATACCGACAAAACCAAGTACCGTCAGATTTTTGAGCAGCTGGTCAGTAATTTGTGTGGTTTCTAAAGGCACCTGTCGACTAGCGAGAGTGATCACTCGCATCGCCTCGGCCGAGCTTTTTTGTACCTCTTCCAATAGTTCTTTTTGTTTGGCGCTAGATAAATTACTTCTGGCCACTAGCGATTCTCCAGCACCACTAACTAATAAACGACGCTGACCCCGCCAATCAACCAAAACTGCCTTAAGTTTTTGAGCTTGATCAAAAGGCATTTCATCTAAAATTTTGATTTTTTCCAGATCGCTGCTCATCGAAGCCTTGTGAGCCAAAACCAACAAAGCGCCCTCAGTTGGATCGCCACTAATGGTGTAACTCATCTCTTTTTTGTCAGGATGCTCGATCAAGCGCGCGCGACTGCACAGGCCAGCAGTTAGGATCAACTCACTCAATCTAACTTCTTGCTTGACCTCGACTGGCTTACCGTCAAGCGAGAATTCACCCTCTGGTCGCCAACCCTCACCAGTCACATCATATCTCTTGCTGTCCAAGTAAATTTCACGCACTGTCATAGTGTTTTGAGTAAGCGTGCCGGTTTTGTCGGTAGCAATAATGTCCACCACACTCAAAGTTTCTGTCGCTGGCAAAGAACGGACGATGGCTTTCTTGCGCGCCATCCGACTAGCACCAGTGGCCAAGATAATCACAATGACAGCTGGCAAGCCTTCTGGCACGCCGGACACCAATGAAGCAACTGAGAAAGTGAAAATTTCCGCAAAGGTAAAGTCACGAAAAAAGAAACCAATGATAAAAGTCAAAATTGCTCCAGAAATAGCAATTATTGACATTTGCTTGGCCAGCAAATCAGTTTTTATTTCGAAATGGGTTTTTTCTTTCTTAATTTCCTGCAAATTTTTGGCTATTCGGCCAATAGCGGTCTGTGAGCCAATCTCCGTCACCACAAATTTAGCCGTGCCAGTCGCCACGAAAGTGCTCATCCAAACACGATCTTGACGATCAGCTAACGCTGCCTTGTCACTGGAGGGCATAGTATTTTTGTCAACTGGAAAAGCCTCGCCTGTCAAAGAGGACTCGATAGCGCGCATGTTTTTGGCTTCGACCAACTGTCCATCAGCCGGAATACGGTCGCCTTCCTCGAGCAGCACCAGGTCTCCCACTACTAATTCACGAGATGGTAACTCCATCAGCTGTCCATCACGATAAACTTTGGCGGTCGCTACTACTAAATCCTGCAAGGCAGCGATCGCTTTACTGGCCTTATATTCCTGGATAAAACCAATCAGCGTGTTGAGAAAAACTACCGCCAAAATAACATAAGTATCCAAGGCGTGGTCGAGAAAATAGGTGATCGTAGCCGAAATGAGCAGAATATAAATCAACAAACTATTGAGCTGATGCCAAAGCAATTTCAAAACTAGATACTTGGAATCTTCTCGGACGATTTCATTGAAACCAAATTTTTTTTGCTTATGTGAAGCTTCTTTGCTGCTAAGGCCAATGTTGGTCGTAGTCATAGAACTCTAGTTTAGCAGATTTAACTATCCAAATGAAACTCTTGTGCTAAAATATAGTCTTATGTTTAAACTTATCTTATTTGATTTCGATGACACTCTATGTCTCTCTGAAGAAGCTTGCTTTAATTTCGAAAATGAAATCGCAATGTCAATGGGACTTGAACCTATGGATCGATCCATTCACCGTATTACCTGGGGTCAAAGCCTTAAAGATGCCATCAAAGAGCGTATTCCAGGCATTAATGTGGGCGAGTTTATGCGTCGCTTCGATAAAATGCTACCTCAAGCAATCAAAGACGGCAAGATGGACACTGTCACAAACAAAAACCTTGCTGTCCTCGACGAACTTAAGGCAGATGGTAAAAAATTAGCCGTCGTCACCTCCAGATCCTACATCGAAGTCAAGCCAATGCTTTCACTAGATCACCCCCTGGGCACGCGCATTGATGCTTTTTATCACCGCGACAACTCAGAACACCTCAAGCCTGATCCACGAGTCTTCAATAAGCCTCTTTATGAACTAGATGTTACTCCTCAGGAAACCGTCTACATCGGCGACAGCCTCAAAGATGGTTTTGCAGCCAAAGGTGCCGGCTTGTCGTTCATTGCTGTATTGGAAAGTGGCTTAGTTGGCAAACCAGCTTTTGCCAATGTCGGTATCGAGGTCGATTTTTTTGCTGACGATTTCACAGATTGTTTAGATTTTATTCTCCAACATTAAAACTCTGTCTCAAGCTAAAAAACATTTGCTTCTTTGCAATTTAGATAAGCGATGCTAAGATTAATTTTTGAGTGAAAACCAATCTTAAAAAAACCATTGAAACCTATAATGAGATTGCTCATCATTATAAGAAAAAAACCAAAGACCTCGAACTGATCGATGAAATCAGTAAGTTCAAAAAGTTTCTTCCTAAAAATGCTAAAGTTCTCGACGCTGGTTGCTGTTGGGGTAGAGATTCCAAAATTTTGGCCAAAAGCGCTACTGTAACCGGTATTGATCTCTCTGAGAAATTACTTGATCTGGCAAGAGCCTATGTCCCAAAGGCTAAATTTAAAGTTGGTAATATCTCCAAAACTGAATTTGCAGGAGAAAGTTTTCACGGCATCTGGTGCAATGACACCCTAATTCATCTAGAAAGAAAAGACATTTTGCCCACACTAAAAGAATTCCACCGCCTTCTCAAAAGAAATGGCATCCTTTATCTTTCCGTCAAAGAGGGTGAAGGTGAGGGCTTCAAAGAAGAGGAAATGTCCAACTTTTTACCTCGCTTTTATACTTGGTTCAAAAAAGACGAAATCACCAAATATTGCAAACAGGCCGGATTTCGCACCATAGAGGTAGAAGTCTTTTATGAAAAAAAGAGGTTGGGTCTCAAAAGAGATTTGGGAATTATCACTTGCTTTGCTGAGAAAATTTAGTGTAGAATCACTCCTTGTTCTGTAAGATTTGCAGCGAAATAAAATATGAAAAAAGATAACCTGCTCATTTTGGTTTTAGTAGTATTTCTATTTTTGATAGCATTTCTAAGCATCAAAAAAATGAGTCAAAGCCAAAAAGGGGAGAACATTAGCATCAATAACAATTACGACAAAGAGGACAAAAGCATGCCAGCTAGCCTGTCAGCCAACAAAAAAATGAACAAACCAGAAATGATCATCGACATTAACAAAAAATATCAGGCCAATTTACACACCAGTCTTGGCGATATAACCATTGCCCTTGATGCTGTGCAAACTCCCATCACCGCCAACAACTTCGTCTATTTGGCCCAGAATAATTTTTACAACGAAACTATTTTCCACCGCGTCATAGAAGGTTTTATGATTCAAGGCGGCGACCCACGTGGCGACGGCACTGGTAGTCCAGGATATCGCTTCGACGACGAACCAGTAGTTGGTGAATACAAGCGCGGCACTGTAGCCATGGCCAACTCCGGTCCAAACACCAACGGGAGTCAGTTTTTTATTATGCATCAGGATTATCCACTCCAGCCCAACTACGTCATTTTTGGTCAAGTAATAGCTGGCATCGAAGTAGTCGACGCGATCGCTAGCGTTGCCGTCAAAAACAGCTTCAGCGGCGAGATGTCTAGCCCTATCGAACCAGTCGTCTTGAAATCCGTCACCATCAGTGAAAACTAAATTGGAAAAGAGGCTTCATTTAAGCTAAATAAACTCTGTCACTGCTTCACTCAAGTCTATCTGAGTGGGAAACTGCTCGATTAGAGACTGGCTAGCTAAGTGCATCACTTCAGTGTGATAAGCCTGACGCGTTGGACTCTGGTATATAACCCCCAAACTCAATCTATCTACTTTCAACAATTCCATTAGGGCTTGCCCCTGACTGCTGGCATCATAGTCAGCAGGTAAATCCACTACATTTTGCTGATACCAGGCATAATCCTGTTCTTTGTTAAAAGTTGGGCAAGGCTGCTGGACGTCAATCAAAGAGAAACCTTCATATGTAATGCCAGCTTTGACAATTTCTACCATTTGTTTGAGTTTGCCGGCATAGGCCCTAGCTACAAAACCTGCTCCATTGCTAACCGCGATGCTCAAGGCCCCAATTGGATCTTCAATCAGACCCTGAGGAGTCGACTTGGACAGCGTGCCTTTGTTGGAGGTGGGAGAAGTTTGACCAGTGGTCAGACTGTAACGATGATTATTAAACACCAGAGTAGTGATGTCGTGATTACCGCGACAAGCAGCCACTAAATGATTCAGTCCTTCACCATAAATATCACCGTCACCACCAATCATAATTACTTTTTGGCGATGATTGGCCAATTTAATTCCAACTGCATTGGCTAAACCACGCCCGTGAAGGGCATGTAGGGCATGGCCCTTGATAAAGTCGGCGGTATTGCCACTGCAACCAATCCCAAAAACCAAGGTCACTTCTTCCATAGGCAAATCTAGCTCGATCAGCGCTTGTTTGAGCGCTGTCAAGATGCTGAAGTTACCACATCCAGGACACCAAGTTGGCTGGACGGGAGAAAGCATGTTTTGTAAAGTTAAGGCTTGTGACATATTAATTATTCAACTAAGCGATACTGCTCATGTAATTTCTTACCACGTAAAAATTCGCTAAGATCCTCACTATAAAAAGGTCGACCATCGTAACGCAAAATCGACTTGAGTTTACTGAGATTAGTTTCACGCTTGATTAAAGCTGCCAGCTGACCTGTAGAATCACCCTCCAACACAAAGATTTCAGCCTGCTTGTCTGCCAACAAGTTTTCCAGCTCAACACTCGGAAAAGGGTAAACACAAGGCAAGTGAATCAGTGCAGTTTCTGCTGCTAACTCTTCGTCGAGCAAGAGATCGCGAGTGATGTTGATGGTCGATCCAAAAGACAACAAAATCCTTTTCGGCGCCACGCTACCCTCATAAATTGGTTTGGGAAGCTCCTGGATGAGTGAATTTAGTTTAGCAGCTCGCTTATCAACCGCGCGCTTGGTTTCAAAAGCCTCCTCCGTAGCAAAGCCATACTGATCATGTTCATAGGAATTAGTGAGCTGCCAAGCTTTACTTTGACCAGGAATGGCACGAGGAGAGATACCGTCCTCAGTGACCTTGTAGCGCAAGTATTCGCCCTCGACTAAATCATTGTCGCCTAACTGACCATCGTTGACCATTGATAGGCGTTTATTCTGATTGGTCATGTCAAATCTGGGCATGCTTTGCTGCGATTCAAGCATAAATTTGTCCGACATGATAATCACTGGCAACTGGTATTTTTCAGCTAATTCAACTGCTAGTTTCGCCAAAGTGAAATGTTCGCTCATGTCCCCAGGAGTCAGAATGACTCGCAAGAAATCTCCGTGACCAGCTCCCAAGACGAAATTGAGGTCCCCCTGTGAAGTCCAGGTCGGCAAACCAGTCGCCGGACCCTGCCTCACACCCTCCAAAACTACCAGGGGAATTTCTGCCACTCCTGCGAAAGACAAGGATTCCACCATCAGAGCAAAACCCCCACCAGAGCTGCCAGTCATTGCTCGCACCCCAGCAAAAGCCGCTCCTAGAGCATGATTGATTGCCGCAATTTCATCTTCTGCGTGCTTGACCACAATCGGATAGTGTTTCTGTTGTTCTGCCAAAAAATGCAGCACCCCTGTCGCTGGAGTCATCGGGTAGGCCGAGTAAAACTGAATGCCCGCAGCCAAAGCCCCCAGGCCAATAGCCTCATTGCCACTTAAAAGCAGTTGTTCATCGAGTCCAGAGTTGAGCAACTTGCCTAAAAATGGAGCTTGCCCCTCTGCAATTAGTTTCGATGCCGCATCAAAAGCAGCCTTTAAAACCAATAAATTAAGCTTAGCAGCTTCCTTATTTTTGGCGAATTCTTCAATCACCACTCGACCCATGATTTGCAAATCCATTTCTAACAAAGCGGCGCAAAAACCCAAAGCTGCCACGTTGGTAGCCAACGGATTAGCACCCTGATCGCGAGCAATTTTGGTCAAATTGACAGCAATAACCCTAGCCTGAAGTTCAGGATATTTGCTAGGATCGTAGGCGTTGGCATTAACCAAGATTAGCGAATTGTGGTCAATTTCCTGCAAGTGATCTTTAATAAATTTTTCGTGAAAGACGATTAATAAATCTAGGTGGCGACGCTGACAATGAGCCTTGTGTAGCGCCGCGTGAACTTGACCACTCTGCAGACCCCCCTTAATCAAAGAAGGATATTCGTAGTAGTTGAAAACTGATAAACCCTGCCTTTTGCAGGCCTTGGCGAACAATTTGGCGCAAGACATCACTCCTTCACCGGCCTTGGCAGAAATTTTCCAGTTGATGGCACTTCGCTCTTGCATACGTTTATAACTCGATTCTAGCACGATTCACCTCAATCGTGCTACAATTTAGACATTATGGCAAACACTTTACTCATCTACGGCAGCTTAACAGGCAACACAGAAGGCGTCTCTCACAAGGTACAAGAAATTTTGCGCACTAAAGGCAAAGAAATTGAAGTCAAAAACGCCATCGACTCTGATCTGCCAGATTTAACTGCTCCCTACGAGACTTTCATCCTAGCTTGTTCGACTTGGGATGATGGTCTGCCAGCGTCAGATTTCAACGACTTCATCGAACGCATTAGCAGTAATCTTCCCAGTCTAGCTGGCAAGAAAATCGCCATCCTCGGCCTTGGAGACAGCAACTACGTCCACTTCTGCGGAGCTACTACTATCATCGAGGAGTTATTTGTGGGCAAAATGGGTGGACAAAAAATTATCGATACTCTACGCATCGATGGTTACCCAGACATGGAAGAAAACCAGACTGTCATCAGTGCTTGGACAGATAAACTTGCCGAATTGATTTAATTTTTCTCTAAAAAATTTATTAAGCTTTTTTGACTTTAGCAGCCATTTTTTTGGCTTGAGCAGTGACATCTTTGGCTACTTTTTTTGCAAACGCTTCAGGATTTTTCTTAACTTCTGCAGCCATTTTTTTGACTTGCGCCTTGCCTTTATTGACCGCCTTGACGGCTTTGTCACGGTTTTTCTTATCTGAGAAGAAAACCGCGGCAGCACCAGCTACTGCACCTACTAACATGGGGAAAACACCAGTTTTTTTGGACATATCTTCCAGTATAGCATACTTGCACGTAACGCAAGTTGATTAAAAATCACACTTGAGAGATAATGCTAGGACTTATTATCATAAGAAGTCTTAAATATGAAAAAACTCACCAAAATTGTCGCCACCATCGGCCCCGCCACTGAAACTGCTGAAACTCTCGAAGCCCTGATCAATGCAGGTATGAACGTCGCTCGCTTCAACACCAAACATGGCACACCAGAATGGCATCTTGAGCGCATACACCGCGTCAAGCAGGTCGCTAAAAAATTAGGTAAAGCTGTCGGAGTCTTGCTAGACTTACAAGGTCCAGAGATTCGCATCAACACCAAAAATGGCGAGGCTTTTGAGGTGACGGAAGGGGAACTAATCAAATTTACCAGTCACGAACCAGGTGATAGGGAAATGAATATTCCTGCCAACGTGGTCGAAGCCATCCAGATCGGCGACACCGTCTCTATCGAAGATGGAGTTTGTGAATTCGAAATTACCGCCAAAGATCAGGACAGTTTAACTGTCAAGGTAATGGGGGATTACACCATCAAACACCGCAAAACCATGAACACACCAGGAATTGTCATCGATATGCCTTCGCTCATTGAGAATGACCTCACTCAACTCGACAACATGACCGACGACGATATCGACTTCGTCGGTCTCTCTTTCGTCCGAGACACTCGCGACATCGCTATTTTGCGAGACGAGCTCAAGAAAAGAAATCTCCACACCGACGTGGTGGCCAAAATCGAAAACCAAGCTGCCCTCGACAACCTAGACGAAATCATCGAAGCCGCTGACGCGGTCATGGTGGCTCGCGGTGACCTGGCTGTCGAAGTGCCCTATGAGCGTTTGGCTTACTATCAGAAAATGATTATCGAGAAATGTCGCACTGCCGGCAAACCTGTCATTACTGCTACTCAGATGTTGGAAAGCATGACCTTCAGCCCTCGTCCGACTCGAGCAGAAGTTAGCGACGTCGCTAATGCCATCTACGACGGCACTGATGCAGTGATGCTCTCTGGCGAGACTACTCTGGGCAAGTACCCAGTTAAGTGCGTCGAGACACAAGCTCGCATCGCCGCTTACAACGAACCTTATTCAGAGAACTACCTCTGGGATTGGGCTGATTCTGGTGATGTCTCAGCAATTACCTATGCCGCTTTTGCTTTGCTTGACTCTAGCAAAGAACAGATCGATCTTGTTGTCTGCCTGACTGAAAGTGGCAAAACCGCCCGTCAGCTTTCCCGTTTCCGCTTGGACGTCGATATCAAAGCCGTTACTTTCAATAAGGCCGCCTACAACAAGCTTGCCCTGGTTTACGGAGTCGAGCCAGTCCTGGCTGATGATTCGAGCTTCACTTATTCTAGCGAAGTCGACATCGTCGAAAACCTCAAAGCCAACAAGGTCGTCGAGGCTGGCCATAAAGTCCTTATTGTCGCTGGACTGGGCGCCAAAATCGCCGGCCGCAAAACTGATAGCTTGCTCTTGGTCGAAATCAAGTAGACTTATCTTGCGAAATAAAAATGAAAATGAAAACTGCCTACTTCGTCCGCCACGGTGAAAGTGAAGGCAACGCCGCCGGAGTTCACCAGTCTGCCAGCACGCCACTTTCAGAGATTGGTCAATCCCAAGCCAAAATCGTCGCCCTGCGTTTCAAACACATCAGAGTCGAGCAAATCCTCGCCAGCCCGATGACCAGAGCCAGGCAAACCGCTCAAGCGATCGCCAACTACATCCAAATGTCAGTAACCGAAAATGACCTATTTCGAGAGCGCCGTGGGCCCAGTGCTCTAGTTGGCCTCTCTCAGCAGAGCGAAAAATCCAAATCCATTCGCAGCGAACTTGCCCAGCGCTTACTAGAAGAAGATGGAAATTGGCGTCATAGCGATGAAGAAACCGCTCGAGAGTTTGCCAACCGTGCGCAAAAAGCCCTCGATTTTTTGCGTCAACAACCAGCCGACAACCTAGTCGTCGTCAGTCACGCCCTCAATATCCGCATGATTCTCGCCAACGTCCTCAATCAAACTGGTGAACTCAAACATCTCTACGAGATCTATAGCAACTTCGAACTCAACAACACTAGCCTAAGCGTCATCACTTATGATTATGAGAAAGCACGCTGGCAAGTCCTTTGCATCAACGATCACTCTCATCTATAATAGAAACCATGAAAACTCCAATCTTCGTGGTTTTAGCTGGCGGCATCGGTAAAAATTTCGCTCCACTGATTACCCCCAAGACTGTTTTTCCTTTCTTTGGCCAGCCGCTCATCGCTCACACTTTGGAGATGATTCGTGAGGCAGGAGCGAGGGAAGCAATCGTCATCTGCAATCAAGCTAATGAAGCCATCTCACAGAAACTTAGCTCCAAATATTTGAAGTTGCAAACGGTTGTCCAAGATGAAGCGCTTGGTCAAGCCGATGCGCTCAAGCTGGTTTTCCCCATGATTGAGGAAAACCAACCCATCATCATCATCAATGCTGTTGATTTAATTGAGCCGCTGGCTTTGAAAAATTTCGTCAAAAAAGCTGCCTCCACCTATGCCCAAATTCTAGGCATGAGAGTCAGTAAGTATTTTCTCGGCGGTTATTTGCAAATTGATGGAGATCGAGTTGTCGGTGTAGTTGAAAAGCCAAAACCAGGAGAAGAACCAAGCGACATTGCCAACCTGTTATTTCATTACTTCTCCAGACCACATGATTTTTTTGCTTTGCTGAAGAAACAGGGTGACAAGGACGATGCTTACGAGCAGGCGCTCGCCAAATTGATGAAGCAAGAAAAAGTGAGCTTTCTCGCTTACGACGGCTACTGGCAAAAACTTAAACAGGCCCACCACGTGCTAGATATGACCAAGCTCTTTTTGACTCACAAATTGCGACATAAAATCGACCGTCAGGCTCAAGTTGACCGCCGTGCCACCATCGAAGGTCCAGTTTACATCGCCGCTGGCGCGCAAGTTTTGGCAGGCGCCGTCATCAAAGGGCCAGCCTACATCGGCCCAGGCGTCATCGTCGGCAATCACACCCTAATTCGCGACTCGATCATCGAATCTGGTAGCGTCATCGGTTTCGGTTCAGAAGTGGCTCGCAGCTATATCGGTCCAAACTGCAGTCTGCACCATAATTTTATCGGCGATAGCGTCCTAGAATCCGAGGTCAACCCGAGTTACGGCACCTGTACCGCCAATTTGCGCTTCGATGGTGCCAAAGTCAAAATGCGCCTGGCTCACAGTGGTGGTGCGGACACACTCATCGAGACCGACAAAGATAAGCTGGGAAGCATTATGGCTCGCGGAGTTTTTCTGGGAGTGAACTGTTCGATTTTGCCAGGCATCAGCATCGGCGCTGAAGCGACTGCTTACCCGGGTTCAGTAATTAACAAGGCTGTAGCAGCTGATAATTGAAAAAGTAAAAAATAAAATGGAGTTGCCGCCAGACAATTTAAGTTTAGATGAAATTGGAAAAGCCCTTGAAGAAAGAACTAGGGTGCTTGACTTGGCCGAAGAAATAATTAGCTCCAGAGTAAATAGTTATGAGGCAATGCTTGCTGACCAAATTAGATTAATTAATAAGTTGTTACTACTCATAAAAAAGGCTAGAAAAGAAAATAATCAAGGTCTTGAAGATAGGTTAATACAATACTTAAGAGAAGTAGCTCAAGGAGGAGAGGGAGGTAGCAAACCTACAAGAAATAAAAATGCCCTTACCTGGATAGAATTACAAATAAGTGGACTTCTCGACCAAGTTGACTATGAAGCACATCAGACAACCATCGTCAAACTATTGGGAGAATCGACATACTGGAAAAAGGCAGCTGCTGAAACACCACCGGATAGTGATGACCGCGTGAGGCTAGAGAAAATACTTCAATTCACTATTGGTTGGCTGCTCAACAAAACCAAGTCAGTACAGGTTATTAAAGGTAAAAAATCAGAGAGTGAAGAAGAAGAAACCATCCAAATAAAAATGGGGATGCGCGATGAACGCCACTACCCCACTCACTGTTTAGAGCTCATAGCCACCAGCAAAGAAAGAATTTCCTTGGCAACAACAATTACAGCATTGCTGCATGACCTCATAGAAAAGGGAGGGGAGTTTATTTTTGACCCAGATAAGTTAGCTTTTGAATTGCGCGGTATAAGTCTTGATCACTTTGAGAAAAGAATGGGTGCATTTGGTGAGTTAATTGGTTTAAACGTGCAAATGCTAACCGAGATGGAACTTAAAGATCACTTTGGCGGAAGAATTGGAGATGATGAGCTGAAAGATAAGAAGATTTCAATAGTCAGAGAAATCCAAAAAAACATTTCCCAGTTGGGAAAAAATTTACTAAGCCTATTTGCAGAGCAACATTCTGATGAAATTGAAAAAAGAACTAACTATATTTTTGAAAAAATAGTTAATTTCGGCAATCTTGCCATGGGCGTTCGTCGATCTGTCGAGGAAGCCATGAAAATTCATGATGAATATGCAGACAACCAATTAATTCAAGAGGTTATTATGCGCGTAGTAATCGAACCACGCATTAGAGTAGAAATACTTGACCGTTTAAATTCAGATGTAGCTACAATTACCAACAGAGTTGATGAAAAAATAAAGAGCGGCAAGTGGAAAAAAGTAGATGTAATTGCTTATTTTGAACGCTACTATTACTTTATTGAACAACTAACTCAAGCAATTAATGCAACCGGACTAAACCTAGAATATCAAAACATGTTGGAAAACGCTCTGGAAAATGTTGAATATGCGAGAAGAACAGTTGAAAGCCAATCTGGAATTATAATTACGGAACAGGAAATCGCAGAGTGGAGAAGGTTACGCGAAATTATGCATCAAGAGCTAGTAACTCCATATGTAGAACAAAAAGTTGAAGATGACACTAAAAAAATCAAATCTATAATTGAGAAGCTTCTTTCATAATGCGCCAATTTTAAAGAATCCTAAAGAAAAACTGCAACCACTGCGCTGGTTTCCCTTCAAATGGCGATCCCTCGCGACTAGTAAAATCCGTCAAAGTCTAACCATAAGGTTTGGTTTGCTTGATGAAGCTTGCCTTATCCCAAAGTGTAAATTCTCGCTTCGTCGGTTTGCCAAACTTGTCCTCATCAACCACTATCGTCCCTGATCCACCCTTGAGACCCACATAGACTGCTGCTCCATTTCTTGCCACCGCCGTCATTCCTCGCAAGACCTGAGATAAATCTTCCGGCTGAATGTGCAGGAGAGAAGCCGATGCCCAAATGGCGTCGAAGCTGTTTTCTGCGAAGTAATCAGTCAAATGACGCATATCACCCTCCACAAAGCGAGGTTGGTTGGCAATTTGCCGAAAAATCTTTGCTCGCCTAATCATCTCTGCAGAATAATCAAGCCCAGTCACCTCAAAACCCAACTCTGCAAAGAGATATGAGTCTTGTCCTGGCCCACAACCCAAATCTAAAACCCGCTTACCTTCAATGGTTTTGGCGAAAGATTTGATCAACTCAGTTTGCTTAGGATTTAGAGAGTTGCGTTTGATGAAACTATCGACAACTGTCGGGTCTTCGTAAGTAGATTTAGTAAATTGTTGACCGATTAACATGATAACTCTTAGCCTTTATTTTGCTGTAGTTCTTGATTGCTTCACTATTATTTTCTAGGTAGTTGGCATTATATTTTCTGTGTCTTGATGTTGACGACTTCAACCAGTGCGTCTACGACACCTTCTAAATATTTATCGAGAATTTGATTCGTGACATAAAAAGTGTCAAAGTCATCACCATCTGAATAGTGCGAGCGACGAAAATCACTCATAATAATCTTAGGATCAACAAAATGTTGTAAGCCATCAACTTCGATATAAATCTTGGCTGGAAGAATTGCTATATCCACTGTTTTGTGCCCATCCCAATATTCGAGTTCTGCTTGAACTCCTTTGCTTAATAAGGCGTCGTGGAATGCCTTAGCTTGAGGGGTAGAAAATTTATGAGTGGGTTCTTGCATGATAACTATATTAGCAGAATGCTAAACCTAAATGGGTAGAGTGAGGGACTTTGCTAGAAATCTTCTACTCTGTTATCCCACTCAGAGCCTCATCTAATTCTCTTGTTAAAGTTGTTACATCTTCGTTAGTAATAAAGTTGTTACCTCTAAGTTGATCAATTCTTTCAACCACCTCTTCACGGTCCATTCTGCCTTCTTTAGTCTGTTCTATAAACACTCTAACTAATCCCATTTTATTTTCACGAATTGCGGGATTAATACTTTGAGACTCCATATCAATTTGAGGGCGCAATAAATCGTTCATATTAAATATTCCTTTATTAAAAAAATAAATAATAACTATAAAAAAGTATAGCATGCAGAAAAAAAATAAATAGTTCTAAGAGGAGAAAGGGTAGACGGGTTCAATCATCCGCTCAGTCATAAAAATTTTCCAGAAGAAAAAACCGATGGGTCAATGGTTGAACGAAGTTAGAACCTGTTTTGTTCAATAAAATCCACTTAAACAAATATTTCTCCAGAGTAAATAGGCCTATAATTATTGACAAATGGACTATTTTTTGCTATAATCTGACCCTGAAATAAACCGCGTTTACCCAAGTGCACTTGCTGTACCCAGGGTGAATTATTGGCTTATTTCAAGCACCTTAAAAAGCTTAGGTTATTTAGGCCTCATCGGTCGTTGGCCATCCAATGTCAGGGATTTTAGTCTCTGTCTAGGCTGGCCAACCTAGTTTTTCCAAACCATTTTTATGTTCAGGAGAAAAACCGATGAAAAAGAAATTGTACTTGGTCTTGAGCCTCATTATCGTGGCGAGCTTCGTGCTTGCTGCGTGTGGCTCCCCGGCCCCTGCTCCGCAGGCGCCGCCCAAACTGTTCGTACCTTTGCCGCCTCCCGTCAACGGGTTTTACGGCACCACCCTGAACTACAATGCAGGGGTGGGTTCACAAACCTCCAAACTGGTCAGCCCGTTCTTCGAGCTCAACTACGAAGAAACGGCGTCCGGTCCCGGAGGAACTGCTTCCGAGCGCCTTTGGCATCTGCCAACTGGTAAAGTCGGTATCATGCGTGAAACCACATGGGGCGACTACCTCGGCGGTAAATTGAGTGTCGTAGAATTTTACGACAGCAACCAATGTTTGGTGCAGGGAATGGTGGTGCTGGAAGTGCGCAATGCCACGCTTTGGCAGTGGCTCTTCCGCGGAATCAGCCGCACCTTCGACCGAGGTGAAGTTGCCTTGGTCTACCAGGTCGACGAGCCCTGCGGTCAGTCCATGAAGCTCACCAAAGTTCAATACGGTGAGCGCTGGGGCGTTTCGGAGAACGACATCATCGCTATGGGCGCAACAGCTCTCTGGGACAACCCCATGACTGTTGTTCCCGCCGAATACCACAGTTGGGGTTTCTGGGAGACCAGCACAACCCCGTTTGATGTGGTAACCCGCGCAATCGATGGCGTGCGTCAGACCTTGCAGGTTCAGGCAGAAGTGCCTGACCTGTTCATTGTCGATCAGGACTCCCTCAGGGAAGTCATCGGTCGACAAACTGGTTTGACGTACTATCGTAGTGGCGTTCAGATTGGTCAGGTCATCCTGACCTACCGCAACACATTCGGCAGAATGCCGAACACCAATCTTATTGGCAGCGGCGCGCTTAGCCGGATCGAGTATGTCTTTAATGACGGGCGTTATTATGCGTGGGTCATGTTGACCCCGCAAGTTACCCCCGTCCCCTCAACCCTGATGGTCTTGACGACCAGTCAGGAGAGGGCTGACATGCTCGAAAACGCCAGCGATTGGGTTTCGCTATACCCGCGCTTACGCGCTGGCGAATTTGCCGACGTAAAACTCGCCTTTCACATGATTGGCGATTTGCGCGTTGACACCGCCAACTATTCTGCGAATGTGCAGGGTGGTGAAGGCGGCAGCGTCAGCGGCACGATTCGTTTGGGAACTTCAGGCGGCATCGCCTATGCTATGGTTGCAGAACCAGAGCATGAAGATGTGGCTTTGGGCATGTCACTTCTGAATGCCCTAGGGAAAAGTGGGCTCGAAGCAATCGGGCACTACTTCCCCTATAAGCCTGGGAGTGGTACCGGTGCTCATTACTACTTGAGCATCGTCCTCATTGCCACCGCCCCTGACGCGCTACGAATGGATTTCCCCGGGCTAGATATCGGGGCGATTGATCGGGTGGGCTTCCCCGATCTAGAGGTGTTCGATGGTTTCGCGCCATCATACCTCTCCGAAAGTTTTGAAAGCCCCTGGCATCCAATTGCGGTTGAAGAAACCGCGACGCCAGAAGTTCAAATCGAAGAAACTCCCGCTCCATAGCGGGAACTAGGTCGGCCAGCCCAAGCAAGAAAAGGTGTTCGGCGCGCCGCAAGGCGCGCCACCCTCCACAACTGCGTGGTTGTGCTGATGAGTCCAAAAGGACGAAAGGGGAACGGGTTCAATTGTCCATTCAGTCATAATAATTTTCCAGAGGAAAAAACGATGGGTGGCTGACGAGACTCGAACCCGCGACCTCTACTTTCACAGAGTAGCGCTCTAACCAACTGAGCTACAGCCACCGTTTTATTTCTGCAAAACTAAGCATTTCGGGAGATATTGCAAATTTTTTATATTAAATTTCAATGCTGATAATCAGCATGATGGCGTTCCAGTATAGCTTTAAGGCTAGTTAATCCCTAATCTTAACGAGATGTTCCTGTCATATTTAGAACATTATATTTTGGACCTATATATTTAGCCTTCTTAAGTATTAAATTTGCATACAGCCTCTTAAAAGACAAATTATGGAAAAAGAAGAATTGATTGAACTTCAGGTAAGTGGTATGCATTGCAATAACTGTGCGTTATCAGTCCATAAATTACTGGAAAAAAAAGGGCTTCAGGATATTTATGTAGACTTTGCAAATGATGAGGTAAAATTCAAAACAAATAAACCTTCAGATACTCCACTAATTATTAAGGATATTGAAGGCTTAGGTTATAAGGTAAGTGAGGAAAGTATTCCTATTCAGGAAAAATTCTATGAAAAAGTAGAGAACAAATTCTATTTCAGCCTCATTTTTACTATTCCCCTCTTCTCTCATATGTTTCTGCCTTTCCATTGGCTGCACAATCCTTTGGTTCAGTTAGGCTTATGCATTCCGGTTTATATTTTAGGATGTATCCATTTTGGCAAAAGTGCTTTCAATTCATTAAAGAATGGAATCCCAAATATGGATGTACTGATTTTTATCGGTTCGAGCGCAGCTTTTATATATAGTTTGTACGGGACAGTCCAGAATTTGGGACCTGATTATCTTTTCTATGAAACTGCCGCGACCATTATTACCCTGGTGCTCTTAGGAAATGTTTTGGAAAAGAGGTCTGTAACACAAACCACATCAGCTGTAAGAGATCTGATGAAATTTCAGGAGGCAAAAGCAAATAAACTGGTCAATGGTGAAATATTAACCATAAACTCACAGGAAGTAGTTCCTGGGGATACTCTGGTAATCAATTCAGGTGATAAAATTCCTGTTGATGGGGAAATCATCTGGGGTGAAGCCTCGGTCAATGAATCGATGCTTACCGGTGAGAGTCTGCCGGTAGAAAAGTCCAAATATGACCAGGTAATCGGTGGTACTTTGATTGAGAAGGGCAGCATCCACATTCTGGTAACTAAAACCGGAAAACATACTATTTTATCCCAGATCATAGATCTGATGAAAAAGGCACAGTCGGCAAAACCGCCTATTCAGAAGCTTGGAGATCAGGTGGCTGCGATATTTGTGCCTGTAGTAGTTGGTATTGCTGTTCTAACTTTTGTTTTGGCCTATTATTCATTTGATCTCAGCTTTCAAAAATCTATGCTGAATGCAATTGCTGTGTTGGTTATATCATGCCCCTGTGCTATGGGCTTAGCCACACCTACTGCAGTGATGGTTGGTTTGGGCAGGGCAGCTAAAAATGGCATTCTAATCAAGGGTGGAAATACGCTTGAGGAGATAGCGAAGTTAAAATATATGGTCTTTGATAAAACCGGAACACTAACAACCGGAAATTTCAAAATCAAAAAGATCGACAGCATAAGTATTTCACAAAAGAAAGCTGAATCGATCATTTATGGCATTGAAGCCTATTCAAATCATCCAATTGCAAAATCTTTGGTCGCAGAACTCAGCACGGGATCTCCTGAAAAAATAATATTCACAAAAGTATCTGAAGAAAAAGGCCTCGGAATGAACGGAACTGATTCAGAGGGTAATACCTATCAGTTTGGATCGAAACAAATCTTAAATCCGGAAGAAGAACAGGGAGATTTTAGCCTTTTTCTTAAAATGAATGGAACCCTTTTGGCTAGGATTGAAATTGAAGACGAGATCAAAGCAGATGCATCCAGGCTGATTTTAACCCTAAAAAATATGGGCATTAAGCCAGTTTTACTTAGTGGTGATCTGAAAAAGAAATGTGAAGATCTGGCTGCTATTTTAGGTATAGAGGAGGTATATGCCGAAACCCAGCCACATAAGAAGCTTGAGATCATTGAAAGTATTAAAAAAAGGGGTAAAACAGCCATGGTGGGTGATGGAATAAATGATGCCCCCGCGCTTACTACTTCAGATGTCGGAATTTCGATGAGTGATTCCAGTCAGATCGCGATCCAATCTGCTGAAGTGGTCCTGTTAAAAAATGAATTGGGGGTGATAGATCAGATGTTACGAATCGGGAAACATACCCTCTTAACGATTAAACAAAATCTGTTCTGGGCATTTTTCTACAATGTTGTGGCGATACCTGTAGCGGCGTTTGGTTTTCTTAACCCAATGGTTGGAGCCTTAACAATGGCTTTTTCGGATGTTATTGTAATCGGCAATTCTATCCGCTTAAAAACTAAATCACTATAATTGCGCCTTAAAAGCATTTTTAATGATCAATATTTATACTGACGGTGCATCGAGCGGAAATCCTGGCCCCGGAGGATTTGGAGTAATACTGCATTCAGGCAAGCATTATAAAGAAATTTCGGAGGGCTATCGAAAAACAACCAATAACCGCATGGAATTGCTAGCCGTAATCACCGGACTGGAAAGTATCAAAAATCCGGGCCAGGAGATTATGATCTATTCAGATTCAAAATATATTATCGACTCTGTTGAGAAAAAATGGGTATTTAACTGGGTAAGGACTAATTTTAAGGATAAGAAAAACAAAGATCTCTGGCTGAGATTTCTGGAAGTCTACAAACAACATCAAATTCGTTTTACCTGGGTAAAAGGGCATAACGGACATCCGGAGAACGAACGATGCGATGAACTGGCGGTTCAGGCAGCGAAACAAAAAAATCTTCTTATTGATACTTACTTTGAGAAAGAAGAGCTGAAACTCAATCTTTAATCAA
>DITQ01000004.1 GCA_002422165.1 Candidatus Pacebacteria bacterium UBA6180 | reverse complement strand
TGGTTACAATGCCATTGGCCTAAGAAGTGTAACTGGATCAGTTACAAACTGCTTGTCTGATGTCTGTACTATCCCTCAAAGAACTTTTGCTGGCATAACTAACATTCCATATCAACTTAGCTCTGCCACTCTGTATGTAGATGGAAGCAATGACACTCTCGTTATTGACCCTGGAGTAGTCATTAAGTTTTCTGGTGGCAGCACCATTGACTTTCGTAATGGCGCCAAGATAGATATTAATGGAACGATTGATGATCCAGTTGTCTTTACTTCATACCGAGATGATAGCTATGGCGGAGATAGTAACAATGATGGCGGAGCTACTAGTCCAGCCAAAGGGGATTGGAACTATCTTACTCTTTCAGGTACTGGATTACATACTATAGACTTTGCCAAATTTATGTATGCCGCTAGAGGTCTCCATGCCAATACAGCGACTATTACAATTAATGATTCAGATTATATAAACAATTCTACTGGTTTATATTTTGGAGTTACTGCTTCTCCCAGCCTGTCAAGATTAAACCTAGAAAATAACGGTGCCTTGGTTGGAGGCGAATATCGTTGGGCAGCATTTAACAATACGAACACAAGCATCGATGCGTTAAATCTTTTTTGGGGAGCAACACTTGGCCCCAACGATGCCGACGTTGGAGGCTCATGTGGTTTAAATACAACTAACACAGGAAACGCTGTTAGAGATACTGCAGCTAACCCAATCAATTGGTGTACATTTTCAGCCACTCGCTTCAACTCTCTTTATAACCTCCTTCAATACGAATCTGATGAAACCACTCCCATTGCCACTGGTGAAACAACTGATTCAAACACTGTAGTAACACAAATGAATCTAAATAGTTTTACAACTACAGGCGATCTAACTCTAGAAGTAGAAGCCAAGCTCACCTCCGAAGCCTTCAACAATACAGCTAATTACACAAACACAATTTCATATACTGGTGTTGCCACACAAGGAACCGTGAATTTAACTAGCTTGATAGATGGGGATTATCACTGGCAATCCCGTATTTGTAATGAAAATTCGCTATGCTCTGAGTGGTCGAGTTATGGGGCAAATGCAGAGAGTGAAACAGATTTTTCCGTGGTTACTTATGTCAACCAAAGTCCAAACACACCCAGCTCACTTGGTCCAGCCCAATTTATTGACGGCAGTTTTGGAACAAATAAGACTCCTACTCTTACGTTTAACCTTTCTGACCCCGATGTGACCGATGAAGTATCATACCGAATTCAAATTGATGATAGCGCTGACTTTGGATCATTGATTGTAGATTATACTTCGACTCTCGCGTCACAAGGAGACGCTTCATTTACCATTGGTCAAGCTGCAGGCTTAGGATCCTATGGGGTGGGTGCTCAAAATCAAACTTTGTCAGATGCTGGTTATTATTGGCGAGTCAAAACTATTGACAATGGATCTTCTGAGAGTAGTTATTCAACAGCTAATTCTGGCGAGATAGCTTTTATAATCGATAGCACCTCACCCTCTGTTCCCGGCATTCCAACCACCACTACTCCAACTAGCAATACTACTCCTTCCTGGAGTTGGACAGTTTCCACAGACGCGGGGAGTGGGTTGGCCACAGATGCCTACTCGGTTCAGTGGTGCGAAGACCCAAGCTATGCCGGTTGCGAAGCAAATATTGGCACGTCTACCACAAACACCTACACTCATTCTGATGCTTTAGCAGATGGAATTTGGTATTTCAAAGTTAAAGCTATTGATGCGATCGGTAATCAATCTGCATACTCTTCAAGTGAACAAGTGTTAATAGATACCATGCCTCCAACAATCTCATTAACACCAATTTCACCAGATCCAATTGCCGACTCAACGCCAACGCTGACTGGAACTGCCAATGATTCAGCTCAAGTTTCAAGTGTTTCTTTCCAAGTAGATGGCACTACCGGATCTTGGATGAACTGTACTGCCGACGATGGAGCCTTCGACGAAGCCTCAGAAGATTTTACTTGCACCACTACTGCTCTGGATGATGGATCACACGTGATATATGTAAGAGCAATCGATCATGTCGGTAATATTTCCAGTAATTATTTTGATACTTTTATTGTTGATGTAGAAAGCCCTTCTATCCCAGGGACACCTTCAACAGCCTCTAAAACAAGCAGCACCACTCCTACCTGGACATGGTCAGCATCAACAGATTTAGGATCCGGCCTAGCATCTCCACCATATACTGTTGAGTGGTGTAAAAACTCATTATTTATAGGCTGTGAAAATAATATCGACACAACAGAAACAACTTCATACACCCATTCTGTTCCTCTAACGCAGGGCACTTGGTACTTCAGAGTCAGAGCAACTGATGAGATGGGAAACAATTCAGCCAACTCATCAAATGGTGTCGTAACTATAGCTATAGCTGCTCCATCAGGACTTGAAATTGATTCGCCAGGAGAAAAAGACTACACAAATAATGAACGCCCAATATTTAAATGGAAAGCAGCTGCTTCAGCAGTGGGCATAAGTAAATATGAACTGTGGACTACCAATGCTTCAGTAGGATCGGATCAACCTTCCGGAAATTTTATGATCAGTGATATTCCAGCCGAAAGAACCTCAGAATTTGAAACCGAAAAATTTATAGTTCATTACCAAAATTTTGATGACTCAGATCCAACCAACAATTATATTTCGTTGACTACTAAATCCTCAACGGCCTGGGAATTTAATGCTAATGACGGAAAATTACGCGAGGGTAAAGTAAATTGGACAATTAAGGCAATTGATAACTCTGGTAACAGCTCATCACAATCAAGAACCTTATTTGTGGATAGAACAGCCCCAATTTACGAGAGTATCACAATTAATGGGATCAATTATCCAAATCCAAAATCAGACACCAATTATCAATTGAAGGATGTCACTAGCAAACTTACTTTATCAGGTAAAATCACAGACTATTTATCGAAAAACTATACTAGTGCTGACCAATCTGAATCTGGCCCAGCTGTTGCTGCTGGACCACGCGAAATAATAATTGAAATTTATAAAAATTCAGGCGTGAACAAGGTTTTACACTTGTCTTCAACTCTCAACATTAATTCATTATTTTGGCAATGCCAAGAAACTCAAATTTTAAACAATTTGGAACAAAAATGTGGTAAGTCTGCAAACTTGAACTATGTAAAAGATATCTTTTTTGAAACCGGAACATATACTTTTGTAACTTACTCAACTGATCATGCTGGCAATCAATCAAGTCCTCTTACCTTTGAGATTCAAATATTGCCACTAGAGAAGTACTCTAAAACTTATGATGAAGAAGAGAGTGAGGATTTGGAAAATCCTGAAACTCAGGTCGAATTAGAATCAGCCTTGCCTGTTACCACTGACGATCGCCAAGAATTTTCGCCGCCGTCATCGCCAACATATTGGCAGCGTTTATTGACCTTTTGGAAAGAGTTATACGGCAAAGCAAGTATAACAGTTAATTTTAAATGGATAAATTCTCTGATTGGAAATACCACAAACTTATCAAACAGCGTTGCAAAAACATTTCTAAAAATTGGCTCTGATATAAAACAAATTACATTTGGCAAATTCATTTCATCGTTATCTTCAAAATTAGGAAGTGCCGTAGTCAATCTTGGATATTCACTAATTGGGGAACCCACCCAAATATCAGATATTAAGGTCGTTAAGATCTCCGAAACCAGTGTTAAAGTTTCTTGGAAGACAAACCATCTGGCTACTGGAAAAATTAACTATGGTTTGGCGGAGGGCGAATATGATCAAGAACTACAAAATAACACACTTAATTTGCTGCATGAATTTGAAATTACTAATTTAGATCCAGAAATTAGATATCATTTTGAAGTTATGAGCCATGGCAAAAATTATGTTTATGATGCCAACCGCAGCTTCATGATAAATAAATTAGCTAATTGACTCAATGTTTCTAGTGCGCTATCTGCAATAATTAATTTTGTGCACCATCTGGGACGATGTTAGAAACTATCTAGCCTCTATCTTTTCTTGATCCAAAAGAAAAAGCTGGCTTCATCAACAATTTAATGTGCATTTAAGAATGTGTATTCATTTCCACTAAGTATTTTAAGTATTCCACAATAGACCCGGAGTCGAATTTATTGTCGAAAATATCAAAGGCACCCTGAGCAAAGATTGCTTCAGTGAAATTCCTTCCCCAACTTATATCGCTTAAGATCCGAGAGATATATTTCCAATCAGATTTTGAAAGCCTATTTTTTATATTTGTAAGTATCAAATTTAATTTTTGTCCGAATGCTAGGTGTTTATAGTTCTCATCAAATTCATCTGCCTCATCACTAATTACCTCATCTATAAAAGTGAGAGCATCCTCATCTTTTGTTACTTTATAAAAGTTTTTACGATTCTCAAGTCCTAAATCTTGCGAGAAACTTAGGAATTCTTCAAACCTGGTTTCTTTATCAATGCCTTTACTTACAACTAATGATCTTAAGCCTAATAATCTTATTATTTTTGAAAGATTCTTATTTTTTACAAATCTAGCACATTTCATTAGCTCCAAAGTACGTTCAAGAACGTGTTCTTTTTTTTCATAAGTATTTTTTGTTAGTTCTGCTAAAACATCTTCCGGCCTGAAAAATGTCAACTCAACTGAGCGGTGTTGATTAAATAGCTGTTCTATTCTTTCAATTTCCTTGGGATCCTCCTCATGCAACAATACAAGAATATCTATGTCGTTTGGATAGTCTGGAGTGCTAATAAAACTTCCGTGGAAAAAGGCAGTTATTATTCTTCCCTCTTCACTCAACTCAAGCAGTTTACTTTTCGCGAAACTATAACTATCACGAACATCAGTCTCGCTCATCAGTGACTCACTCATCTGTAATTCGCTCATCTTATTAAGTATAGCAATTTTTCGTTAGTATATAGTCCAATGGTCAGCTTATTAGTACTTTAGTACATCTGATCAACTCTATCAAGATCAGGTAAATTCTCAAAAGACTGATTTCTATTATCCCTTCGGGATATTAATAATCAGTGCCCGAGAGAGGACTTGAACCTCCATGGATTTCTCCACACGCTCCTAAAACGTGCGCGTCTACCATTTCGCCACTCGGGCATATTTAGGTGGTATTATATTTCGGACCCTCCTTTTTTACAATGCGAGCAGCATTGTGAAAAAGGAGTAGGTACGAAAGATGCAAAGCGAATTTTGGACCCTTGGTGCAAAAGATGCAAAGCGAATTTTGGACCCTTGGTACGAATGATTAGAAGCTAAGCAAAATTTTATGGATTACCAAATCAAACGCTCTAGTCGTTCTCTGGCCCTGCGCATCAGCATCAATTCTCGAGCTGAAGTGATCGTCAGTGCTCCTAAATTTATGCCCGAATTTATGATTCACAAGTTTGTCGAGAACCAAAGAGACTGGGTCGAGCACAACCTAGCCAAAGTCAAAAAAGCTCACATACACATCAAAAACGATGAGCTCTACATCTTCGATAAAAAATACCAGGTCATCGAAAACTCGCATGCCGAGAAAATTGGTGTCAAAGTCCATGGCGAACAAATTATCATCAATAATCTCTCACCCAAAACTCCAAGTAAAATCAAGACTCAATTGGAAGAGTTCCTCAAAAAAACTGCCCACAAATATATTGCCACGCGCAGCCAAGCTTTAGCCAAACAAATGGGAGTCGCTTACCAGCGCCTAGCCCTGCGGCAACAAAGTAGTCGCTGGGGCAGTTGCAGTTCGCGAGGCAACCTCAATTTTAATTGGCGCCTAGTACACTATCCGCCAGCAATCATTGATTATGTCATTATTCACGAATTAGCCCACCGCCTAGAAATGAATCATTCTGCCAAATTTTGGCAAATTGTAAAACAGCATGATCCTGACTACCTGATTCACAAAGGGCAATTGCGTAAAAAGCGTTATAATTAAACAGATGCTTACCCTAATCCATGGCGACAACCAAGTAGCTTCCAGGAACAAACTGGTAGAGCTAATGGACAACCTCAAAGCTCGCGGTGAAGACATCAATACTCTTGCTGCTGACAAGCTCGATCGCGCTAAATTGGAAAGCGCACTTTTGAGTGAAAGTCTCTTCGGTGGCCAAAAAACCTTAGTGCTCGAAAGCTTATATTCTCTACCCAAATCTAAGAAAAAAGATGAATTTATCAATTTAATTTGCTTCGCATCAACTGATGTAATTCTCTGGGAAAAAAAGCTCCTGGGCAAACTCGAGCTTAAAAAATTACCTACAAATTTACAAGTTTATGAATTCAAAATCACTCCCAAGTTGTGGAATTTCTTAGACCAACTAAGCCCCAATCCAAAAAATAAAACTACCCTGCTTAAACTTTTCAAAGAAAGCGTAATGGGGGAGAGTGCGGAGTTTGTGTTTTTGATGTTGGCGCGCCAACTCCGCTTGCTCATTCAAGTCAAGGAAGGCGCGCCACTAAAACTCGCACCCTTCATGCATAGCAAACTTCAGAGGCAGTCACAAGCCTTCTCACTTGAACAACTCCTCACTCTGCACCAAAAGCTTTACACAATCGACCAAAAATTAAAACAGTCCGCCAGCTTACTTGACCTAGAGGCAGAGCTTGACCTATTTCTATTTAATATGTAGATTAACGTAGCAACCGTTAACAAAAAATTGAAAGACTATGCTTATGTACCAGCTTGTCAAACAAATTAACCCCAACATTTTCCGTGGTTACGATATTCGCGGAGTAATTGATGAAGACCTCAATGAAGACGTCTACTACACTCTTGGTCGGGCTTACGCCACTTTCCTAGCTGCCCGCCGCATCAAAGAAGCTGCAGTTGGTCGTGACAATCGTCGTAACGGCGAAATCTACAGCAAAGCCATCATTCAGGGCCTCAATGACGGCGGTATCGACACCATCGACATCGGCTTAAGCTTGAGTCAAATCGTCTATTTTTCTTCTTACGAATACAAAACTAAGGGAGGAGTGATGATTTCTGCCTCTCACAACCCAGGCAACTATAACGGCCTCAAACTGAGTGTCGGCTACTCCGACACCATGATTTCCGAAGAAATTATCGAAATGCGCGAGCTGGCAAAAGCAGGCAAATTTAGCGAAGGTCAAGGCAAAAACCGCCAAGATGACATCTTTCCTAGCTATCTCAAAAACCTGCTCAAACTTTTTTCGCTGAAAAAAAACTGGAAAATTGTCATCGACACCTGCAACGCTACTGGTGGGATGTTTTATCCAGAAATCTTTCGCCAGGCCGGCTGCACCGTTTATGAACAAAACACTAATCTAGACAGCAATTACCCCCTTGGTGATCCTGATCCTACCGAGAGCAAAGTGCTTGAGCGCCTAGCAGAGGGTGTCAAAAAGCATCAAGCCGACCTCGGCTTCGCCTTCGACGCAGACGGTGACCGTATGTCAGTCGTCGATGATCAAGGTCAAATCCTCTGGATGGACGTCATCGTCGCCCTTTTCGCCCAAGATGTTTTAGAAACTCTGCCCGGTTCGCCAATTGTCTATAACACCCTCTGCTCCAGAGTGGTTACCGAGAGTATCATTGCTGCCTCTGGCAAACCATTGATGTGGGTGACTGGCCACTCTTTCATCAAAGCCAAGGTCAAAGAAGCCCGCGCGCCTTTTGGTGGCGAGCTTTCCGGTCACATCTTCTTCATGGACAATTTCTACGGGCATGACGACGGGGCTTATGCCTGCTTGCGCCTCTTGTCCTACTTGGAGAGAAAAGAGCAGAAACTCAGTCAGCTAGTCGCCAAATTACCCAAGTACATCAGCAGTCCAGAGATTAAATTCGGCCTGGCTGACGACATCAAGTTCAAGTTCATCGAGGAAGTTATCACTCGCGAATTCAAGGAGCACTGGCCAACCGCTGACTACATCGACATCGATGGGATCCGCATGGATATGGATGGCCAGATGGCAATCATTCGCGCCTCGCAAAATGGCCCCTACGCCACCATCAAGTTTGAGGCCAAAACCAAAGCTGACTATGACACTTTGAAAAAAACTATCAAAGCCATTTTGAGCAAACATAAAGAAATTGACTTCACCAAGGGTGTCAACATCGAGGCGCTAGATTAAAAATTTGAGCAAAGAGAGGCTTAACTATGTCTTTGACCGCAATTTTGGACAGTCGAGAAATGATCAAGAAAATTGATCCAAACGGAGCACTCGATTCCGCAGAAAGTGTCGCTGACCAAGTGCGCCAAGTCTATGAAGAGCAGGCACAAATCGACCTAAGCGCTTACAAAAATATCCAAAACGTCGTCGTTTCCGGCATGGGTGGCTCTGCTCTTGGCGCCGACTTAATCAAAAACCTCTATCAAGAAGAGTTGCCCGTCCCCATGACCATTGTCAAAGATTATGATTTGCCTGCCTTTGTTAGCAAAAACACCTTCCTAATCCTGTCCAGCTACTCTGGAGACACCGAAGAAACCCTAGCTTGTGCTGCCGAAGCGACCAAGCGCGGAGCGATGATTGCTGTTATCGCTGCAGGTGGCAAACTGGCCGAACTAGCAAAATCGAGAAACTATCCTCACTTCATCATCAATCCTAAGGCAAATCCCTCCAACCAGCCGCGCATGGCGACAGCTTACAACATCATGGCGATCATTTTGATGTTGCAAAAGCTTGACCTAATTAAATTTGATGAAGAAAACTACAATCAAATACTGGACGCAATCAACAAAACTACACAAAGCTGCATAGTCGAAGTCAGTCAAGAAAAAAACCAAGCCAAAATCTTGGCTTACATGTTTCTAGAGCGCCGACCCATTCTCGTGGGAGCTTCCTTCCTAGAGGGAGCGCTACACATCGCCACCAACCAACTCAACGAAAACGCTAAAACTTACGCAGACTATAAAATTGTTCCCGAAATCAATCATCACTTGCTGGAAGGTTTAACTTTTCCCAAGAGCAACTCTCTGAGTCATTTCTTCGTCTTCTTCCAGTCTAAACTCTATCGCAGCGAGATTCAAAAAAGAATTAGCCTCACCCAAAAAGCAGTCGCTAAAGCCGAAATTGAAACTTTTGAGGTTTACTTAGAATCGGAAACCAAACTGATGCAAGCTTTCGAGCTCATTACTCTGGGCACTTTTACCAACCTCTACTTAGCCTATCTAGAAGGTATTGATCCTTGTCCAATTCCTATGGTTGACTGGTTCAAAGCCGAGCTAGAAAAGTAGCTGTCGATTTATTATACTAATCGTCATGGCTTTGATTTATGCTTTACAAGCGCGTGAGGTTTTTGATGGGCGTGGAGTTCCCACTGTCGAATTGGTTTTGTGGCTAAATAACGGCTTCTCTGTCATTACTACTGTCTCTACCGCCATTTCTGACAACAAAAATAGCGCGTTTGAACTGCGTGATTTAGAACAGAGAATGGGGGGCTTGGGAGTCCAAAAAGCCATCAACAACATCAACCAAATCATCGCACCGCGACTAGTGGGCAAAGAAGTCCTCAAACAACGTGAAATCGACCAACTACTGATCAATTTGGACGGCACACCAGATAAAAAGAAACTAGGTGCCAATGCTACAATGGCAATTTCCCAAGCTGTCCTCAAGGCCGGGGCTCTTAGTGTCGGCCTACCTCTCTATCAATACATCCATAAAAAATATCATCTCGTCGAGGAGTTAAGCATTCCCAACTGCATCATTACTGCCCTTGACGGTGGAGCACACGGCGGCAAAAACCTAGATTTCCGCGAGTTTTTGATCATTCCTGCTAGCCACCTAACTTTCGAAAAATCCATGGAGATGGCCGTCGTCATCAAGCAAAAACTTGAAGAACTACTCATTAGTAAAGGAGCCATTCACTCCATCGGCGTCACTGGCGGCTTCAGCCCCAACCTCTACAAAAACACTGATGCCTTCGAATTGTTGATTGAGGTTATTCGCCAGACATCCTACAACTTCGCCCAAGACGTCTTCTTCGGCCTAAATGCAGCCGCTTATGACACCTATGAAGGTGCCAAATATCGCGTTCGCGATAACAATGAAGGCATGAGCGGAGCTGAGCTACTCAGTTTTTATAAAAAAATACGCGACAGTTACAAACTGATCTACATCGAAGAGCCATTTATCGAGAGTGATGATGCTCACTGGCAAGAAATTGGCCGCGAACTAGGCAAAACCACTACCATTGCCGCCTGCAATAGCATCGCTTCTAACGTCGAGCTCATCCAAAAAGGCATCAAAACTGAAAATTTCAATTCCGTCGTCATTAAACTTAACCATCTGGGCACAATTAGCGAAATGATAGCAAGCATCAAGCTTGTCAAAGATTCGAAGTTAAATCTAGTCATCTCCCACAGCAGTGCTGAAACCAACGAAACCTTGATTGCTGATCTGGCGGTGGCAGTTGGCGCCAACCAAGTCAAATTTGGCCCACTCAACCGCGGTGAACGCGTTGCCAAATACAATCGCCTCCTCGAGATAGATCGCGAATTACGCCAAGCCTCTCAAGCGACTTGAATTGACCGAAAATTACCCGTTGACCTTTGCCTTTTTTTCGTTTATTTTATGGTTAATCTTCGCTAGTTATTTTTAATTATTATTTAGCAAGAAAGGCTATCTTCTATGGCAGTCACTCTCTACAAAAGACAAAGGCAAATCGTCGATTTCATCGCCCAGTACGTTCAGAAGAACGGTTATTCACCGACTCTCAAGGAAATTGCCGAATCGATCGGAGTTTCTTCGTTAGCGACGGTTCATGAACACTTACAGGCACTCGAGCGCAAAAAAGTCATTCGCAAACACGAGGGTGCGGTTCGCGGCATCGAGTTAGTTGACCGCACTTTTCTTAATATCACTGACAGCGTCGATTTGCCTTTCCTAGGTTTCATCGCCGCTGGTTCACCGATCGAACCTCACCAGGACCCCAACGCCAGCTTCAAAGTCTCTCCAGAAATGATCACTGGCAAGAAGCGCGCCTATGTCCTCCAAGTGCGTGGCAAATCAATGATCGAAGACCATATTGACGATGGCGACTACGTGGTTATCGAGGAAACTCCAGAGGTCAGCAACGGTGATATCGTCGTCGCTCTACTTGACAACGGCCTGGCTACTCTCAAGAGATTTTACAAGGAAGTGACTCGCATTCGCCTGGAACCAGCCAACTCCAGCATGAGCCCGATTTACGCCACTAATGTGCAGATCCAGGGAAGGGTAGTGGGATTGATTCGGAAGTTTAGGTACTAAATCTCAAACTCCACCTCTTCCACCTTCAGCTGCTCGTTGACCCAAGTGCGCAAAGTGTAGAGATAATCAGAAACACGGTTGACGAATTGTAAAATAACTTCACGAATATCACGCTCATTGTCAAGCGACACTAGGCGCCGCTCCAGGCGGCGACAAATAGTGCGCGCCAAATCGAGGAAAGCGCTGATCTGCGAACCACCAGGCAAGACAAACTTATAACGCCAGTGCTCACCTAAGTCGTTTTGCAAGAAATCAATTTCCTTTTCTAACTTACTCACAAAAACATCTTCAAGTTTAACTTTCGGCGAGGCGGCAATTTCTGCCCCCAACTTGAAAAGTTCATTTTGTAGGTCAAGTAAAAATTCCTTCTCACGAGCAAAAATTTCCGTCAAAAGAGCGTGTTCACGAAAACTCAAGACTACTAAGCCTAAACTGGCGTTGAATTCATCCAAAGTACCTAGCACTTCAAACACCTGGCTATTTTTGGGCAAGCGCTCACCACTAATGAGAGCAGTTTTACCACGGTCACCGGTCTTAGTGTAGACTTTTTTCATATCTAATCCATTAAACCATTAATTTTTATTTTTGTCGTCGAACGTGTATTTTTTCAAAACAAAATCAAACTACCACTATGCAAAACCACTTCGCCCACTTAAAATAAAATCCCGTAATGATAGACATTCGCGGGTTCCTCAAACAACAAACTGGCAAAACTGCCACTAAGTATATTTTCGTCTCTGGCGGCGTTCTGTCAGGTCTAGGTAAAGGCGTCACTGCTGCTAGCCTAGGCGTCTTGCTCAAGGGCCAAGGTTACAGCGTCACCAACATCAAGTGCGAGAATTACCTCAATCTCGACTCAGGCAATATCAACCCCATCGAACACGGCGATGTTTTCCTCTGCGAAGACGGCCTGGAAGCTGACCTTGACCTCGGTTCCTACGAGCGTTTCCTGGGCGAAGAAGTCGGCTACAAAAATTTCACCACCATGGGGCAGATCTACAGCACCGTCATCGAACGCACCAAGAACCTCGAGTATGGCGGCGCCACAGTCGACGCCATCCCTTATGTACCAGAGGAAGTAATCCGTCGCATTCGTGAGGCTGCTGAAGGTTACGATGTCGTCCTAGTTGAACTAGGAGGCACGGCTGGTGAATACCAGAACATCGTCTACTACGAGGCTTACCGGATCATGAAGATGACTCTGCCCAAGGACGTCATTTTGCTCCATGTCACTTATTTTCCTGCCCCCTCACACATCAATGAGCTCAAGTCCAAACCCACTCAGCTTTCGGTCAAAGCTCTCAACTCGATGGGTATCCAGCCAGATTTCATCGTTGGCCGCGGTGAGCTAGAGATTGACGACAAGCGCAAAGAAAAAACTGCCTATTTCTGCAACATGGATCAAGATGACATCATTTCTAATCCCGACTGCAAATCAATTTACGAGATCCCCTTGATTTTCGACCGCCAGAATTTCAGCCAGAAAGTTTTAGCCAAGCTGGGACTCAAATCCAAAAAAGTCGCCCTCAAAGACTGGCAAGAGATGGTCGCTAACATCTACGCAGACAAGGACAAACAGGTCAAAATCGGCATCATTGCTAAATATATTGCCACAGGTGATTACGAGCTCAAAGACTCCTACACTTCGCTTTTAGAGTCGATTAGCCACTCTTCCTGGCATGAAAAAATTGACGCACAAATCGTCTTCATCAACGCAGAAAGCATCGAAAAAAAAGACCCTGCCGCTCTAAAAAACCTCAAGTCAGTCGATGGCATTATTGTCCCAATTGGTTGGGGAAGCAGGGGAGTCGAGGGTAAAATCGAAGCCATTCGCTACGCTCGCGAAAAACGCATTCCTTATCTCGGACTCTGTTACGGCATGCAGCTGGCCTCGATTGAATTTGCTCGCCACGTCGCTCTCCTTAAAAATTCCAACACCGAAGAAGTCGATCCACAAGCAGAACACCAAATCATTCACTCGATTCCTTTTGAAGAAAAATATCAAAAGATCAAGGGTGAAACAGCCAGCATGCGCCTGGGTGCTTATGACTGTATTCTCAAACCAGGCACCCTGGCTCACGATATTTACACCAAGCATAAGGCCTTCAAAGATCCCAAAACCAACCTCATCTCTGAACGCCACCGTCACCGCTATGAGTTCAATAACGCTTACCGCCAGGCTTTGGAATCCAAAGGCTTCGTCATTTCTGGCACTAGTCCTGATGACTTCTTCGTCGAGATGATCGAACTACCTAGGCAGCAGCATCCCTTCTTCCTAGCCACCCAAGCTCATCCAGAGTACAAGTCGGCACCGCTTCATCCACATCCGATTTTTATCGAGTACTTGCGGGCTATTTGGGCAGAAAAAACCAAGAAGGCTAAAGGCTAAGAAGTCTACTAGTCTTTTCTAATTTCCTTTGGTACAATACTCGTTTGTTATGGCACAGAATTTCATTTACCACGAGCAACAAATTAGCGTCGGCGACACCGTCCGCGTTCATCAGGAGATTTCCGAAGGCAAAAAAACCAGAGTTCAAGTTTTCGAAGGCTTGGTGATCGCTATCAAAAATCGCGAAGCCAACAAAAGCTTCACTGTCCGCAAAGTCAGCGTCGGTGGTGTTGGAGTTGAGAAGATTTTCCCCGTTCTCATGCCGAGCATCAAGAGCATCGAGGTTAAGCGCCGTGGCGAAGTCAAACGCAGTAAGCTATATTACCTACGTGACAAAGTCGGTAAAGCCGCCAGTCGAGTTAAAGAAAAAAGTCTTTTCAAAGGCACAGCTAAACTCGCCTAATTTTTCTAGAGGAATTCAAGCAGAGCAGATTGCCGCAACTTACTTGCTTGGCAAAGCTTACCTGATCATGGAGCGCAATCTGCGCCTTGGCAATCTAGAAGTTGATTTGATTGCACTTGACCAGCAGTTTGATGAAATCGTCTTTGTCGAAGTCAAATATTTGACCTCTGACACCCTCGGCGATCCGAGTCAAGCAGTCGATCACGTCAAGCTAGGGAAGATGGCTAGAGTGGCCAGCAGCTTCTTGCGAAAAAAGCAGCTGCAAAAAAGCCATAGATTTGATATCATATCAGTCGTCGGCAATTTGGCGGCGCCAAGAATCGAGCATTTCGAAAACGTTACTTGGCTCTGAAAAATTATTCAAAATCTAGACGGCCCCATCGTCTAGCGGTTAGGACTTCGGGTTTTCATCCCGGCAACTGGGGTTCGATTCCCCATGGGGTCACAAATAAAAAAGCGCGCTAAATGCGCGTTTTTTTATTTGTTGACCTCGTAAGGGGAACGAACCTTTTTAGGTTCGGATATTTGATTGGATAGTGAACACGAGGAACAAAGTGACGAGGCTCACTATCATCAAATATCTGAGGAAGCGCAGCCGAAAAGGAAAAGTAACGAAGTTACTCCTTGGAGGCGAGCAAGCTCAGATTCCCCATTTTGAAACAATAAAATAGCTATTCACCACATCTCCACAAAAGCCCTAGAAACTCGAAAAAAACCGGCAATAATGAAATTATCAAGCCAGATGATCCACTCCAAAGTCTTCTGCCACAAAATCGCCAACCAGGATTGAGAAAGTTTAACCAAAAAAGATTCCCAAAAAGAAACTTTTTCCTCTTCGATGGAAACTGACTCGCCCAAAACCACACCTTGATTTTCACTAAAATCAAATAAAATGGCCACTGAGCTGGCCCCACCTGCAACTGGTTCAATAACATTGCCTTGCAAGTTCCCATCTGGCCTAAAATCGGGCAAGATGAAGTAATTAGTGCCATAATCAATTTTGCTCAAAACATTGCTTCCGCGACCATCGTTGGCCAAAACCATAGAACTAGGCAACAAATCTACCTTGGCTGTCCCTGGCCTAATAGTGCGAAAAATAACTGTGGCAAACAAACCTTCTTCTCCATCAAAACCTGGATTGGGAATCCCTCCACTAATTCTGACGTAGCCCAGCTCGTGATCGATAATCTTATCGACGAAAATACTGGCAAAAGAATTGTCTGTCAAAATTTCCAAACCTTGCAATAAATTTCGATCATAGGTCAAATCAATTTGCACGGCATTAATTGCTTGATTGATGCCTGATATTGTTAGTGGAATTGAAATTACATCGTTTAAATAAAAATATTTGTCAGAATTGGGCACACCAATATGCACCACTGCTGTACGAGCCTGAAAAATTGGTAGTAAAAAACGACCCACTAATATGCTCTCCAAAACAACCAAGCCAAAACTAATCAGCGAAAAAAGAAAGATCAATCCACCATTTTTGACTGCACTAATCAGCGTTGAGGGCTTGAGGTTGTTTTTGGAGACTTGCCTCTCACAAAAAGAGCAGTACTTACCCTCACTACTACTATTACAAACCAGACAGCGAGTGTAGGCAGGCATTAGCAACCACCAAACTGGATAGATCAGAGCTACAAAAACTCCAAATAAAGCCAAAAAGTGCACCAAAATCCAAGAAACAATCGCTATAGAGATGATCTTAATAAGGGCATATAAACTATTTGGCATAATTTAGCTTAACTTTTAGCATAGTACAAAATGATTGAAAAATCGACCAGATTGCAAATTCCATCTCCATTCATGTCGCATCCGTCAACTACCACCAGTGCTTCTTCAGCATAATTTCCTTCGACTAGATAATTTTTGTAAGCTCTAAGGTAACTTATAAAAGATTGAAGTGCATTCCCAAATTCATCCTGGTTTAGATCACCGCTCGCGCTAAGGTCAAATACCTGCAATTTGGGGGGCAACAATCTTCTAGGTACTCTTTGGCTGGCCGCTAAATTTTCAGCAGTGAGAAAAAATTGATTTACCAAAGTGCTTTGAGTATCACCTGAGGTGGTTTGGGAATCATCGTCGACAGAAGACGAGCTGGGAGCACTACCTGATTGCGGACTGGTAGGGGTACTAGTAGGGGTGGGGGTAGGAGTTGGTGGAGTAGGCGTAGGAGTCGGGGTAGGCTCTGGGGTGGGGGTAGGGGTGGGAGCAGGACCACAATCATCAGTAATGAAACTGCAGCTGGCATGACAGGATAGCGTCCCTGGTCCAAGACCAATCGACTCACAAGTTTGCCCATCGAGATCTGCATTGTCGCAATCCTCACCGCCCTCTTTGATTTCATTACCACAGATACTGATCTTCACGGTCGCAGCGACATCTCCATTGGCAAGCACCTGGCTGGATACGACAAAAAAAATTGACAAAAATGCAAGAAAACTAAGAAACAGCTCGGGCGGCATTTTTAGATTTAGCATGAAGCATTACGGTTTACTCTTCTTTTTTCTTGAGGTTAACTTGCAAACTGACACGATTTCGCAGTATAGCGAAGAGTAACAAAATTCCCACAAAGATCGCCCCTCTCGTGGTCCAGGGCTCGTACAATTTCCACAGCGAAGTGAAGCGATACCAAAGACCAGATAAGAAGTTCGCAGGGTCGACAGAGAAATATAGTTTGCTGGCTGCAGCAATGCCGACCGCAGTCTCACCCCCACCAACCTTATTGGTCGGTGAAGCCTCGACGTAGGCAAAATAGGCGTCTGGCTTGGCATCAAGGGGAATAGTCAAGACAATTTTGACCATCTGAGAGTCGCCAGGCTGCAAAACAAAATCAACTGGTGAGAAAGTAAACCACTCGGCTGGAGGCATCAGTTCTGGCTGATCTTTGTGGTAGGTAACCTGTAAATTGTAGATAGCAGCAATGTCGCCAGTGTTCAGCACGGTGATCGAAGGCAAGGCGTAAACACCCCCTGGACGCAAGTTTTCATCAATGACGATCTTGCCCGTACCGATGCCAACACCCAGCTTGGCCTGAGCTAAAGTCGCTGTCTGTAAAAATAGCAGGAAAAAGACTATTATAACTAAACGCAAGTTCGAGAGCATATGTTACTGATCCTATCAAATAGAACAGTGAACTACAAGCGACAAAGTTAAAGATACTACAACTAGCAGCAAAAGCCTAATATTCTATCAAGGATTAATTATATGGTGGCCTGGACAGTGACGCTAACGGTCTGCTGAGTGTATGACGAGGAAGTTGTGGGCGTTGTAATTCTTAAGTGAAAAACCTGACTTCCGGAAGTAGCTACAGAGGCAGCAAGCGATTGATTTTCCGTATCTAAAGGAACCCAAGTCGGCGAGGTATTACAGTCTGTGATACAAAAATCGTGCTTGTATTGATCTGGGCCAACGGCACTTTCTAGAGTCCATGCGACGCTATCTTGTCCTCTAATGTTTAGGTTTGCTGTAACATTACCATCGTTAGTGGCTGTCTGTGCGTCATTAAGGTCATCAGATCTGGTTGATTTCGAAGTATTCAGGGCTAAAGTTCCATAAGCAACCGAGCCATCAGCTACTGACACTGAGATGTTCTGGACTGTCACTGTCGCTGTCACTGCTGACGAGTCAGCAGCCTTGGTCAAGTCTGAGCTGACAAGCACAGCAGCCGAAGCGGCAGCAAAAACAGATAAAAGTAGATAGAGACGAAGGGCAGTTTTCATATGTAGATCCATGATAATCTATTTTTTTACCCGTTGTCAACACTGAGTTTTATAGATACATATCAATTTGTAGTGGTCGCCTTCACCTCGGTCGCGTTGAGATCTAACTCTGGCTCTGAAGTGATAGCCTTGGGAGGTGCGTCGCCTACAAAATTCACTGCACCTGGCAGAGTAAAAACCGCCTCATCACCAGCCAAAGGCAAACACTTCGCCTCGAAATCTGGCTCCGCAGCGACCTTACTAAACAGCTGAATGCTTGGCCGCTCTGACTCTGGCCACGTTCCCTCGAGAATAGCGGTGCTGCGCAGTTTATAACCCTGATCCTGATCTGCTTGCCAGAAATAAACGTTTAGGCCTCTGCGCAAAACGTAGGTTTTGGTTTGGGCGAAATTATTCTCTGTCAAAGTGAGCAAAAAAGAGTTGGGGGCAGTCTGTAGTTTGACTTGCAAGGGCTTCTGACCTAGGAGGTCAGTGCTAGCCCAGCTACAGTCTTGCAATTCGTTGCTTGTGATCAGATTTAGAAAAGCAGCTTCACTTGCAACTAAGCTGTCTTCTTCTAATGGTTGAACATCTGTTTCTTCAAGAGCATTGCCGGGTGGCAGATTCGGATCGATACTTGGTCCAGAAATCACCGCCGCCTTTAAGTTCAGGTCGCGCACCATCTTGAGAGACCAACTCATGCCGACAGACAGTGCAACCACAGCAATGGTCAAGGCAGTTAATACGAAATAGGTTAATTTGGAATTGTTCATAAGCTTCGCCTAGCCTATCATCTTTGATATAGAAAGCGCAAGATCGATTTCATTTCGTTGATAAAAAACATAAAAGCATTTCATTATTGCCAAATCGATTAATTTGGTGATATACTTCTATATGTTGAGATATATTAATTTGATTATTTGATATATTGAAAACAATCATTAAATACCTGCCAATAATAAGGAAAAAGTATGAAAAAATTACTTTTCGGAATTAGTCTCCTCGCGATCGCCCTCCTCGTCGGAGCAGCGGTGTTCTCACCGTCAAAAATTGTCAAGGGCGTCTCTGCCAACGGCCAAGAAACTTGTCCTCAAACTGGGGATTGGGTTAAAGTCGACAACATTAATGCCTTGAGCTACAAATATACTGCACCAGCTGGCAAAGAGATTTTTGAATCATGCTATAAAGCTGGAACCACTTTGAGATTTGCTCAATATAACCCGGCAGTAACAGAAGTCGAGCTTCAATCAAATGTTTGGAACAAGAGCACATGTCCTGGTGACAAAGGATGTAACTTTCAAAAAATTTCTCACGCTTCTTTTCGACTTCGACCCACAACTTCAACTGAAGTTTGCGAAGATAAAGAAGCTCTGAATTATGGCGAAGAAGAAGATTGTGAATATCCAGAGATAACTCCTACCCCAACTCCTACTCCAACTGCCACTCCTACTCCAGGCACTCCAGACAAAGAGCGCTCAAGCCTCTATGTCCAACAGTTAGCTTGTTTCGAGTATGACTTCAGAGCTCAAATGGACCTCAAGAGTGGTAGCAACCCACAAAAAGATGTCCTGGTGTCCTTCACCTACAATGGTTTAAGCAAAAATGCTTACACCAATCAAGATGGACGTGCCTCTGTGAGCTTCACTTTTGTCGGTGAGGGATTGGTCAAAGCCACCCCCAACAACGGCTATAAGTCTCAAGAAGCGATGGTCACTGCCGAAACTGACTGTTCCGCAGTCGGTGGACCAATCGGTGGTCAAGTACTTGGTGCCAACACCTACGCCGAGACTGGTATCTTGGAAGACATCATGATGAGTGTCATCGGCCTAAGCGGTGCTACAATGACTGCAGTCGGAGCTCAGCTGCATGCCAAGAAGAAAAACTAAAAAAAGAAAACAGAGTTTAAACGTAAATATCCCTGTAGTCATGATGACTGCAGGGATATTTTTGATGATCATCGCTGGCCTGCACTGGCGCTTCAAGTGGCAAGCCCTGACCCTTGACCAAGACTTGCTGGCCCAGTACGCCAGCTATGAAGTTGAAGGGGCAGAGAAGCGGCCAGTCCACATCGAGATTCCTTGGTTCGTCGATGTCGACATCAGCCAACAAGTCCTGGTCGCTGGCGAGTGGACCATCGCCGAGCGCGAGGCCTCCCACTTGGCTAACTCGGCCCGCCCCGGCGAGGCTGGCAACATCATCATCTATGGCCACAACACTCGACCAATTCTTGGCAACATTCGCGCTCTGCAGGGTGGGGAAATAGTCACTCTGACTAGCGCCGACGGCTCCAAGCACCAGTATCAAATCAAGCAAATCGTCGAAGTCAGGCCCGATCAAGTCGAGTACCTGCTGCCCACTAGCGAGGAAACTTTGACCATTTATACCTGTTCGGGATTTATGGATCAGAAGAGATTTATTGTAAGGGGGGAGAGGGTTTAGTTTTCCCTACTAAGTACAACGAAAAAGGCCCGCCTTGCGGCGAGCCTTTTTCTCTTGATTTAATAAGCAACTTCTTTGGGCAACCGCTTATTCATTTTGAGCAAACGCTGTGCTCACAATGAAAAATGGGAGACTGAAAAGCCAGTACTCCCATCCACCTCCGATATTCGCGATAACCCCCATGATCTTGAGTCCTAACCACAGGACTCCTCCCGAAATGCAGAGGTGGAAGATCGGGCCCAATGGCCCGATCTTCCACTGGTCTGCAGCCGCCTTGGACATGACGGCCACGAACGAAAAAAGGAGGAAAATCGATCCTCCTACGATAGCAGCGGGCAAAAGCCCGCCATCCTGGGTTTTACCCAGGAAAAATAGGGACAGGTAGTACAACGTACCCACCATCCCTAGGCTAGTGTATAGCCCGATTTTTTTGCTGACTTTCATTTTTTTCTCCTTGAAAAGTGGATTTTGTGCTTCCCTCACTCCAAACGGAGGAGAGAAGCATCATGATCCACTCTTGTTGTGGGAGAAAAAGTTGCTTTTTAAAGATCAAGAGAATCTCGTGACTTCTATCCCATTGATCAAAAAAGCTTATTTTCTGACAACAAAATAAAAGTCTTAAGATAAGCCTATAATAGCATTATATAGGCAAATTGTCAATATTCACTTGAGTAATATTTCGTGTTATCATGCTCTCCACATGCCTCCTTCCACCTACTCCCACATCATCTTTGACTTCGACGAGACTCTGGCTACCCTGCAGATCGACTGGTCACATTGGCACGCGCAGATTGTGCCGCTACTGCAAAAATATGACCCAAGTGTCACAGATGCTTCTGATCTCAATATGTTCCATATCAACATCTTAATTACTCGCTATGGCGAGGTTTTTCGCGACGAGTTCGTTGCCTTCGAACAGCGCATCGAGCAAGCCCACTACCACGGCTACCGAGTGATCAAACCCAGTTTGCAGCTGCTGCGCGATTTACACCACCAGGGTAAAACCCTTTACCTCTTGACCTCCAACTGTCGCCAAGTGGTCGAGCCGATTCTTGAAGAATTACAGATCAAGGGCTTTTTCCAAAAAATCGTCACCGTCAATGATGTGGAAAACCTCAAGCCCAGCCCTGCCCCTTGGCAGCTGATTGCGGAGACAGAGAGCGACAAAAGTCAGTTCTTGATGATAGGCGATAGCGCTTCGGACAGCGGCTTCGCGGCTAACGTCGGCATTGATTACCTCGATGTTCGCGATTTGGTCACGGCGGCCTAAGCGCCTAGATCATCTTGTTGCCAAAAATCAGCGCCGAGCAGTCCTCGAAAATACCCACTCCGACGTGACTCCAGTCACCGAGCTGATTGCCATCGTGATCAGGATCAGCGGCGTACATCCACTCGATCAGCTTGACTCCAGTCAGACGCATATGGGTGCTCATATTTTCCCCCAGCCAGTAGAAGCCTAGGGTTTTGTAGCCCTCCTCCTCGTTGACATAACGCTTGAAACCGTCATGGCCATCCGAACCGTTTTGACAGATGTAAGTCGCCCGCTCCAAGGCGTAGCGAGCCAAACGGTCATCCCAAGTCAGATTCGATTTGCCCTTGGTGTAGCGGTAGTGGTTAAGCGCCTGAAAAGTCTCGTTCGGCGTGCCCATGATGGCGTCGAAGCCAACCTTCATCCGCCAGCCCGTCTCGCTAACCTGGACCGCCTGACCCCACTCGGCGTCTTTGAGATCGGGATCATTGGCGTAAGGGTCGATTGGAGTCGGGATGCGAGTGGGTGTCGGAGTCAGTAAAATTTCAGGCACTTCCTCCGTCTGACTCATTTCGCCCACCTGGAAAAAAGTCTGTAACTCCTGAGGCGCGACTAGTTTAACTTTGGTGTTGTACCAAATTTTACTAACTTGTTGGCTCAACAAATTTTTTTCGTTGAGCGAATTGAGGAAGAAAGCAGCTCCAGCCAAAATCAGGGTGAAAAGAGTGAATAGTAAAAGGCGCTTTCGGGGCATAGCTGATTAATTATATAATAAATCCGTGCTTCAACTCAGCAAAAAAAATCAACAACTCCTCCTTGGTCTGGTCATCGTCCTGCTTTGGACAATTTTTGTACCCACACCAATCGAACCAGAACAAGCGAAGGAAAGCCAAAGCTCGCCTACACCAAGCATCGTCCAGCTGGATTCTGCCAACTGGCAAACCGCTCGAGTCACACGGGTCATCGACGGTGACACCATCGAGATCGAAGGTGGCCAAAAAGTTCGTTACATCGGCATCGATACCCCCGAAACCGTCGATCCACGACGGGAAGTCGGCTGTCTCGGCAAAGAAGCCAGCCTGCGCAACAGCGAACTAGTCAGTAACCAGCTAATTTACCTCGAGAAAGACGTCTCTGAAACTGACCGCTACGGCCGCCTACTGCGCTACGTCTATTTGGCGACCGAAAGCGCTTCGGTCAATGAGCAACTAGTGGCGGAAGGCTTCGCCACGGTGGTCAGCTACCCCCCAGACGTCAAATACCAGGAAAAGTTCAGGGTTGCGGAAGCGACCGCCCGCGAGGCAAAAAGAGGCCTGTGGCAGGAAGATCTAGTCTGCGATTAGTTGCTTGAGATCACGCAAGACTTCACTGGTATGAGTTGCCGGCTTGACTTGCTCGTAAATTTTGGCAATTTTGCCCTCTCTGTCAATCAAAAAAGAACTGCGCTTAATCCCCAAAAATTTCTTGCCAAACATACTTTTTTCGGCCAAAGCTCCATAGGCTTTAATCACCTCTTTGTCCTCGTCCGCCAGCAGGGGAAAGGGCAGCCCAAATTTGTCCGCAAACTTGGCGTGACTCTTGCTTGAGTCAGCACTGACACCCAAAACCACCGCCTGCAGCTTGGCAAAATCTGCCCAAGAATCGCGCAATTCACAGGCCTCTGTCGTACAGCCTGGCGTATTGTCCTTGGGGTAGAAATAGAGCAGGAGGAAGTGACCAGCATAATCACGCAGCTGATGAATTTTGCCCGTCTGGTCGGGAAGTTTAAAAGCAGGCGCGAGAGCGCCGATGGTAAGTTTGTTTGTCATTATAACTATTGTACAATACTCTCCATGATCAAAGCACTCATTTCAGACTTTGACGGCACGCTTACTGACCACACTCACCAGTTGAACCAAGCAGTGGTGGAGGCGGCACGCGACTTCCAGAACCAAGGCTTCATTTTTTCCATCGCTACTGGCCGGATGTATCAGGGCATTGTGGCTGCTTCTGCTGCCGAGCTGAGCACTCAAACCCCACTGATCGTGCGCGGCGGTTCGGAAATTATCGACCCCGTCAGCAAACAAGTGCTCTGGGGGAAACACATCAATCAAAAAGACGCGGAAAACCTGATTGCTTTCCTACACACTCTAGAGGAGCAGTTTAAATTTGCCGCCGAAAGTGGCGAGTTTGTCTACACTAGAAAAGGCATCGTCGTCAAAGAATTTGGCGCAGGAGCTCAATTTGCCGACCTCGCTACCATTCCTACAGACAAAGTCCCCAAAGTTGTCCTCGAGCCAGCCTCCCCAGAGCCTTTAATCGACGAGCTCATCGAGAACCTCGCACAAAAATTTCCCAAGCTACACCTGGCTAAAATCTCCAGTCGCAAAGGTTTCGGCATCGACATCAACAGCCACGAAGCAGGCAAAGAAAACGCCCTCAAGGCCTGGGCGGACATCATGGGTCTGACGCTTACAGAAATCGCCAGCGTTGGCGACGGTCACAATGACTATCCCTTGCTCATCAATTGCGGCTACAAAATCGCCATGGGCAACGCGCCAGATTCGCTCAAGAAGATTGCTGATTTGGTGGTCGGCACTCAGGCAGAAGATGGCTTGGTGGAGGGGATGAAAGCTGTGGCACAGTTACAACAGACTTGACTTTTGGTGTCGTTTATGACACAATGCGAATCAGTTTAAAATGCGTAAAATTATTTTAATTGATCAGCGTGCCAAAAAAGAAATCAAAGATTTCCCCCGCGCGGTTCAAGTAAAACTTTATGCAGCTATTAACGTCTTGGGACAGTACGGTAAAATTGACGCAAGCCTTGGCAAAAAGATATCAAGCGAACTTTTTGAAATTAGAATCAAATTAAATAACTGTTATCGCTGTATTTATGCTTATTACCACATAAAAGAAATTGTCGTATTAAGTGCTTTCGTTAAAAAACAACAAAAAACACCCTTGCTAGAAATGAAAAAAGCAAAAAATAGACTTAGGGAGTACAAATAATATGAAAATAAAAGAAACAAGATTAGACCCTGCCAAAATAAAGAGGTTAGCTATTCCTTTGGAAGAAGCTTTCAAGGATTTTTCAGCAGAAGAAAAAGCAGCAGTTGAGCAAGAAGTGCAGTACCTTGAAGTTCTGATGGGACTCAGGAAAAACCGCAAGGCTCTGGGTCTCACTCAAGCCGAACTCGCCGCTCGCTCCAAAGTACCTCGCGCCACCGTCACTAAAATTGAAAATGGTCAACGCAATGCTACCCTCCGCACCATGCTTTCTCTGGCAAATGCCATGGGCAAAAAACTACAGATTTCTTGGGTTTAATGAGAATTTACTTCTTCTTCGTCTGATTCTTGATGCTCTCGATCACTCGCTGCACTTCCTCGTCAGCAGCTAAGTAGTAATGCTTGATCACTCGCGCCTGCTCGTCGAATTCGTAAACTAGCGGAATACAGTAAGGCACGGTCAAACCGACAATCTCCTCATCGGAAATCTTGTCCAAATACTTGATGATCGAGCGCAAAGAGTTGTGATGGCCAGAGAGAACAATTTTTTTGCCTTGCTTGATCAAAGGCTCAATCTCCGCCTGCCAATAAGTCACACTACGCTCATAAGTGTCTTTCAAGCACTCGGTCGAGGGCAAAAGCGTCGGGTCAACATCCTTGTATTTGGGATCATGACTAGGATGTCCTGGATCCGCAATATCGAGGGCTGGCGGCGGCACATCATAGCTGCGGCGCCAGATGGCGACTTGCTCTTCACCGTGCTTCTCGACTGTTTCTGGCTTGTTGAGGCCCTGCAGCGCGCCATAATGGCGCTCATTGAGCTTCCAACTGTTGACTATCGGGATGTACATTTGCTCTGTGGCGTCCAAAACTGTCCAGAGGGTGCGAATCGCTCGCTTCAGGTAGGAAGTAAAAGCGATGTCAAAAGTAAAACCCGCCTCCTTGAGCTTGAGGCCGTAATTATAGGTTTCCTCGATACCTTCCTTGGTGACATCGATATCTATCCAGCCAGTAAAGCGATCGCTCCAGACAGAGGTGCCATGGCGGATGATTACTAGTTTGGTCATTGTAGATCTCCTTTCACCAGTCGTTCGATTTCCATCAAGCGATTATATTTAGCCACCCGCTCACCTCGAGTTGGACCCACCTTGATAAAGGCCGAGCCAACCGCCACCGCTACGTCAACCATGGTCGCATCATTTGTTTCACCGCCGCCGCGGTGAGAAGTCGTGGTCATCAAGCCATTTTTATTGGCCAACATGCAGCAGTCAACAGTTTCGGTGAGAGTGCCAATTTGGTTGAGCTTGATCAAAATAGCGGAAATAGCCTTAGTGTCGATAGCTTTTTGTAGACGCTTCATGCTTGTCACTGTCAAATCATCACCAATGTTTGGAATCTGGTATTTGTCGGCAACCACTTGCAGCTTGGTCCAATTCTCCCAATCGTCTTCATGGAGCATATCCTCGATGGTGGCTATTGCGGGGTATTTGTCCAACCAGGTTTCATAATAGGCGATAAGTTCGTCGGCATCAAGTTGGCGCTTCTCGACTTTTAGATCATATTTGCCATCGTGAAAAAACTCGTTGGCAGCAGCATCAATCGAAAAGCCAACCTCCTCGCCAGCCTTATAGCCAGCTCGCTTGACCGCTTCCATCATGTAGGTAAAAGGTGCCTCGTTGCTAGGAATCCCGTTGGGTGCAAAAGCTCCCTCATTGCCGACATTGGTAGACAATTTATTTTCCTTGAGCACTTTGCCCAGTTGGTGGTAAGTTTCCATAATCATGCGCACGTTTTCCGCCACACTAGTACCTGAACGCATGGCCGAAAAACAATATTCTTGTAGATCAGTGGTCTCATCAGCGTGCTTGCCACCTTCAATCGCCACCACCATCGGCTGAGGCAATTTGTTTAAATCTACACCTGTCTGGTAAGTGTCGATGATGTGCTGAAAAAGCTCGACTTTTTTGCTGTTGGCCGCTGCATTGGCCACTGCCACAGAAACGGCCAAAATCGAGTTCCCCCCTAGCTTGGCCTTGTTGGGGGTGCCATCCAGAGCAATCATTTTCTCATCAAGAGCGCGCTGGTCATAAGCGTCCATACCAATTACTACTGGGGCGATTTTTTCTTCAATGTTTGCAATGGCTTGTAACATGCCTTTGCCATGCCAACGCGCCTGATCGCCATCCATGAGCACCGTCGCCTCGTGAGAGCCAGCTGAAGCGCCATAAGGCACGCTGGCTCGACCGGTGGTGCCGTCGGATAGGACAGCGATCACCTCGACTGTAGGATAGCCGCCAGAGGCTAGGATTTCTTGGGCTTTGATAGAAGAGATTTGCACAAAAACACCTTTCTGTTTATAACTTACTTGTATACTTTTAACCCCAGTTAGGTCCATTTATATACCTCTTGAGGTATTAATTCTACACTCTTTGCTAAATCCTAAGAAGTTATTCTTGCTGCAATTGCAAAGGGTGATAAATATTTTTCTAGGATTGACTCATTTGAATCGGAAAAGAAATTCTCTACAAATAGTTCGCGTGCGCGCAAAACTTCTTTCAACTTAGGTGATTGCAATTGAGCTAAATGCTCGGCTGTCGCATCAAAAAGATCAAAAGCCCGCACGGCAGCTTGATGAGCAACTTGTTGTTGATTTCGACTTTTAGCAGCAAAACTACGCCCAACCTCTGCGTAAATATTTCCCATCTGGGCAAAAATTGATAATTGAGCCCATCTATCTCTATTAACTGCGTAGTTATTCATGAATTACCTCACTTATAATTTCTGTAATCAATGCTCGCGTCTGCTCATTCTCCACGCCACGACTCATATTATTTTGGCGAGGCTTAATATTAATCATTGAATCAAACTCGATGAATTCTGGAGTACCAAATTTATCTGGATAAAGATTGATGCCCCACAGGTCTTGTTGCTTAGAACCATTTTTTAATAACTCAGCTTCACCATCAGCATGCATTTCCATGTCTGCAATCACCACTCGCTTGACCACATCTACATCAACCTTGATTAAATTGCCATACATGGACAAAGCCATATCTCTAAGTTCGCCAATAGAAATGTGTTTGAGAAATTGCATAATAAAAACAAATTGATTTATTATTGAGGCGCGAGCGGGATTCGAACCCGCGAACGAAGGTTTTGCAGACCTCGCCATTAACCACTCTGGTATCGCGCCGATTTTTTAATTCGCCTCACTCGGCAGACTGCCGCTGAAGCAAACCTTATTTTAGCACGAGGGCGCGGCTTTTTTGGCAGGTAAAACAGCGCGGCGGATGTTAAAATAAGCCCTACCGCAATCAACTTACCAAAATATACCATGAGCAAACCCAAAAGCTTCTTCGTCCAAATCTACGGCTGTCAAGCCAACAAGAGCGATGCTGAGCGCCTGTCGGCGATGTATCTCGACAACGGCTTCGTCGAAGCCGCTGACTGGCAGAACTGTGACGAGCTGATTCTGGTCACTTGCAGTGTCCGCAAACGCGCTGAGGACCGCGTTCGCGCTTTTCTGCACAAAATCATGAATTATTTCCAAGAAGAAGAAAAAACGCCGCCCAAAGTGGTTTTTTCTGGCTGCATGCTGCATCACGGCGTCGCTCGCTTGCGTAAAATGCTGCCCATGGTCGATGAATTCATGCCGACCAACAAAATGGCCTTTGCCAAAAGAGCCGCCCGCAAAGACAAAAATCACGCCTTCGTCCCCATTTCCACCGGCTGCAATTCCTTTTGCACCTTTTGCATCGTGCCCTTCGCCCGCGGCCGCGAGGCGTCCCGGCCTTTCCAGGACATTGTCGACGAAGTAGCCGAGCTAGCCAAAGACGGCTACACCGAAATCACCCTGATTGGTCAAAACGTCAATTCTTGGGGCCTTGAAAAAATGGGCATCAGCGCTCGCAAGATGATGCTGCGCGGCGACGTCAAAAGGGAAGACTTGCCTAGCAACCAATCACAGTACCTAAACGTCGAAGGCATCCCTCCTTTCGTCAAACTCCTGCAAGCCATCAGCCGCTTCGAAGGGATTCAGAAAATTCGCTTTCTCAGCAGCAACCCGTGGGACTTCAGTGACGAGCTGATTGCCGAAATTGCCCGCAATCTCAAAATCGACCGCTTCATCCATTTGCCTGTCCAGTCGGGCAGCAACTCGGTCCTGCACCGCATGAACCGTGGCTACACCCGTGAGGATTATTTGCGAGTCGTGCGCAAGCTGCGAGCGCAAGTTAAAGACGTGGTCCTTGGTACAGATTTGATCGTTGGTTTCCCGGGTGAGACTGATGAGGAATTCGAGGAGACAGTGGCCCTGGCCCGAGAAGCTGATTGGCACGTCGGTTTCGTCAACATTTACTCGCCACGACCTGGGACTTTGGCTGAAAAACTCTATCCTGACGATATTCCTCACACTGTCAAAAAAGCCCGCTGGGACATCCTCGATCAGGTGATTAATAAAGACCATCTTGGCGAGCGGCCCAAGGTCGTCTAGGCTGGACGCATTTAGCAGACGAAGCTAAAGACTGCTAATTTAGACTCGTCAAAACTTAGATTGATATATCAAGCATAATTTTAGAGAAAATGACTAGATCAAAAGATATCAGAAACAATCAAATCATCTCCATCGTCGGAGCGACCGCCACCGGTAAAACCGCTTTGGCCCTGGAGTTGGCGACCAGCCTCATTGACCAAAAAATCTTTCGTCAAGTCCACTTGCTGTCCGCTGATTCGAGACAAGTCTGCAAAGGCCTAGAAAACCTGACTGGGGCAGATCTGCCCACTGACTTTGTTGCCAGCAAAGGCACCAACTCCAGCCATCCCTTTTTCCAAAACCAGTCCCAAAATATCTTTCTGCACGGCGTCAGCATTATCGAAGCAAACCAAGAATGGTCGGCGGCGCATTTTCAAGAACTTTTCATAGAAGTCAAAAGTCAGCTCAATAACCAGGCCTGCTTAATCGTGGTTGGAGGAACAGGCTTCTATCAAAAGCAAATTGCCACTCCTGCGGCAAGCCTAGGTGTCCCACAGAACCAAGCCTTGCGCCGAAAATTGGAGACACTAAGCGTCGTAGACTTGCAAAGCAAACTCCAGCTTCTCGCTGCTGACAAATTCGCTACCATGAACAACTCCGATCGCCACAACCCTCGCCGCCTCGTACGAGCCATCGAACTGGCCAGCGCCACACAAACAGCGCCAGCTCCAACTCAGACTGCCAAACCTAACCACCCAGTTTTTTACCTGCAAATCGACAAGCTTGAGCGTGAAACAAAAATCAAAGCGAGAGTAGAGCAGCGCTTCGCCGCCGCTTACCAGGAAGTGGCCCGCTTGCTACAGCAAAAAACCACTAGCTCACTAGCAGCTACTAGCACAGGCTTCCGGGAACTCGCTCAGTTGATCGAAGGTCAAATCGATCAAGCGACTTGCATCAGTTTATGGCAGTTAGCCGAAATTCAATACGCCAGGAGGCAAGATACCTGGTGGCAGAAGCAAAGCAATTTGATAGAAATTCCAGACAGATCAAAACTGGAGTTTATGTTAAAATGCATAGAAGAACAGGTCTAACTATGCCAAGCAAAACTAAACCCCAAGAACTGCTCATCAAAATTTCTCCTTCAATTGTCGTTTTCACTTTTCTCTTTGTCGCTGCAATCTGGCTAACCATGCAGATTCAGGCTATTATTTTCATGGCTTTTATCGCCTACATTATCAGCGTGGGTCTCAACAAAGGCATCGATAAACTCGAAAACAAATTCGGCCTCAATCGCGTTTTGGGTGTGCTGATGCTGTACTCTTTGTTTGTCTTGGTAATGTCGCTTTTTATTGCCTTTATTTTTCCACCTTTGATCAAAGAATCCTCGGTCTTCCTACAAAATGTCCAAATGCCGGAGGGAGTCACAGAGCAGCTGGAGAACTTCGAAGTCAATTTCGACAGTATTCGCAACATTCTAGATGCCCTGGGCACTTCGGTCACTACGGCAATCAACATCATCAGCTCGACATTTTCAGGAGCTTTCGTGGCCATCACCACCATTGTGATTGCCATTTACTTCTCACTGGAGAAACCGCGTCTAATCAAGGATTTGGCTAAAATCTTGGATCACGGCCGTGAACAAGCTCTTAAAAGCTTTTTTAACGAACTGGACTCTCAATTGGGTAACTGGATCCGTGGTGAAATTATTCTGATGACTATCATTGGTGCAATGACTTTCCTTGGCCTGACCCTGCTTGGCATTCCTTATGCCTTGCCTCTAGCGATCATTGCTGGTCTGCTGGAAGTCGTCCCCAACATCGGTCCCATCTTCTCGGCTGTACCTGCTGTAGTTGTCGCTTTTCTGGCCTTTGGTTGGCCGGCGGCGGCGGCAACCATCGTACTCTATATTGTGGTGCAGCAACTTGAAAATAACTTGATCGTTCCCAAAGTAATGAAGACTAGCGTCAACGTCAATCCGCTTGTCTCGATTTTGGGCATCTTGATTGGCGCCAAGATCTTCGGTGTAATCGGGGCTCTCTTAGCCGTGCCCATTTTTATCGTCGCTCGCACCACCTTTTCTACTTGGCAAAAATATTTAAAATAATCAGTGGAAATTAATGTTTAAAGATAAATTTGTCTTGAGTATTGTTGTTCTTAGTCTCGCTCTCTTTGCAGGCGGGGCTTGGCTGGCCAGTCGCCTGAGCAATCCCACCGCTCCCTCGGCAGAAACAGCAACCCAGGAAAGAGAACAGCTCCTGGCAATCAGCAACGACGAACACTCCAAAGGCAACCCAGCAGCTCGAGTTGTGTTGATCGAATACCTAGATTTCGAGTGTAACGTCTGCGGCACCTACTACCCTCTGATGAAAGATATAGTAGAGGAATTTGGTGAAGAAGTCTTGATCGTCAATCGCTATTTCCCACTCATCGGTCATAAAAATGCCATGAATGCTGCCTTGGCAGTCGAGGCAGCCAGCCGACAAGGCAAATATTTTGAAATGCACGATCTGCTTTTCGAGCAGCAAACTGCCTGGGGCGGCAAGCAATTTAGCGACCGCAGCTTGTTTGAACAGTACGCAGAAGAAATTGACCTGGATATGGAACAATATCGAAAAGATATTGATTCACCCGAAATAAGAGAGCGAGTCCAGCGCGATTTAGATTCTGGTCAAAAGTTAGGGGTTAACTCTACTCCCACTTTTTTCTTGGCAGGCGAGCGTATCCCCAACCCTCGTACTCTAGAGGATTTTCGCACTTTGATCAAAGCTGCTTTGCTCACCACACCAACGGCGGAGGAACTGGTTCTTGGCGAGAAAACTCACGAACACATCGATTTGAAAGTCTATTTGATGGGGGAACAGCTAGATTTAAGCCAAGACAAATATCAGGAAACCGCCGACAACCCACTTGAAGAAAGTGTTCACATGCACGACGGCAATGGGGACGTAGTTCACAAGCATCGTCAAGGAGCAACTTTGGGACTGTTTTTCCAGAGTTTAGGGATGACTTTGCGCGAAGACTGCTTCATCACTGACGATGGCAAACGCTACTGCAATGATACAAACAATGAATTGCGTTTTTTCGTTAATGGTCAAGAAAGTAATTTATTTGACATCTACGAACTACACGATCTCGACCGAGTTTTGCTTAGCTACGGGCCTCGTGGAGCTAATTTGCAGTCACAAATAGACTCTGTTTCTGACCTGGCCTGCATCTATTCTGAGAAATGCCCAGAGCGGGGTAGTCCGCCAACTGAGGGCTGTGTAGGCGGACTAGGCTCTGACTGTTAGAAGCTTTCTGATATATCCTTTTCTTCACAAAAGACTCATAAAATCTAGGCTTGAATCTTTAATCAATCTTAGCTAGTATCCTTTTGTTATTAGATAAGTTAAAAAAGGTAACCATGTCTGACGAAATTAACTCAAGTTCACCAAATAATTCTAAACTTTACGCTGGTTTAGCCATCGGCCTAATCGCTGTTGTCTTGGTGGCGGCAAGACAATTCAACCAAACCGAAAACGGTAGTGAAACAACTCCCACCAATCAAGTCATGGAAACTGGACAGCAGGCAGCGGAAGGTGACCGCGCTCTAGAAATGGTCACTTTGGCCTCCTACCAAGATGGTGTTTATGATGTAATTGGCGAGTACATGTCTCCAGGTGGAGCAGAGCAGATCGCCGTCAAAGTCGCTCTTCAAGACGGAGTTATTACTGAGGCAAGCGTCGAAACTCAAGCAGTCCGACCAAACTCTGTTAAATTTCAAAATATTTTTGCAGAAAACTACCAAGAACAAGTGATCGGCAAAAGCATCGACCAACTGAAACTCGACAAAGTTGCTGGCTCATCGCTGACCCCCAAAGGTTTCAATGATGCTCTCGAAAAAATCAAGGCTCAAGCACAAACTTCCTAAAATTCAGGATGCAGCAGACCAAATTTAGCTTTGAAGCAATCGGCACCACGTGGCAAATCGATATTTTCGAAGAGTTGAATCAGGCCAAGCGAGTTAAACTCCTTAGGGAAATTTCCGAGCTCATTGAGCTTTTCGAACGAAGCTACTCGCGTTTTCAGTCAGACTCATTAGTTAGTCAAATGGCTAAACAAGCAGGCCGATATAATTTGCCTGCTGATGCTAAACCTTTGCTTGACTTTTACAAAGCGATGAATCAACTAAGTAAGGGTATTTTTACACCCTGCATCGGTCAAATGTTAGTTGAAGCTGGTTATGATGCCAACTACTCTCTGGCACAAAAATCACCCCTAACTAGTCCTTTTCCCTTCGAGAAGCTAGCTTACACAAACGACAGCATCAGTTTGCCAAAACCAGTTTTGCTCGATTTCGGCGCTGCTGGCAAAGGCTACTTGCTCGACTTAATTGTCGTTTTTCTAGAGCGAGAAAAACACCCTTATTTTTGTCTTGATGCTGGAGGCGATATTTTTTATCAAGGACAAAAAGGACAAAAACTCAAAGTAGGCCTGGAAAACCCAGCAAATCTCGAGCAAGTGCTAGGAATACTTGAACTAGAGCAGGGAAGCCTCTGCTCTTCAGCTGGCAACCGCCGCAAGTGGAATAATTTCCATCACATTATCAATCCTCAAACCAAAAGCTCACCGACTAAAGTTTTGGCTACTTGGGTCAAAACTCCACAAGCAATGCTGGCTGACGGCCTGGCTACAGCTTTGTTTTTAATCGAACCAGAAATTTTGGAGTCCAAATACCACTTCGATTATCTAATCGTTTATAATGATTACACGACTCGCCAATCTACTGGATTTAAGGCCAAATTATTTAATTAAATGCCAAAAAAACTGAGCGCTTTCATCAACTCAATCACCATGTACCGCCTAGTGCTATATGGATTGCTTGCTCTGGTTGGCAATGCGCTCGTCGCTAGCAACCTTGGCCTGATTCCTTACTCCCTGTCACAAATCCTCTGGTCATTACTAGTACTGTCTGGCCTCAGTCACATTTTCAACCGATTGTTAGCTAAAATTTTTACTTGCCCCACTAATGCGGAATCTGCCACTATCACTAGTCTAATTCTGTTTTTCTTGTTCGCACCGTCCAGCAACTTCTCAGGTTTATTCACTTTGTCCGTGGCCAGTTTAGTCGCCATAGCCTCCAAATTCATCATCTCTAGTCGACACGCCCATCTGTTTAATCCAGCGGCGATTGCGGCAGTTTTACTGCCGCTCTTCGGCTTTGAAGCTGCCTTGTGGTGGGTGGCCACCCCAGCATTATTGCCTCTGACTATCATCGTCGGCTTACTAGTCGTCTACAAAACCAAGCGCAACGCGCTTCTGACCGCTTTTTGGCTTAGTAGTATTTTGACGATCACCTATGCTAACTGGCGATTTATTGACAGCTGGCTCGGATTTGGCAGCGAGCTACTGCTCTCTTGGCCACTAGTCTTCTTCTCCACCATCATGCTAACCGAGCCTCTGACCATGCCGCCCACTCGCAAACTGCAAATTTACTACGGACTCCTAGTTGGCTTGTTCTTTGGTTTGCCTTTTCACTTCGGTCTAGTCTATTCCAGTCCAGAATTGGCGCTAGTACTCGGTAATTTCATGGCCTTTTTCGTTAGCGGCAAAAAAACCTTGTTTTTGACTCTGCTGCACAAAGAGCAGCTGGCTAATAACATCTACGAATTCGTGTTTCGCAGTTCCGCTCCACTCAGATTCCAAGCCGGTCAATACCTAGAGTGGACACTCACTCCCAAAACTCCTGATAGTCGCGGTAATCGCCGCTTTTTTACCATTGCTTCGGCGCCGACTGAAACTGAAATCAAAGTTGGCGTCAAAGTACCCAGTCAGGCCAGCAGTTTCAAGCAAGAGTTATTGCAACTGCAGCCTGGAGAAAATATTTTCGCCTCACAATTAGCCGGAGATTTTATTTTGCCAAGCGATCCGAGTGAGAAAATTGTCATGATTGCCGGTGGCATCGGCATCACGCCTTTTCGAAGTCAAATTAAGTACTTACTTGACAAACAAGAACACCGCGATGTCGTCCTGATCTACAGTGCTTCTAGGTGGCAGGAGTTGGTTTATCAAGAACTATGGCAAGAAGCAACCAAAAAAATTGGCCTAAAATTGATTCAGCTCTGCAGTGGCAGTGCGGAGAATTTGCCCAAAAACTGGCCCGGCAAAATGGGGCGAGTGACCAGTAAACTCATTAGAGATGAAATTAGTGACTGGCGCGAGCGCATTTTCTATTTGTCTGGACCGAGTGCCTTGGTGGATGATTACAAAGCCCTCCTAGAGAAACTGGGGGTAAAAAAAATTGTGACGGATTATTTTCCGGGGTTTTGAGGAAGATATATGGGGAAAAACTGGCGCCTTGCAGTCTGACTCTCATTTTGTCATAACAGACAATAGTTTCTTTCCTATTTATAACCCATGCTTTTTTTAATTCTTTCAAAACCTTCTGAATATTGAGGAAATCTTTGTAAAAATGCATCAATAATTTCTTGAGCTTGTTTAGCCAACTCACCAGAATTATCCGAATTCGCAATCATCAAAAGGCGCTGCATTTTTTTCCGAAGAACACTCTTGTTATTTCTTTCCGCTTCGATAACGTGCTCCCAGGTTTGACCCTGTATGCCTCGAAAGTGATTGCCGGCATCCATATTATTATTCATAGCTTCCCAAAGACTAGCATTTTTAGTGCCACATATAAATTGGAGCGAGAGACGGGATTCGAACCCGCGACCTCTTCCTTGGCAAGGAAGCATTCTAGCCACTGAACTACTCTCGCTTTTCATTTGCCATGGGGAGAATTATAATGGCACCACATGCAAAACGATTTTCAAAATCAAAGTAATAAGTTTCTTGCCAAAGCAGCGGAAGGAGCCGCTACAAAAGCAGTCATGATTGGTGCCGATATTTTTCGAGCAGCTTTTAATTTTCTCAAAAGCATGCTTTTTTCTTTCCTAGGCAAATAGATAGACTCCCTGCGAAATAAAAGTTAGATGAATTTGGGTAGGCTTTTGCCATATTTTCGTCATTTGTCGACGACGATAGTAGCAATGCCTACTTGAGGAGAAGAAAATGACGAAAATGTGCAAAAGAAACACAAAGACGCTGATTTTTATCTCGCAGGGAGTCTATTAATATTAAAGATCGTGCCAAGCCTTGGAATCGAACCAAGATCCCATGTTTTTCAGACATGTGCCGTGACCAACTTGGCTAGCTTGGCGTGTTTGGTCGCTACAACAAAGTTATATTCTAAACAATTTATCTAAAATTGCTATGGACAGTTGAGTGCGCCACCTTTGGGGACTAGTCACACCCCAAAGAGTGCTTGCTATGTTATGCTTGGCGAACATGCGCTACGTTACTCAGTTGCCAGTGACAAAATAAGCTCGCTTGACAGCGTGGGCAATGAGGGACTCGAACCCCCGACACCCGCGATGTAAACGCGGTGCTCTAACCAACTGAGCTAATTGCCCATTTGTGCCCGGGAGAGCTGTCCCAGATCGCCTTGCGTCTGGACGCATTTCTCGGGTCTCTTCGAGACTCGAAGTGCAGACTTTCACCTACGGTTCAAGTCGCACCGAAAGCATTTCTTAGTTTTGTCACATTTGTGACAAAACTAAGAAATGTGCACCATCTGGGACGATGTTAG
>DITQ01000002.1 GCA_002422165.1 Candidatus Pacebacteria bacterium UBA6180 | reverse complement strand
CGGTTGTTGCGATTGATGACGCGGCGGTAGAGATCATTGAGATCGGAAGCAGCGAAACGTCCACCAGAGAGCTGGACCATTGGGCGCAAGTCTGGAGGAAGGACTGGCAAAATAGTCAAGAACAACCAAGCTGGATCAATGCCAGACTTCTTGAAACCTTCGACTACGCGCAGACGCTTGGTGACTTTGGCTTTCTTGGCTCCTTTGCTTTCGGCTAACTCATCACGCAATTGTTTGACTTCACTGTCGAGGTCAACTTGTTTGCTCAACTGCAAAATACTCTCAGCACCCATACCGACTTCTAGGTGAGAAGCAGCATCGTACTCGTCCAATTTGAGGTATTCATCTTCAGTCAAAACAGTTTTGACTTTGATTTTTTTGACCATCTGTTTGATGGTTTTGTAGATTTCCTCAGTTTGCTCGAGTTGAACTTCCAATTGCTGCTTGGTAGCGACAATTTTGTTTTTAGCTTTGAGTTCAAGCTCGGCTTGCTTGAGTTGCAAGGCCTCTTTACTCTTAACCTTGTCTTTAAGCGAAGCTTTGTCTGTGTCTAGATTTTCTTTGATGGTGGCGATGGCCTTTTCGGCGTTGTCACGCAACTGGTCAAAAGCGGCCACTTGGTCGACTTCTAAGCGTTCGACGACAGCCTTTTTCTCTTCATCATCGACAGACAAAACAATGTACTGAGAAAAATACATGATCGAATTGAGATTACGAGGAGAGATATCCAAAAGTAATGACAATTTTGAAGGAGCTCCCTTGAAAAACCAAATGTGAGCGACGGGCGCAGCCAATTTGATATGAGCCATACGCTCGCGGCGCACTTTGGCTTCGGTCACTTCGACACCACACTTGTCACAAATGATGCCTTTGTAACGAATGCGCTTGTATTTACCACAATAACACTCGTAGTCTTTGCTAGGTCCGAAGATCTTTTCATCGAAAAGACCGTCTTTCTCTGGTTTGAGCGAGCGGTAGTTGATAGTTTCTGGTTTTTTGACTTCGCCATGAGACCAGCTGATGATATCATCTGGAGAGGCGATCTTAATTTGTAGGGCAGAGAAGTCGACGATGTTTTTCATATAATGCTTTCGAAAAATTTACTAAATTATTTTAGAGTCTCCTCTTCTTCTGAGTCGTCTTCATCAATGACTTCCTTAGTGGCGTCAAAATCCTCATCTTCATCTTCAGTTTCGCTTTGCTCTTCTTCCTCATGAATATTTGAGTCGAGATCATCGAGAACTAATATTTCCTCAGCAACGACAGTGGGAGCTTTGGTTTCAACTTCTTCTTCGGTGGGATCGAGGGCCACAACGTTGAGTGAAAGCGAGTTGAGCTCCTTACAAAGCACGCGGAAAGCTTCTGGCACAGTCGGAGTAGGAATCTCCTCACCCTTGACGATGGCTTCAAAGGCCTTGGCGCGACCATGAACGTCATCAGACTTGATGGTCAACATCTCCTGGAGCACGTGAGCCGCGCGATGCGCCTCAAGTGCCCAAACTTCCATTTCACCCATGCGCTGACCACCCATCTGGGCTTTACCACCGAGAGGCTGTTGCGTCACGAGTGAGTAAGGACCAGTCGAGCGAGCGTGAGTTTTGTCCTCCACCATGTGAGAAAGCTTGAGGATATAGTTGATGCCGACCACAGATTTCTCGCGGTAAGCTTCACCAGTACAACCATCATAGAGCTGAGCTTTGCCAGAAACTGGCAGACCAGCCTTTTCCAGTTCTTGCCAGATCTTGTCTTCATCAAATTCTTCAAAAGCTGGCACTGCGACTTTGTAACCCAACTTGTCAGCTGCCCAACCCAAGTGGGTTTCAAGCAACTGGCCAAGGTTCATACGCGCCAACACTGACAATGGCGAAATAATGATGTCGACTGGAGTGCCATCCTCGAGGTGAGGCATGTCAGCCGCAGGAACAATTTTGGAAATAACACCTTTGTTACCGTGACGACCAGCCAATTTATCACCAATAGTAATCTTGCGCATCTGAGCCACTCTGACAATCACTTCACGAATAGTGCCCGGATCGAGTTCATCGCCGAGGTCACGATCGAGTACTTGAACGTCGATCACTACCCCTTCCTCACCGTGAGGAATACGTAGCGAAGTGTCACGAACTTCTTTGGATTTCTCACCAAAGATCGCGCGCAATAAGCGCTCTTCTGGAGAGAGTTCAGTCTCGCCTTTCGGAGCAACTTTACCGACCAAAATATCGCCAGATTTGACGTGACTGCCGATGCGAATAATACCATCTACATCGAGATTAGCTAGGAAAGTTTCACTGACATTAGGAATGTCGTTGGTCAATTCCTCCGGTCCCAAGCGAGTGTCCATAACTTTGGCCTTGTGTTCACTGATTTGGATTGAAGTCAAAGTGTCTTCTCTAACCAAACGATCAGAAATCACCAAAGCATCTTCATAACCTAAACCCTTATAGGAGGTATAAGCGATCAGCAAGTTAGTGCCGAGAGCCAATTCTCCTCCATCGGTGGCTGGGCCATCGATAAGAACATCACCTTTCTTGACTGCTTGACCAAGTTTGACCACAGCCTTCTGTGAGAAACAGGTGCTCTGAGCAGTACGAGTGTATTTAGACAATTGGTAGACAATACTATCTTTGTCAAAAGTGACTAGTTCATCGTTTAAGTTAATGACAAAGTTTTTGGCCTTGTCAGTGATTTTCTTATCAACTTTGAGAACAATTCTGCTACCATCGACGTAATCAACCACGCCATCAAAAGGAGCTAGGATAGTTCGACCCATGGCGGCAGCCATCTCGGCTTCCATGCCAGTGCCGATGACTGGCGCTTGCGCTTTGACTAAAGGAACAGCCTGACATTGCATGTGTGAACCCATCAGGGCACGGTTAGCTTCGTCGTGAGCGATGAAAGGAATCAAAGATGCAGAACTGCCGACCACCTGGCGAGGCACGACATCGATATATTCGACTTCGTCAACGCTACTCTCGATGAATTCATTGCGGTAGCGCATTGGCACCCACTCCTGTGTGATATAACCATTCTCGTCAATGTCGATACTAGCGTGAGTAATATGATGATCTTCTTCTTCGTCAGCGCTTAGGTAAACGATTTCATCGGTCACCTTCATTTTGCCTTTGATGTTGGTCACCTTGAGATAAGGCGCTTCCAAGAAACCATAGTCATTGACCTTGGTATAAAGGGATAAGTAAGTCACCAAACCGATGTTGGGACCCTCTGGTGAACGAATTGGACAAATGCGAGAGTATTGGGAGGCATTGATATCACGCATCGAGAAGCTCGCGCGCTCTCTGGTGACACCGCCAGTACCCATGACCGACAAACGACGCAGGTTGTCAACTTCGGACAAAGGATTAGTTTGATCCAAAATAGCGGACAAACGGTTGCGACGGAAAAATTCTGAGACGGCTGCGATCAGAGGGCGAGCGTTGACTAGAGCTGAAGGAGTAAGGACTTCGTCAGTTTTGGTCAAGGACATCTTTTCACGGATGGAACGCTCCAAACGAATCAAACCAATGCGGAAAGCATTGCCGGCAACTAGTTCGCCGACGCGGCGAACGCGGCGGTTGGACAAGTGGTCGATGTCATCAACTTTACCTTCACCATTTTGCAAAGCGATGAGGTAGCTGATCGCCGAAACTAAATCTTGAGGATCGAGAGTGGTTTTCTTAGGGTCAACTTCGATCTTGAGGCGGCGGTTGACCTTGTAGCGACCAACTTCACCCATGTCGTAGCGGCGATCGTCAAAGAACATGTTGTTGAGGAAATCACGAGCAGTCTCTAGCACAGCTGGCTCACCAGGGCGCATCTTCTCGTAAATTTCGATCAAAGCTTCAGCTTGATTGGTGGTAGAGTCTTTTTTGAGGGTGTTGTTAAGTAATTCTAGAGCATCTTTTTTGAGTACGTCGGCAAACAAGTTGGCAATGTCATCGTTGCTCTCGTAACCGAAAGCGCGCAAAAGCACAGTCACAGGCATCTTGCGGCGGCGGTCGATTTTGACAGTAATCACATTGCGGCGACTGACGACAACTTCGATCCAAGAACCACGCAAGGGGCGCAGTTCAGCTTTGTAGAGCAATTGCTTACTCTGTGAATCTTCTTCACCGAGGAAAAAGACGCCGGGAGAGCGAACTAACTGAGTAACGATGCCGCGCTCGACGCCATTAATGATGAAGTTGCCAGTGGCAGTCATCTTGGGGATGTCACCTAGGAAAACTTCTTGGGTGCGCTCTTCACCAGTGCGCTTGTTTAGCAAGGTCGCCTCGACGTAAAGAGACATGTCGTAAGACACGTTTTTGGCTTTGGCAGCGGCTGGAGTGTATTTAACCTCGCCGAAACGATATTTACCAAAAGTCAGCGACCAATTCTTGCCAGTAAAATCTTCGATGCCACGAGTGCCGTTAACTTCTCCGAGTGCTTCAGCAATGCCATTTTCCAAAAAGTCCCGATAACTATCGCTCTGCAATTTAATCAAATCAAGAGTAGGCAAAACCTGGTGCTTTTGACCCCAGTTTTGGCGTTTGGCTTTTTGTGGCATGAAGATTTCCTTTTAACTATTTTCTTTTACTAAAAAATTTCAAGCTCTAAAGATTGTCCAAAGCAAAAAAACACAGCTTATACTCGATAACGCTGTGTCAACTAAACTATCTACTTAGTCGGTTTACAAAAACTAAAGGCACCAATCTTTTTGTTTTTCTGCTAGCTTGCTACAAGTCTAATTTTAGACAATTGGTAATTATAGCAGCATTTAATCTCTAGCGCAAGTATTTGTTTACGTTAGCGTTGTGGTCCTGCAAAGTTTCAGCCGTGTGGATTTGGCCACTAGTGTCGTGAATGTAATAGAAAGCTTTAGTCGGCTGCGGCTTGAGGACAGCTTTGATCGCTGCTAAACCTGGATTAGCAATTGGTCCAGGCGGCAATCCTGGATATTTGTAAGTGTTGTAAAGAGAATCCAGGTTTTTATCTACTGCCAGGGGAGTTGGCCACCAAGAAGCTTCGACTTGGCTGTAACCCTTAGCGTATTGCAGAGTGGCGTCAACCTGCAGCGCCATATTAATTGCTAGACGGTTAAGCAGAATTTGAGCGACCAGAGGCATCTCGCCTTCATTGGCACTCTCGCGCTGCACCAGCGAAGCCAAAGTGAGAATTTCGTTGAGGCTAAGAGAATGGTTAGCAATCTCAGTCGCTAGAGAGTTTTTGACTTTGTTGTCAAAAGTGTTGCGCAGTAGAGAGAGAATTTGAGTAGTGGTAGTTTCTCGAGAAACTAGATAGGTATCAGGAAACAACTGGCCTTCTAAGCCTTTGCTTAGCGCTAGAAATTCCGCCGCTTGGAAATTTGGCAAACCCTGCTTACTTAAGCTCTCAGCAATTTCTTCTCTCCGCCAGCCCTCAGGCAAAGTGATCCAGATATCATCCGTTCCCACAGTCAAAGCGCTGGCAATTTGCCAGGTGTCCATCTTGGGTGATAACTCGAAACTACCGGCTTGGATTTTGCCAGCGAGATCCTTCTGGTAAACCACGAAGCGAAAAGCCCAAGCATTTTTAATCAAACCAGCTTCCTGTAAACGATTGGCAATAATTGAAGTCGCTTGGCCGCGTGGAATGACAAAACGCACACTTTGCGGATCAGCGATGTTGCTGCGCGCCTGAAAAAGATTGGCAAAAGCGAAGGCGAGAAAGAAAAAAGCGAATAAAAAAATGATGATGACGAAAAATAACTTGGGTATTTTTTTCCACATATTTTTGGTAAGTGAAAAGTGTAGCACAAAAGCAAAAAAGAATAAAATTTACATCAAGAAGCTACAATGTCTCTAGAAAATCTTCCAAAATCAAAGCAGCGGCAAAGTGATCAGTCGGACCTTGACGTTTTTTGAGCTTGAAAGAGGCATCTTGCATACGCCTTTCAACCTCGTGAGAAGATAAGGTTTCATCAACCAAAGTGATTGGCAAATCAATCTTAACCTGCAACAACTTGGCGAACTCCTTAATTTTTTCCGCCATCAAGGCTTCGGAAAGACCCAGGATAATACGGTCTATTTTACGTTCCGCGCAAATTTTGGCGATTTGGTTCAAAACTAAATCGCTGGCAATTGAATTTTCTGCACCGATTTGGTTCTCCAGCACGAGCAATGGTTCAGCCAACTTCGCTACATTGACCGCTAAACCAATTCTTTTAGTGCCGTAATCGATGCTAAGAAAATTTTCCATGCCCCTATTATATGTCAAAATCAAGGTTTTTATTCCTTGACTAACGCAGCAATGACAATGCCACGACGCAAAATTGTACCCTCTGGCACACAAGTGACTAATTTGAGTTGGCGCACATCGTCACGCTGGGCCAGGATGAAAGTGTCAGTTGGTTGAACTTCAGTATTGCTCTGAACCTCGTAAGTGTACTTGACGTTTTTGTGAGTTAAATAGATTTTGTCTCCAGGCTTAAGGGTCATGATGGTACTAAAAATCGAACCATAACGACGAGGATTCTTTTCGCTTGGATTATAAAACTGACGCAGTACCGAATGTCCAAAAATCACTGGCGCTCCTGGCTCACCCGGCATGGCTGTACCTGGGTACTGAATCAGGCTTTTATTGAGATCCGTGCCACCAACTCGCACCTTAGCGTTGCTGATGTTGACTGCCGGAATTTCCAGCTGGTATTCTTCTGCCTGGTAATTAAATTCGTTTAGTTCGGCATTGTCTTCGCTAAACCAATTACTGAGATTGAGGTAGTCGAGACTGTAATCAAGCATAACTGGCTCACTACGAATGATTTTAGTAGCAGGCTCATTCTGATCAATAATGTCTGATTTGGCGAAAACCAGATTTCTTGTCTCGGTCAACTGACTAGTAGATAGAGGAGATAGGAGTGCTGTCTGGTCAAAAAGACTGCCGCTTGGCACAAACTGGCTGATAATCGGCCAAGCCGCACTGCCAGCCAAGAAAATACCAATTAAAATAAAAACCAGCGGCATCATAGAAGCAGAAACCTTGATAAATTGTGGAATACGCTGCCAAAAATTATTAGTGATTTTCTGGTCAAGTTCTTTCTCAAAATTCTGGTTAGCTTTACTTCTCTCGGTTAAATCAACCACCTTCTGGTCAAGTTGGGTAAGAGGCACATTGCGCAACAAGGCCTGCCGATACACTCCCAGCAACTCGCGCTTGTCGACGCTTGGTTTAACTACTGTTTTCGACATAAAATTATTCGATTTGCAAAATTACTCTAGACTCATCACTAGGCAGTTGGCGCATCACCCTGATCAAAAACGGTGGGCTAAAACGCACTCTGGCACTTTTGATATCGCCGTGATCTGCCAAACTCTCCTCAACTTCTAGCCATGGTTTGCCGAGCACTGTTTTCTTGAGTTCATCAAGGTCTAGATTAGCGATTGCCTTAGCACTCAATTCTGCACTCAGAGTAATCTTGCTTGAGCCAGAAGCAGCTTGCGCTTTGTCACTTAGCAGCGACGGCTCTTCGTCCAATAAACTGTAGCCGGCAGGCAAATCTTTTTTGAGAATATCCAAACCCAGAGTCTTGAGGTCTGCTGAAGAATAGCGAACCACCTCCACTTCCACCGTCAGGCTTAGAGTAAGAGAATCTGTCTCTGCACCCACTTCAGCAGAGAAGTCACTACTGCGCACGACAGTTTTGCCGGTTGGTACTAGATAAACCCCCTCCTTAGAATCTTGTTCTAGTTCAGCACGCGCATCTTGAATCAATTTTTCTTCCAAATTTTGCAGCAATTTAGTCTGATCAGCTTCCGCCACTACTCTTACCTCACGACTTGAACCGCCAGAAAAGTTTTCTAAAGTATTTGCTGAAAACTTATCATCAAAATAATCGGCCACGCGCAATTTAGTGTCCTTGTTAAAATTAGCTTCAGCGCCAATATCCTTGGCTGTAACCGCCACTTCGGCCTTGCCATAGTCAACCCCAGAGCCACCTTGCTTTTCCTTGGCTTCTGGAATTTTCACGTTTTCATCAAGCAAAAATTCAATGCCATCCTTGCTTAGCACTTCGCCTGATTTCAATTCAACTTCTTTATCAGTTTTGTTGAAAATGGTAACTTTACCCTTGGCCTTATCGCCAACTAAACCAATGCCTGTGGTCGCTAAGACATCCTGACCAGAAATAGTTTTGTTGTCCAACGTCGCCTTGAGCAAGGCCTTATCGAAGTCAGAATTTTGCAAATTAGGATCGAGAGTGATGGTGATACTTTTCTGTAAGAGCGATTCTTCAGGCTTGATAAAGACGTTAACTTTGGCTAAAAAAGAAGCGTAAGCAGTCGATAAGGCTAGCAAACCCAGCAGACCACCTGCAACCCCCAGCAAAATTATCTTCTGGTGAGCTAAATAAAATCTGGCTAAAGGTGATCGTGCTTTGCTTGGACGCGATACTCGCGAATCATCATCTTCTTCAAAAGTGGAAGAAGCTGCTTGCTTGCCTGGCGAGTGAGCTCCGCCAGCAACCAAGTGACGATCGAAATTAATCCCGAAGCTCGTGGCTGTTGGCGTTTCGATAGCGTATTCAGCTTGAGGGTCTAATGATTGTGTGGAAGATACAGGAACAGCAGGCGGAAGTTCACTGGAGGACGCAGCGACAGCGGCCATTGAAGCAGTGGTGCTAGGTTGCGCGTCCAATTCTCTAGCTGAATCGTCAGCAGCTGGCAATTTAGCCAAAAAAGTTTCTTTGTTGAGAATTTTACCAGCACTCAAACTCGCAGACTTAATCATGTAGTCTGATTCTAGAACGACAATGGTTGGCGTATCCGCAAAGCCTGGATTCTTAGTCCAGTCTTCTGTCAGCAGTTGGTGATGCAAAGCTTCCAGTTCTTTGTGAGTTAGCGCCAGAGAAGTCAGGAGAACTTTGCCTGGAAAATATTTGCCTTCTTGTTCCTGCAGATGGCGCCTGGCGCGAGCCAAAACTTCGGTGAAGTCGTGCGCGACGTTATCAGAACGACCCACACTCAGTAAATCGACAAATTGGCCATGCTTGAGGAAAAGTAAATCCAAACTCTTGGGTTTGCAGATCAGCAGTAGACAGGAATCGGCTTCATCACCAATCAAGCGCGCCTCTGCCAAAGCCTCCGGAATGCTAAATTGACCCAAAGCCTCAAGACTCAAGTTTTCGGTGATTTCTTTGACAATTGGCTTCTTCTCGTCACTCAGCTCGCCATTTGACTCTAACCAACTCTGGTCAAAAGCAAAAACAGTTTCGACGATGTCCTGAGAATCGGGACCTAGCTGCTGCAAGCTTTTGTCAAGCTGATCAAGCAGATCTTGGCGATCAAAGTAGCTTTTGATTTCGGAGAATTCTTTGATTTGCACGCCTTGGCCGTTGTTGGAGACCAGAGAGGACTGTAAATACTGGTCGGTCAAGAGGACGGTCAAGAAAAAATGTTTAGAGCTGGTGGTTTGGTCGGGCATACGCCCCTCCATTAAAGCAAAATTAACTGCTTTTTTGAAGAGCGTATATTCTCCTGATGCCGTCGGCGACAGCTTTCTCTCTGGTGAGTTCAATTTCGCCAATTTCGCTAGTGCGTTTGACGTGCGGTCCAGAACAAAATTCGCGAGAAATAAAGTCACTACCCTTCTTCTGGCCGTTGGGGTTTTGACCAATCGAATAAACGTTGACGATGTCTGGGTATTTTTCGACGAACAGAGCAATCGCTCCAGATTTGAGAGCGGATGCTTTGGGCAGCGTTTGCTTGTCGACTGATAGGTCAGCCTTGATCCAGTCATTGATGAGCTGCTCTACTTGGTTTTTTTCTCCTGCTGTCAACGCTCTGTCGAAGGAAAAATCAAAACGCAAGCGCTCGGCGGTAATATTGGAGCCTTTTTGCTCGACACTCTCACCAAGAACTTGACGCAGAGCTTCGTGTAATAAGTGGGTGGTGGTGTGATACTTGACTACTGTATCACCATGATCAGCCAAACCACTCTTAAACTTGTTTTTGAGCGAGGAACGAGAACTATCAGCGTGTGTTTGACGTTCTTTGGCAAAATTTTCCTTAACGTCCGCTTCAACGCTAATGCCGCGGGCGGCTGCTTCCTCCAGAGAGATTTCAAAAGGGAAACCAAAGCTTTCGTAAAGTTTGAAGGCAGCGGAGGCAGTCAACTGATCAGCAGCCGCCAACATTTTCTCAAATTCTTTGAGGCCTTTGCTTAAACTTTTGCTAAATTTGAGTTGTTCACTGGCCAAAACTTGACTAATTTTATCTTGTTTACCTGGCAAATCACTGTAGAAGTCGCCATAAATCTCTACCACCAAGGGTACCAGGTCAACCAAAGTTTCCTGCTGAATCTCCAGGTAAGCTGCCTGACGCAAGGCGCGTCGCAACAGGCGGCGCAGGACGTAGCCCTGCTCCTTGCTCGAAGGCATGACTCCATCGGCCATCAACATCACTGCAGCCTTCATGTGGTCGGCGATGATCCGGTAGTATTTCTGCTTGTTTTCGTCGTCGTAACTAAAGGGGCTCAACTCCTGAATTTTGCTGATGAGAGGCCAAAAAGCTGCGGTACGAAAGACATCCGGCTGATTCTCTGAGGCAGCCAAAAGACGCTCCAGACCACCACCGAAATCGATATTGGCTTGAGCGAGTGGTTCAAAACCAGCACTTGTCTTCTGATACTGCATGAACACCGAGTTGCCAATTTCCAGGAAACGCCCACAATCGCAGTTGATGTGGCAAGGACCATCCTCTCGGTGAAATTTCTCGGCTAGAGTGGTTTTTTGCTCACCGAAGTCGTAAAAAACTTCGCTATCTGGACCACCCGGCTCGCCCTCAGGCATGTTGGCGGGCACGCCGGAGCGCGACCACCAGTTTTTTTGCTCAGGGTAGAAAAAAATCCGCCCATCCTGCAAACCTTGGCTTGGATCGGTGATAATTTTCGCTTCTATGCCGGCGTTTTTGAACAGGCGTTGCCAAGTAGCGGCGGCTTCATCATCGCGTTCTATACCAAGCGCTTGATTGCCAGAGAAACAGGAAACGTAAAGTTTACTTGGGTCAAGCTTGAGCTCGCCAGTCAAGAAATTAAAGATGAATTCGATTTGTTCTTTTTTGAAATAATCGCCAAAAGACCAGTTGCCGAGCATTTCGAAAAAAGTGGTGTGACGATTATCACCCACTTCCTCGATGTCGTCAGCTCGGAAACACTTCTGCGAATTGGCCACCCGCTTGCCCAAAGGATGAGCCTGGCCGAAAAAATACGGAATCATCGACTGCATGCCCGCACTGGTGAAAAGGGTGGTGGGGTCGTTGTCTGGGACTAGCGCCGCCGAAGGGACGATGGCGTGACCCAAACCCTGGAGATAATCTAGATATTTTTGGCGAAGTGAGGATAAATCAGACATAGATGAGGTGTATTATACAATAGACTGACTCGATCTAAACCCCCTTGAACTTCTGCTTTTTGCTGCGGGTGCGGCGGCGCTTGAGTTTGGCAAGGTGGGCAAGTTCTTTTTCGACGGTTTTATGCTCAAAAGCGTTTTTCATAGCGACAAAAGAAGCACCGAGTTGCCCGAGATACTGGCGGCGAAAATCTTCAAAAGAAATGTTTTTGTCTTTGAGGAGACCTTGCTGCCAAAGGTATTCTCTGGCCTGATCCCACTTAGCACTTAATTCTTGCCATTTCTTACTGCCCTTCTCACTAGCGAAATAGGTAAAGAGTGCCCCCAAACTGAAGGCCCCAGCGAAGAGTAATAGTGGATGTTGCGACGCATGGTTATTCGCTGGCTTTATGTTTGACATCAACCGCCTTTTCTTTTTCCTGATTCTTGTCCTTGTTGACAAAAGACATAAAGCCTTCGGCCACCTTGAGTCCAGCGGTGAAGTTGGTCACGAAGGCACTCAAGCTGTGAAAAGGATTGAGGATGGCAGTAATTTTGTTTTCGGCTTCGTCGATGACCGCGTTGGCTTTGCGCAGGACTTTTTTGCTTTCCATCAGCACGCCAATTAGGTTGATGGCTACCACCACCAGCACCACCGTCAAAATTACCAGACAAACTACTAAAACAATGGGAAGAAGATCGTTGGTCATAAGTAACCCTATTGTGCCACAGTTGGTGAGATTTTCAAAACTCAACCTTCAGGTTGCGTTGCAGAATCGTACTTTTGCCATTTTGGTCAGTTGCGCGAAGCGTCACGGTGTTGATGCCTTCTTGAGGTAAATACAATTCTGTGCTAAAAGAACCGTCGGGTTGTAAACTGACTGGCATGGCGTTGATGGTCAGAACTGCATCTGGCCTGGTGCCACCATGCAGCAAAACCCGAGCCGAGACGACTTCATTTTCCATGGGACTAGTCAGGAAAAGCATCGGCGGCCGGCTCAACTGATACCACTGCCAAGCTGCGTAGGAGAAAAAGACCAAGAAAACCGTCACTGCTGCCAAAAAAACCAACTGGACTGGTGAATAAAAAGCTTTGCGCTTGAGGTGCGGCTGAAGCAGCTCTCGCCTGATCAGCTGGCCTTTGACACTTTCTTCGTAGTCGCGGCGTAAAATGGCAAAAAGGGGCTTCTCATCAATCTCAAAAACTCTAGCGTAATTGCGAATGTAGGCTTTGACAAAAGTCGCCGCTGGCAAAGCATCAAAATCGTTATCCTCGAGCGCTTCCAGGTATTCAAGCTTGATGTGACTGGTCGCCGCCAAATCCTCCAGAGTGTAACGGGCTTTCTGGCGGGCGTTGCGGAGAAGTTCACCGAGGGTTTGCATAGGTTGGCAAATATAAATCAATTAGTCACGGCTGACGGAAAATGTTAGTCAAAAAAACCAAACAATCTTTTTCAGCCTCAATGAAGTCATTGTTTAGTAACCCCACATCAATGTCAAGTTGTTTGGCAATGACTTCAATGGACTACTTGACTTATATTTGCCAACTTTTGTGGAAGCACCAATCAGCTTCAAGCAAGCGCTTTTTTAAGCAGCATGGTGACTTTGCCGCCGTCCGCGCGGCCGCCGGTCTGCTTCATAATTTGTCCCATGAGCGGACCAAAATCTTTGTTGTCAGTGCTAGCCAAAACTTCGGAGATGATTTTCTCGAGTTCTTCATCGGAGAGTTCGGTAGGTAAATAGCTCTGGAGAATGTCAATCTTGATCTTGGTTTCGTCAATCAGATCCTGACGAGCAGCCTGCTCGAAGTCGCTGAGAGCGTCTTTTTGCTGCTTGAGCATGGTCTTGATGAGTTTCTGGACGGCGCTGTCGTCAGCTTCGCCATTGTCGATTTCGAAATTTTTGACCTCGGAGCGAATCATCCGCACCATGTCGAGCTTGGCGCTATCGTGGGCGCGCATAGCTGTTTTCATGTCTTCCATGAGTTGGTCTTTGAGGGTCATTAGGGCCTTTCTAGAAAAATTACTATGGTGGACAATACTGGACTCGAACCAGTGACCTCACGAATGTGAATCGTGCGCTCTAACCAACTGAGCTAATTGTCCGCTTGTGATTCCAGGCTATTGTATTAGAGACCCTCCTTTTTTGCAATTTGTTGCAAAAAAGGAGCAGGTATGAAAGATGCAGCTTGAACCATCAGAAAACCTTGCCGCTACACTTGCTGACACCTGCGAGGGGCATAATGGAGTCGATGCGACTCCGCGATTTGGTGTTGGAACTGCTGTGGCCAAGCTTTTGTCAGCAGTGCCAGCGCCTCGGCCCCCCACTCTGCCGCAACTGTTATAACTCGCTGGAGTTTTATTTCAGTCAGCTTTTTCACCAGGAGATGCAAAAAAGATTTCCAAAAGTTCATGCTGACCAAATATTGGTCTGCGCTAGGTTGAGTGGCGGTTTGGCTTTGCTTCTTAAAAACTTCAAATACCACAACGCTCGCAACCTAGCGCCTTTCCTCGCTCTACTGCTCCATCGTCATTTACTTATTCCAGAGGCAGACTACCTGACTTTTATCCCTCTTCATCCGCGAAAACTTCGCCAGCGCGGTTATAACCAATGTCAGGAAATTGCTTTGACTCTGGGCAAACTACTGCGTCTGCCAGTCCTCAATCTCCTCGAGAGACCAAAATATCTATCAGCCCAAGCCAGAGTCAAAAGCCAGCAAGCCCGCCTCGAGCGTCTCGAGGGGGCTTTTACCCTCACGGCGGGCGCAAAGGAGAAAATCAGTGGCCAGAGAATCCTCCTACTTGATGACGTCTTGACGACTGGCGCCACACTTAACCAGGCAGCGAGCGTCTTGAAACTGGCTGGCGCCAGGGAAATCATCGGCCTAGTGGTGGCTTCTAAAGCCAAGTAGTGGTATAATTTAAGCCTACTTTAAATATTTTGCACCTTAATTGCAGTCCATTGAAGTCGCTGAGCATCAGCATTAATAAGCTCAATGCCAATAAACAGCGACTTCATTGAACGAGAAGAAGATTGCTACTAAAAGAAGCAACGGTTTCAGTTGAGTGTGACTGTAATTAAGGTGCAAAATAAGAACTTTAACAGGGGATGTATTGCTTTGACGCGACATCTTGTCAATAGGCGCGAATCGTCTTTCAGATCAGAGACGCTAAAGAAGATCTAGACAATAACTGTCGATCTAATTTCAAAAGCTAAGAATGCTGCTCGCAACTTCGTTGCTAGCTTCTTTTCTCCAGCTCCAGCCTTCGCCTAATAACGAAGCCGGCATTTGTTTGACCCGTGTAAGTGATGCGGTCACACAAGTGAGAACACAGTCACTTAAGAAACTATTTCAGTTTGCATCGGAAGTAGTTTTGATAACATGATGCAGATAAACCGGTAAAAGTTTGTTTGTCCACTCACTGGTTTTTAATCCAAGATAAACTATATTCGTAGAGGCTATTGTTCAAGCTGGACACGGACGCGGGGTCATAACCCGCCATCTCCACTGTTATTTTCCAACCATTTTCCTAATTTTAATCTTTGATTTAAAATAATTCAGTTTTTTGATATAATGTGCGCTCTTTAGAGATACTATGAGTGAAACAGTTCCTATCATTACTGATCCAACAAGATTACTTGAAACTTCTATAGACTTTTCCAGAAAAAAGGAGGGTGAATCTCGAGGCATAGAATATGTCATTTGCGCGATCGACATCGGCTCCACCAACCCTAAAGTGGAAGTTTGGAATTATGATCCTAAGACTAAAACTTTTTCCAAAAAAGACATTGATGTTGAATGGGGTGACTACAAAACACAAGTTGAGACAATTAGTCATTCAAGAATTAAATTTTTAGACAACAAGCACACTCGGAGGCTGCTGAGTTTGATTAAAAAACAGGTTGAAAAAGCCTTAGATAAAGAGGTTTTTAATAAAAATAGACAATTAGTATTTGCCACTACTGGTTTTCATCATGATTTAGTTATCACTGATCCAACGAGCGATCCAGAAGCAGGAAACGCTGCAGTACTTTTAGACGATCCATCTCCCCATCCAAAATTAGATGGGCAGCAGAGAGAAATCGTTAAAAAACAATTAAAAAAACTTGGGAAAACTTTAGAAGTCTTCATGGATAACCCCACCACTCTGGCAAAAATATTGTGGTTAATGCAAAACAAAGAAGCGTTAAAAAGATTGTTTAATACTGAAAAGGTTATAGATTTTAAACATCTGCGTTTCACAACCATCAGAGGTTTAATTGCCAGTGAAATACTTAACAACAAAAAAACAGATAAAAGGGGAGTTAAACTTGTGCCTTTGGTAGAAATGGCAGATTTAGGTATTCCTGCATTTGAAGATTTCCCAAATGACGAAGAAGATGAAAAAATAAGTTTTTTAGAAAAAATAGGCATACCTGCTTGGCAAATAATATTTAGTCAAAGTCAGTTTATGGCGAGCAATATGCACAAATATGGCGAGGTCTTAACATTTGATGAAAAAGACTTGGCTGCTGAATTGAGAGTCCTTGCTTGGGCTATGAAATATGGAGGAATCAATCCAAAGGGAACTATAATCTGTACTGATAGTGTCGGAAAAATAGTTTCTGATATAGACACCTGCCCTATAAATGCAGCTCATGATAAAGATAGCCACACTTCCTATGAAACACAAAGAATGATGGCCAACATCAATCGTGATTGGATGGGCCCACTCACTATAGGCCTCGACAAAGCAATGAATGCAGAAGCCTATAAAAACGTCGATCGCATCATGCGAGAAATGATGGCAACAGGAACAGAAACCCCTTATATCTATGTGCCAACTGAAAAAGGCAAAGGAATCGTCTATAAACTTGAAGGCGAAGAATACATAGAACAACCCAGAAAAGAAATTGTAAAATGGCCAGAAGAAGAGAGGAAGTTAGTCATGCTTGCTGTGGCCAAAGGAGCTTTCTTTGGTATTAGACAAAAAATGGAACACATTAGAAACACAAATAAAGCAGACATGACAGCTCCAGTTTATTTCTACGGTGGTTTGCTTGGACATCCACATGAGGAAGGTGGCAAAGATGGTTGGCAACAAATTTGCGTTGGAGCTATGCCGCAAGGAGCAGAGGTTTATGAGATAGGACTACCAAGTGGAGCTACCGCTGTTGCCTTCTGTGCTATTCAAAAATTACTAAGTGAAAAAGATAATAAAGAATGGCAGAAAAAATTTAACGCCATCAGAATTAAAAAAACCGGCACCGGTGGCGCCCTTCAAGAAGAATACAGAGCTTGGCTACATGCAGAAGAAAAAATGATAGAGCAGGGTTTGCTAAACATGAGGGGAAATTGCAAGATAACTAAGCATGTTTAGCCCTGTTGTTCCTTACTCATCAAAAATTCTCTGATCTTGTTATTATTGACATCTCTAGGCTTGCTGCCGTCGGGCGGACCGACCAAGCCCAAAGCGTAGAGTTGATCGAGGATGCGGGCGGCGCGAGCGTACCCAACCGACATGCGCCGTTGGATCAGGGAAGAGGAAGCCTTGTCAGCCGTCAAAAACAGCCGCGCCGCCTCCACGCTTTTCTCATCAATGTCTGAATCACCGCCATTAGCTCCAGAACTACCACCGCTGATCTTACCAGACTGGAATTTGGTCAATATCTCTTCTTCGTACTGAGGTTTTTTACCTTGTGACTTGAGAAAATCGATCAAACTTTTGGTTTCTTCGCTACTGACGAAAGTGCCTTGAACACGAATCGGCTTAGGTTTATCAGGAGCCTGGAACAACATATCGCCACGACCCAGTAGTTTTTCCGCACCAGGGGTGTCCAAAATCACGCGACTGTCGGTCATCGAAGCAACGTTGAAAGCAATGCGAGTCGGCACATTGGCTTTGATCAGGCCAGTCAAAACATCAACTGAAGGTCGCTGAGTGGCGAGCACCAAATGAATACCAACAGCGCGAGCCATTTGAGCAATGCGTGTGATGCTGTCTTCCACTTCGGACGGGGCAAAGAGCATCACGTCGGCCAATTCATCAATGACAATAACGATGTTAGGCATGGTCGCCAAACCTGCCAACTCATTGTAGTCATTAATATTTTTGACCCCCACTTCAGACAGCATTTTATAGCGTTGATCCATGGTCTGAGTCGCCCACTTTAGGGCAGAAACGACCTTAGATGGTTCGACAATCACTGGAGTCAACAAGTGCGGAATATCGTTATAACCAGTCAGCTCGACACGCTTGGGATCAACTAAAATAAATTTAACTTCCTCTGGGGTGGCACGGAACAGAATCGAGCACATGAAGGAGTTGACGGCAACTGATTTACCCGAGCCAGTAGAACCAGCAATTAGTAAATGTGGCATGGCAGCAATATCGACAATCGAAGGATTGCCGGCCACATCAATCCCCAGTGCCACGGCTAGTTTAGACTTATGCTTCTTCATCGCAGGAGCGGATAACATGGTTCTAAGAGTGACATATTCAGCGCTACGATTCGGCACTTCGACACCAACCAGATTGCGTCCAGGGATAGGTGCTTCGATACGAATTTGACCTGTCGGTGCAGAGAGAGCTAAAGCCAAATCAGTAGATAAAGCAGTAATTTTGGCCAAACGAGTACCTTTGCTAATTTCCAGAGCATACTGAGTAACAGCTGGACCAGGGTTATATTCAACAACTTTGGCGGTAATACCAAAGGAGTCTAAAGTGTTTTCAATAATTGAAGCATTACCCTTGACATCGCCACGATCGGCTTTGCCACCAGACTTCTGCGACAAAATAGAAAGGGGTGGATAATCCCAAATCATTGGCCTAGCTGGCGAGTTGAGAGCCTCCTGATGTTCGAGGTTTGTTGATGGTGGGATATTTGCTTGACTATCTTCAATGATCGCTTTAGCACTACTCTGGTCTTGCTCGATTTGTTCGTGGAAGTCTGAGCCCTTTTTGAGCTCATCTTTTTTGGCAAAAGCAAAACCAAATTTAGGAATCGAGAAGCCCTTGGCTCTAGCAATTTCTTTCTCTGAAACCTGATCGGCAAATGGATCGCGACCGTCTTTTAGTTCTTTTTTCTTGCGATGAGGGATTTTGGCTAGTAAAGCGAATAGTTCGATCAGTGAAGACTGCGACAAAGTTAAAAGCCCTGCCAAAAAGATAGCGGCAAACAGGGCAAAAGTGCCAGTTTCCGTCAATAAGCGAGCGAAGTTGGCGAAGAGACTGCTGCCGATCTGACCACTCTTGGCAAAACCTAGCGTCCCGAGCATCAACAGAATCGTTCCTAGCAAAATAGTTGGCTTCGACCAGGCGTACTTGCTGCGAATCATCACTAGACCTGCGGAAATGAAAACAAAAGGCAAAAATAACATCGCTAAACCAAATTTGAGCGACAAAACATCATTGATGAAAACTAAGAGTTGTCCCTGGCCAGTGAAAGAAATCAGTACTAGCAAGCCAAGCAAAATCAAAAAAACCGCCACGATTGAATAGCTAGTGTCCGTCCTCATCTTGAGGCGAAAAGCTTGGCGTTTTTTGCGTTTGTTACGTTTGAATTTCACCATGATTAGAACCCAATAAGCATATATTTTATTATTATAGGATATAACATAAAACCCTCACCCAAGTCAAGGGTCACCTTTATATTTAAGAGGAAAAGCCTGCAACTTGCAAGTGAAACTTACATTTCCACAATCACTGGCACGATCATTGGCTCGCGCTGGATGACCTTGTAAAGCTTCTTGGCTAGGCGGCGCTCGATCTTCTTCTTGAGCTCATCCTCCTTGAGTGGCTTCTGGTCTTCGTCGATGATTTCGGCAGTTTTTTCCTTGATGAATTGAATCACTTCGTCAGCTTCCTTCATAAAAACGAAGCCGCGTGACACCACTTTCATGTCCATCAATTCGTAACGACCTTTGATCTTAGGAATCACCAAAACGATGATGCCTGCTTTAGATAACGACAAGCGGTCTGACAAAACTACTGGACCAACATCACCAATTCCAAGTCCATCAACAGCTTTGGCATTGAGGAAAACTTCATCAACTACCCGGATGCCAGATTGATCGATGCCGAGAACTTCTCCAGTTTTGGGGAGAAGCACGTGGCGATGATCATAGCCAGCTGGTGTCGCAACCAATTTATGGAAAAGGGCGCGGTGACGGTCGGCGCCCCCGATAGGCATAACAAATTTGGCGCCAAGGGTGTCCACTAGTTCGCGCTGCTCTGGCAAACTAGCGTGACCAGAGCTGTGAATTTGATGATTGATTTCTGGATAAACCACGTCAACTTCATTGGCTGATAATTCATCAATCGCTGAATAGTAATTGATTTCGTTACCTGGGATGACATTAGCAGAGAAAATGACCTTATCTTCTGGCTTAATCTGGATAGTGCGGTGCTCGCCGTAAACGGCTCGCACTAAAGACGAACCCTCCTGGCCTTGGCTACCAGCAATAATCACGCAGAGGCGACTATCTGGAACTTCGGCAAGGTGATTTTTGTCAACCTGCATACCCTCTGGAATACCTAATTTCTTGGTCAAAGTCGCCGAGACGACGTTTTGCTCTACGCTGCGGCCAATGAAAACCACCTGTCGACCCAACTTTTCACAAACATCGATCACTTGCTGGATGCGATGCAAATGCGAACTCATCAAGGTGACCAGAATTTTACCTTTGACGTTTTGCATTTCTGCTTCAAGTGCTGGACCAACGCTTGATTCGGAGGGAGTCCAAGTGGCTTGTTCGACCCGCAAAGCGTCCACCATCGCCAGCAAAACTCCTTGCTCACCAACTTTTTTGATCTCGGCCATGTCAGACAGCACTCTGTCGACCGGTTGCTTATCGAGTTTGAAGTCGCTGCCGTGGTAAATGCGACCGACAGGTGTATCAACCACCACGTGACGCGTATCTGGTACCGAGTGAGTCACCGTAATTAACTGAAAAGAAAAATTATTGCTTAACTTAATCGTTTCCTTGCCAGGGACGACGCGAATGTCTCGTTCGATTTTTTTGTCCGACAAGCGGTCTCGGGCAAAAGCCACTGTCAAAGGTGAACCATATATAGGAAATTCTGGTAATTCCGGCAAAATATATGGTAAAGCGCCAATGTGATCATCATGACCGTGACTGAGGACCATGCCAATGATGCGTGCGCCATTATTGATTTGATCTAGCAAATAATTGATGTCAGGAATGAGGGTATCCACACCAGGCATATACATGTCTGGAAAACCAATCCCACAGTCAATCAACATGATTTCCTGATCTATCTGATACACATACATGTTCTGGGTGACGCCACCCATGCCCCCAAGGGGTAAGAATTTTAGCATTAATAACCTTTCTTGTTTCTAAACTCTATTCTACAACAGCGCATCCTCAACTGTTGCGCGAAAATCGTCAGTCTCACTGGCGGTTTCGATAAAATTAATAATTTTTTGAATTTTCTTGAAATCCTCGACGAAGGATATTTTGACTCTGGTAGCACGCAAGGCGGCGGCAGGGTGATACATCGGTAAAATATAAAGCGTCTGCTCCTGCCATTTAATCTTGTGCAAACGGCCGTGCACCTGAGAAACTTTGACTTCGGGCAAAAATTTGGCCATGCTGAAGCGACCCAGAGTGACAATGAGTTTTGGCTTTATTAGCTTGATTTCAGCGTCTAAATATGGTTTGAAGGCCATGATTTCTTCAGGCGAAGGGTCGCGATTGTCGGGTGGGCGGACTTTAATGATGTTGCTGATGTAGACTTCCGCTTCGGTCAACCCACTCTCGACCAACGTTTTACGAAGCAACTGCCCAGAGCGACCCACAAAGGGCCGACGAGCTACACTCTCGTGATAGCCAGGAGCTTCGCCGATTAGCATGACTACGGCCTTTGCGTTTCCTTCACCAGGAATCAAATCGGTCGGCTTAGTGACTAGAGGGAAATTTTGAAAATTAGCTTCTAAATCTGCTTGAAGAGCAGCAAGGTCGGAATAGATCATTGAGCGCATTATACAGGATTGATGATTTTCGCCAAACCAACATGTTCTTCGAGCCGATCTAAGCGGTGACCGTGATCAATAATTCGGCGATCAAAGAAAACAATAGTATCATCAAGGGTTCTTTTGATTTTGCGCAGGTCTCTTCTAATTGGTTTAAGTTTTTGCTCGAGTTTTTGCTCGAGTTTTTGCTCGAGTTTTTGCTCGAGTTTCTGCTCGAGTTTCTGATCGAGTTTTTGATCAATCAAATCACCAATGGCTTGTAAATCTTGCGAGGTTAGAGACATGCATTTTTGGATTCTAGCACAATTTGGGAAAGGCAAAATAAGTATAACTAGGTCTTAATGTGACGCTTAATATGACGGTAAGAAAATCTTGTAATTATCCGGCCCGATCTCGACTTTGTCGTATTTGCTCTCGATCAAAATGCGGGCAGCTTTGCGAGCAGCACCCTTAATAGTGCGCTCAAGGGTACGAATGCCAGCGTCGAAACCAAGCGGGCGGACCATTTTTTGCCACATTTCTTCACGAATGACGAATTGCTCAGGCTTGAGGCCAGCTTCTTTGAGAACTTTAGGCATGACGTACTTCTTGGCGATGGCGACTTTTTCCTCGTCGGTATAGGAAGGCATGGTGATTTTCTCCATACGATCCATGACGGCAGTGGCGATTTTGCGGGTGTTATTGCAGGTGGCTAGAAAAATCGCTTGAGATAAATTGATCGGGTAATTGATGTAGTCGTCAGTAAAAGCGTGATTCTGAGCTGGGTCAAGCAACTCCACCAAAACACCCATGATATCCATGTTGGCGTCATCAGCAGCACGATCAATCTCATCAAGCAAAATGATCGGATTCATTACACCGGCCTCACAAACACCACGAATGACTTTGCCAGGTTCAGAACCAAGTAGCAAGCGCGAATTACCGCGCAATTCTTTGGCAGAACCCATACCACCAAAAGGAATGCGCACCAGCTGGCGACCAAGAGCCTCAGCCAGAGAGTAAGCGAAAGTTGTCTTGCCCGTACCCACTAAACCTACTAGCAACAAAATTGGCGCTGAAAATTCCTGATCGCCGAGGTTGTTTTTTTGCAAGTTGAGGACGGCCAAATACTCGAGGAAGCGATCCTTGACTTCCTGCATGCCGAAGTGGTGTTGATCGAAAACTTCCTTGGCTTTTTGCAGGTCCAAGACGTCATCGCTTTTTTTGCCAAAAGGAATGCGCAGGCACCAGTCAACATACTTGGAAACTTTTTCGTATTTCTCGTCGTAACTGCCCAACTCGACACTGCGCTCCAGAGCAACAATCTCTTTTTTGAGCTGGTAGCGCATCTCATCAGGCAATTCACCTTGTTCAACTTTGGCGGCCAATGCAGCAATTTCTTGGTTGAGAATCTCTTTGTAGTCGGACATAGGTCAAAAAACTCGCTGTCTAAAAGTCTAAGCAAGGTCTAAGCGCGATATTTAATCGTCACACCCAAACCAATTAACAACATCGAGATCGCAGCCAAAATAAAAGTGTTTTCTAGTGCGCCAGCTTGAGGAAGAGTCGAAGAGGTCGTGCCACCCTTGGTTTCTGTTGACGGCACAGCGGTAGGAGTAGCTGTGGGGGTGGCTGAGGCAGAACTAATCTTCAAGGTAAAATTTAGACTGGTCTGACCAGCAGAACTAACCTCGACAGCATGATCATCGTAGGTCAAATTGGAAAGATAAGTCGACCAAGCACCAGTTTCATTGGCAGTGGCAGAATAGGTGACGTCATCGATTTTGATCGATACTGAACTGGAGGCAGTAGAATTACCGTACAAACTAAATGAACGCAACGTGTAAGTATAAGCAGAAACAGTGGAACCAATACCTTGACCCGTTAGATCGGTGGTGCCAATTTGAGTTAATTCTAAAACAGCTTGAGCTGCGCTAGCTGAACTCGCGAAAAATAGCACAGCGAGGAGATAGGACAGAAATTTTTTCATACGTTTATTCCACTACAAATCTAATTACTAATTAAACACTAATTTTTCTTTTTTGTTAACTCCAACATTTGCGAATTACGCAACAAGCCTAGCTTGCCGCCAAAATAAGCCACCACGTTGGCTGCATTTTTAACTCCCCAAGCGATAGCTTGCGTCACCTCGTAACCATTGAGTAAAGCGGCGACATAACCAGCCGCAAAAGCATCACCTGCTCCAGTGTTATCTACTGAAACAGCTGATTGACCAACAAATTCAAATTTCTTTTTACCAAAGAGATGAACCTCACCGCCAGCCTTGCCTTTGGTAATAATCACTTGAGGGAAGTTAAGCAGAATTTCTTCATGTAAGGGCTCCACCACGGCCCACTCTTCCTGATTGACGAAAAAAACTTCACAAGGCACATCTTCAATAGAAAATTTTTCATTGACTAGAAGCTCCAATTCCCGCTTGCCAGGATTCCAAGACAGTTTGGTTTCTTGGTTGTTAGCAAGAACCTTGAAAATTTTCTGCAAAGTCTCAAGGCGTCCGCCAATACTTGAAAGGTGAACCCACTTGCTTTTGGTCAACCAAAAAGCTGGGATGTCAAAAGGATCAAGCATTGAAGCCGCTCCGCGGTGCACCATAATAGCTCGCTCTGAATTTTTACCAACCAAAATCACTGAGCCGCCGGTTTGCTCCAATTTCTCCTGGATCAACAAATTGGTCGCTACACCTTCTTTCTGAAAGTCGGCGGTGATCAGACTGGCAAAATCATCACGTCCAGTCTCGGAAATCACTGCTGTATGCAAACCAAGTCTGGCAAAAGCTACTGCAGTGTTACTAGCGCCACCGCCAGTATAGATCTGAAAATCTGATAGTTCATGCTTCTCTCCGTAGGTCAGAATTTGACGATCACCATCACGCTTCGCTTCCAAATTATCAGACTTGATAAAAATATCCAAAAGAGATGAACCGATAGAAATAATGTCGTAGGAACTCATAAGGGCAGTTATGTTTTCTGTTTATTGTATTTATCTTAACACGAGTTGCGTGGCGGCGCTTGCCACTACAACTATTTTTAACCATTTTTGAGGCGGCGCGCCGCCATCTCTTCATCAAAAATTCGCAAAGCTACCTTAAATTCTTCGAGGTTTTCGACAATGCGATAAACCTGCGCCTCTTTATAGCCAATCATGAAATGCTTGTGAATAGTGTCCACCACCTCCCGCCAAAAAGACCCATAAAGAATCAAAGGCTTATGATTGCCATAATAGAGATGAGCCAAAAGCCAAGCAGTCGCCCACTCGCTAAGAGTACCAGTTCCACCTTTGAAACAGACGAAGAGATCGGCATTATCCATCAAACCAAACATCCGCTCGATGTAATTGGCGGTTTTGATTTCCTTATCAGCGATATTGTTGTCATCACGACCCTCAAATTCTGGCAGATTTTCTGGATAAAAAGTCACCACCAGAGTTTTGCCTCCCCCAGCCTTAGCTCCTCTAGTAGCGGCCTCCATGATGCCGGGTCCGCCACCGTTGATAACCACTTTGCCGCGCTTGGCGACGTGCTTAGCTGCTTCGTAGGCTTCGTGGTAAGCTGGATCATCTTGTTCCAAATCGGCACTACCATAAAAGGCGATGTTATCGATTTTGCACAAACGATTAGACCTAGGGATGAGAACTTTTTTATCTTTTGACATAATAGACTTCTTCCAACACAAGAAATGGCTACTTTTACTTTCTTTTCCGTCATTTTAACATGTTTCTTCTTCCTCAAGTAGTCACAGCTACTATCGTCATCAGAAACTGTTAAAATGCCACAAAATCTAAGCAAAATTAACTCATTTCTTGTGTTGGAAGAAGTTTACTGAGAAATTCCTCGACTGCTTGCTTGTAATTGGGGGCTTGATTAAAAGCTGAATTGGCCGTAACACTGTCGACACCAGCGCGCTGCAGTTTGGCAACATTATCTTTATTAACTCCACAGTCTACGAAAATACGCATTGGCTCACCTTTGAGGATTTTTTCTCTGGCAGCTTGGATTTTTTCAAAGATGAGCGGATTCAATTCTTGACCTGACTCGCCAGCTGGGGCCCCAAGCAGCAGCAGCGCATCCATCCAGTCCCAACTATTATCATCAATAGCCTCGAGAGGAGTGTACAAGTCGAGTGCTAAGCCAGCCCGCCAATCTTGTTTTTTGACTTCCTCTAGAAAGGCCTCCTGATAGGACATCTTCTCGATCTGACCAAAAACGGAGCGAATCGGCAAATGGCGACAATACTCTTCCATTTCCCAGACGTAATCCATCGGTTCTTCGGTCATCAAGTGAAAATCGATTTGCAACTCGCCGAAATCAATGTCAACTAAATCCTGAGGGGTAAAGGTATGAGTGTCGGCAAAAACCCCATCGACGATGTCGATCTGAATCGCTGGCAGAAGCTTGCTCTCTCTGGCCAATTCGATCTGGCGACGCGCTAAATTCAAATCACCAGTCAAAACATTGGCGGTTACATCTAACTGCATGATTTCCTTTTTCTTTTCTTCAAGTTAATTATTATTTTCGTAATCGCTAATCTGACTTAATCGACGCTTGTGGCGCGCATCTTGGTCGAGATCAGTCTGCAAAAAAACCTCCAAGATCTCAATTATCTTCTCTAGAGTCAAATAATCACCACCAAGAGCAATTACATTAGCGTGATTATGGCTTTTGGCTTGCTTGGCGACGCGAATGTCATAAAGCTCCACGGCGCGCACGCCTTTGACTTTGTTGGCGGCAATCACCATCCCTGAACCAGAGCGGCAAAGCAAAATACCCAAACTACCTGCTGATACAACCACTTTCTGTGCCACCTGTAAAGCAACTGGCGGATAATCATCACTTGGGTCGAGCAGAAAAGCTCCACAGTCCTGCACTTCAAATTCCGGGTGCCTGTCCGCTAGATAATTTTGCAGTTCTGCTTTGAAGGCAAAACCACCGTGATCACTGCCAATAAAGATTTTCATATTTCTGCTGTCAGTTTCTCATAAATTGAAGAATTTTTAAAGGTTGACAAGGCAACAAGACATAGTCCGTCTTCCGCCTCCACTTCGGACATTCCCTCGCGAAGCTCGGTCCGTCTTCCGCCTATGTTCCAGACACTTCTTCGCATAAGCTCAGTCGAAAAAACCCCGCGCCTTTTGGCGCGGGGTTTATCTTTTCACAAAAAGTGATTGAAGAGAATTATTTCAAGAGATCGACGTTCTAATAAGCGAAACAAGAATGTCCCGATCGTTAGAATCGAGGAATTCTTATTTCTTCTTCAAGACTGGCATGCCAGTACGGCTGGTCTCAACTACCTGGTAGGCAGCTGGTACGGCGCTCAAAGAGCCCTCGCGGACATCACGAGCGAAAAAGTAAATGGTTTGAACTCTACCATTCTTCAAGGTCACATCTCTGGTGTGAAGGTAGTAGGTTTGACCCTTAGAATTTGTGTAACTATAGGCGGTTGCCATATGTTCACCCTTCTTTCTCTGTGCTTAGCAGAGAATAATTTTTATTAACTTAGCCTAGCACACTTGAGTAGCTAATCAAGAAGCAATTTGCTTCTTTTACTCTGTTTTACTCAAGTCAGTTTCCAATAAAACGTCTTGCAGCAGCAAATCTGAGGCCTTGACGATAACAACTCTGACCGGTAAAACCTCGGCGGCAACCATGGCGCTACCCATGTAGCCAGCTTTGGAATAAATTAAGTTAAAAACTCGTTTCTTGGCTTCGTTATTACCATCAGTTAACCAGACAACATAATCTTCCTCTGAAGATGGTAAGTTGGCAGTCACAGTAAAACTCAGTTTGTCATCAACAATCTGGTAACGAACTTCACCGGCAACTTTACCTTCACCCTGCATTTCGGCTGTTTGGTAATCTACTGCCCCCTTGAGGATGTCATTTTCAACTTGACTCGGCAGGGTTTCAACCTGGAACTGCGGATCTAGCAAGCTAACTGGAGCGTCAGCAGTTTTGCTCTGGTACCAACGAGCAAACATTACTACCACGAAGATAACGGCTATTAAGGGGAAAAGATAAGGCATGAAAACTTGGATTTTATTTTGGAGATCGGACGGTTGAGTTGTTGGTTTTGACATATTTCCTCGCACTTAGTATTACTATGATCCCATCATGCCCGGGAAAATTAAGTTTGTCAAGTATTGTTGCTTGTGCCCTAGTTATTTTGCGAGTCATAACAGAGGCCAATAACGATCTTAACTGGGTTCTGAGAAGCAACGAAGAATTTTATATCAAAACTGGCTATTTTGAAACGAAAGCAGCGCTTTTTGGATGATATCCAAAATAAAAGTGCCCTTGTCACCGCCAAAATCGTAATTGGCCAACTCAATTCCAGGCACCCAAGAGTAAGTCTGATGTTCGTTAGAGATCTGGATAAGTGCTTGGCTTGTGTCTGAAAAATTCAATGACCAGCCGGCAATAATAGTAAAAATTTGCTTGCCGCTGTCGAAATAGGTCGAAAAATGCACTGGCAACTTCATGGAAAAGGCATTGTCGGTCACAACTAGGCCAGTTTCTTCAGCAATTTCTCGACTTAGATCCGCCAAGTGCAAATTGGCGACTGAAGTCTGACCCTTCGGCCACTCGCTGTTGCCGCCGGGCAAATCCCAAGCACTAGGGCGCGATTTGGCCTCACTGCTTCGCTGCAACAACAGTACTTCTAAACCAGCGCCTTGCTGGTTAGACCGAATGATAGCGACTTTTTGCAGAAGTTTAACCTTGTCAGTGAGTTGGTGTTTGGGAAACATAATTAGACCTCTCAAAGGTCATTTTCTCAAGAATGAAAGGATTTAGCAAGCTCAAAAGCCTGCTTTACTTCGGCAAAAATCGAACTAGCTAGTTCGCTGCGGTAAGAACCCTCCAATTCCTCAAGGGTAAAAAAGCGCACTTCCTTGGATTCCCCAGCTGCCGGCTTGATCTCCAGCGGACCAACTAATTTCGCTAAATAAGAAAAATTAAAGTGCTTTTCACAACCCTTACTCCACTGTTTGTCAGGAATAAAAGGGAGATTTTGCTCGACTGCCTTCTGACGTTCTTCATAATTGGCCCGACAAACCCAATGCTCGTTGACGGCAAAAGGCATGGGGTGAAACAAATCATCAGCCCCAGTTGCTTGACCACTAAGATCATCATAAGCACTAACTATTTTGACCTGCAAACCAGTTTCTTCCATGAATTCACGAACTGCCGTTTCATGAGCTAGTTCATTCTCGTCGATATGACCACCTGGACCGAGCCACTGCTTAAATTTTTTATGTTTGATAAGAAGAATCTTGCCTTGGTGGACAAGGTGAGCAGCGGCTGTGTAGCAAATTTTAGGTTTCATATCAAACTCATTTGTATCCCACTTGCCTTGGCGCTCTGAAACGAGAAATCGACTGGCGCCTCAATTAAGCGGTTCCATTTGTTGCGAAATTTAATTTGCCCATTTTTGAGACCATAATCATAGACATCTCGGGTGACCGCCACGTCTTGCAGACAATATTTTTCTAGAGCTTCATAGTTGCCAGATTTATAGTACTTGATAGCGTCCAGACCATCACCAGTTTTGCCAATCCCCAGAGTTTCCTTGGCGACAGCATCTAGACCGATGCGGTGGCCGACGCTTTTTTTGATACGATCCATGACGTCGAGAGTTGGAATGCGGCTAATGTCAGCCTGGTAATAAGGAATTAAGGTAGGCATATCGAAGCCGTCGATATTGAAACCGATGACCACGTCGGCGCGCTCTAGCAGCGGAAAAAGCTTGGGCAGATCCTTCTCGAAGTAAGACTGCATCTCTCCCTTAGCAAAGCGACTATCACGCACGCAAACACCGACAAAAGAAATACCTAACTTCTCTGGAAAATAGCCGCCCACGTCGTCAAAAATTTGTTTGGTTTCTACATCAAGAATAACTTCGAGCATGATTACAGAAGAAAATACTAGACTAATTTATTGGTAAAGTCTAACCTCAAAATTATTTGCCAACTGCCTGCAAATACCGCTCCTCAATCTTCTGCCAATCCAAGACCTGCCAAATGGCGGCCAAATAGTCAGGGCGACGGTTTTGGTACTTGAGGTAATAGGCGTGCTCCCAGACATCGACACCAAGTAAAGGTCGGTGCTGCTGCATCAGGGGAGAATCTTGGTTGGAGGTGGAATAAACTGCTAGTTTGCCGGTTTGATCGATTGCTAGCCAAGCCCAGCCAGAACCGAAGTGCTTGGTGGCAACATCGACAAATTTGGCCTGAAAATCAGCAAAAGAGCCAAAAGTGGCATCTAAAGCCTTGGTTAGCTCGCCGACCGCTTGGCGCGGACCCTCTGGCGACATAATTTCCCAGAAGAGGTTGTGGTTAGCGTAGCCACCACCATGATTGCGCAGTGCTGTCGCAACCTCAGCTGGCAATTTCGCTTGATGCTCCTCGAATTGCCACAGCAAATCCTCAACTGGTAAACTGGCCAACTCTACTTGGCTCTCCAGAGCTGCGTTGAGCTTGTCGAGATAAGCTTGATGGTGCTTGTCGTGATGAATCTTCATCGTTTCAGCATCAATGTGCGGCTCGAGGGCTTCGTAGGCGTAGGGCAAATTTGGCAAAGTGTACATATGGATCCTTTCAAACTAAAACAATAATATAGATCCCAATCTATATGAAAAGTTGGCAAAAAGCAAGCTAAAGGGACACTAAATCTGCAAACTCTCGGCGGCGATGCGGTTAAGCTCCAAAATCCGATCCCGAACGGTAGTCGCCAAATACTTGCAGATGCCTGCCAAGTCAAGGCTTTGATCCTCACCGCGAAAATCACCCAGTTCGCGCCAGAGCACCGCGCCTAGACAATAGCCGCGGGCGCCATTTTCCATAGCCATGCGAAATTTTTCCTTAAATTGCTCGTAGCTGTCGGCCGCATCATTGGTCACCAAACAAGGGATGTCCAGCTCGCTGACAATAGTCGCCATCGCCAAAGGGTCGGCGGGATTTTGGATGACTAGAAGGTCAGCGAGACCACGCAATTCTTGGATGGCAAGCAGTTGATCATTCTCAGCCGCGGCCGTACGCAGTGAGAGCAGAAAATCAATCCCCAACACCTTGGAGTACTCCCTAATTTCCGCCAAAAGCTGGCGCTTCTCGATCGCTTTGGCTTCACCGAGCTGATAATGCAGTTCGAGTTTGGCAAGGGCGTAGTTGTTGGCGATTTCCTCCAGGCTGAAGTTGGGAAAAAGCGCTGGCAATTCTTCTGGTGCTAGCAGCTTGTCCTGCTCGAGGCGCAGTAGCGCCCCAGCCGTAGCGGCTTTGTCAGCCAACAGCTGATGTGTGTAAATCGGATCAAAAATCACCCCCGTCACTTCTTGACTGAGAGTCAAGAGCTGGCGATTGATGGCGTCGAGAATAGCCAGGTTATCTGGCAGCGACAAGTCTAGACCCACGCTCTCCGCCAGCTCGCGATTGCGATCTAGCTCGAGAATGGCAAACAAACCAGCTTCGTTGTGCAGGTGGGCAGTGCGCATATTATCTTTTAAGTATAATCGAATTTATACAAAAAACTCCAGCCTTTCAGCTGGAGTTCTTAACTTCTAATGATTACTTGGTGGATTAAAACCTTCTTCCTCCACCATTACCGCGTCCACCAAAGGGGCGTCGCTCATTGCGGTCTCCACCACGACTGCCTCCGCGGCCACCGTAGGAAGGTCTGCCGCCGCCGTAGCCACCGCGATCACCGCCGCGGCCACCACGACCATTATCGTCGCTTTCGCCGCGAGAAGCTCGGGCGGCTTTTTGCTCAGCCTCTTGCTCACTACTAAGCATGGTTAGGGCAATTTTGCCTTCTGGATTGTATTCTTTGACGCGGACGTGAACGCTGTCGCCGACCTTGTAGAGGTCATTGGCGTCCTTGACGTAGTCGCTGGACATGTTGGAGACGTGGACCAAACCTTCGCGGCCTGGTAGGAATTCGACAAACATGCCGTAGCCTTCGACGCGAGTGACGATGCCGTCAAACTCATCGTCGATCTCGACTTCGCGGACGATGTTTTCGATCATCTGCATAGCCTTATCGATCGCGGCTTGGTCTGGCGAAGAAACGTTGATGATGCCGATCTTTTTCTCTTTGTCTTCGTCGACGTTGACTTCAGCACCTGACTTCTCGATGATGTCCTTGATCACGCTGCCACCAGAGCCGATGACGCCGCCGATTTTCTCAGCAGGAATAGTCATCTGAGCAACCTTTGGCGCATAAGGACTCAGGGAAGTACGAGGTTCGCTGATGCACTTCATCATTTCTGCCATGATGTGTAAACGGCCTTCGCGAGCCTGACCAAGAGCCTTAACTAAGACTTCCTTGGGAATGCCTTTGAGCTTGATGTCCATCTGGATAGCGGTAATGCCTTCTTTAGTACCCGCGACTTTGAAGTCCATGTCACCGACGTGATCTTCCAAGCCCTGGATATCTGAAAGGATGACAAATTTCTCACCATCCGACATCAGGCCCATGGCGATACCAGCCACTGGCTTCTTGAGTGGGACACCGGCAGCCATCAAGGCCATGGTCGAACCACAAACCGAAGCCTGGGAAGTCGAGCCATTGGAGCTCATGATTTCGCTCACCGCGTGGATAGTGTAAGGAAACTCTTCTTGGCTAGGCAACATCGGCTCGATAGCGCGCTGAGCGAGCGCCCCGTGACCGATTTCGCGGCGCTTGGGGAAACCGAAGCGACCAGCTTCACCAGAAGCGTAAGGCGGCATGTTGTAGTGATGGAAGTAGTGGTGGGTTTTCTCACCCGCCATGTCTTCGATTAGCTGACCAAGAGATGGGTCACCTAGAGTCACCACTGTTAGAGCTTGAGTGGCTCCGCGCTTGAACATGGCCGAACCATGGACGCGAGGCAGCAAGTCAACTTCGCACCAAATCGGTCTGATTTCGGTAGTCTTGCGACCATCAGGACGAACTTCGTCTTCGATGATCATGCGGCGAGCTTCGTCTTTCATCAAGTCGTGGAAAATGCTGTGGAGCATGCCTTCGCTGAGTTCGCTTTCCTCGCCTTCAGCGAGTTTGGCTTTATCTTCCTCTAAAATCTTGGCAATCAACTCGTCCAAGCCGAAAGGCTCGAGACGGCCTTGCTTATTGACCATATCGCTGATTTCTTTTTGGTAAGTACTGGCGAGACGTGCAACTAGAACTTGCTTCTTGGCAGCGACTTCTGGGTCAACGGCATCGACTAATTCAACCTTGGCTTTGCCGATTTCAGCGGCAATTTTTTCGATCTGCTCACAGACCTTGGCGCCTTCTGCTTGAGCGCGGAGCAGAGCCTCGATCATTACCTCTTCGGCGACTTCTTTGGCGCCAGCTTCGACCATGACGATCGAATTTTTGGAAGCCGACACGATCAGGTCGAGATCGTTGCTCTCGATTTGACTGCGGGTAGGATTGATCAAAAACTCACCTTTTTCGTCAAGACCCAGGCGCATGCCAGCGACTGGACCGTCAAAAGGAATGTCAGAAATTTGCAAGGCCAGAGCGGCGCTGACCAGGGCGATCATATCAGGCTCATTTTCACCATCGTAGGAGAAAACAGTGCTGATGATCTGGACTTCATTGGTGATGCCGTCAGGAAACAGCGGGCGCATGGTGCGATCGATCACGCGACCACGCAGGATGGAGTTATCAGTCGGACGACCATCGCGCTTGACCCAGCGTGAACCTTTGATAATGCCACCGGCATAGAGTTTTTCAGCAAATTCCACCGAGAGGGGGAAGTAGCCGAGGTTGACTTTGCGGCCGAGAGCGACGGTGGTATGAACCACTGTTTCGCCACAAGTGGCGAGGACTGCAGCGGAAACCTGCTCACTAAATTTGCCAACCTCGATCTGGATGACTTTATCGCCCACGACGAGATCTTTCTTATAAGTATTTCCATACTTGGGATAAGACATATTTGTACTTTCTTTGCCCTGCTGCTACTTTTGAAGCGCGGGGCGATTGCTGAAACTTAAGTGGAGAGCCGAGTATTCTGAAAAGAAGAGAAGCGGTTTGCTCTGCTTGCTTGGCGCTTTTTTGGCCAGACTGCGGCAAATTTCTCGTCTTTTTGGAATCCTCTAGGATCTCCTCCTTGGAGTTTCTTAATTGATATGGGGATATTATAGCACAAAAAAAGGCAGGTTCTAAAACCTGCCTTTTCAATTTCTTTGATTTTGCAAAGCTTATTTGCTCAACCCCAACTTCTCAATCAACTTGCGGTAGCGGTCTTCGCTACGGCTGAGCAAGAAATTGAGCAAACGACGGCGCTTGGAAACTTGCTTGAGCAAGCCTTTGCGCGAGTGGTTGTCTTTCTTGTGGAGCTTGAGATGTTCAGTCAACTGCTCGATCGACGCAGTCAAAAGAGCAACCTGTACCTCTGGAGATCCAGTGTCGCCTTCAAAAAGCGCGAAATCCTTGATGATTGAAGCCTTACTTTGTTTTGCTAATGCCATAATTCCTTTCGCCTTTGACTCCCCAGTGCTTCTACCGGATGAGTAAAGTAAGCATTAATTGATATAGGTGGGTATTATAGAACCTATAATAGAAAAAAGCCAGAGGAGCTATTCCTCGTCTTCTATAAGGCCAGCAAGTTTGTCCAAAAGCCACTTGCCATCTCTAGCTGATGAAGATCGAGTGTTGGAACTAGCACTATTCAAAACAAATTCCAATGCTCCTCTTTCAGACTCATTTAGTAAATTATTAGTAAATTCTTTTAAATCAGTTAGATTATTAATTTTTTCTATATCTCTACTTTCCAAAACCATTTGATCAAGTTTACTGCCTGCTTCTTCTAAATATTCAGTCATCTCCGCAGCCTCCTCCTGAGAAATAGCAGAATAATCTCCCTGATCTAACAAAGTAAAAAAGTGATTTAATTTTTCCTCTGGAGCGGAAGAGTGCCTAAGTACTTCATGTAGCAAAGACAAAAAAGAGCTGGAATCTTGATTATTCATAATTTTTCCTAAATATTTTTATACTACGTTAACACCTTCAACTTTGCTAGCACCCATAAAGTCAGTGAATGCTCTAGCTTTACCAGGAATTAAGTTCCATGAACTTCTCAATGCCGCCAAAATTGGAACAGCTTTTAAGACTCCTACTAAAACTGTTTTGACACCAGGAGCATAATCTCTAGCTGCTTCTGCCGCATTTAAATTGAGTGTTCCAAGCTCAACTCCAAATACTTGCTTCAACCAAACATCCCAATTACCACCAGCTTCTGCTGATGGCAAACCAGCTTCTTTAGCAATTTTTGCAATCTCAACCATGCCTTCTTTCATTACTTTTAATTGTTCTGATACTTTACTTAAATGTGATCCGGCAACATCTACCCAATTGCCAGCCACAGCATCTAAACCAGCCGCGGCAGTAGCAGCTAAAGCCACAGCGGCTGCTCCTGCTCCAAGAGCAAAAACATCTCTCCACATCTTATCTAATTTTGCTCTTTCAGAAATTTGTTTAAGCTCACTACCAGTAAATTTTCTCTGTGCTTCTCTTAGAGAAATTAATGTAGCTTCCTGGGCAGCTAGATTAGCTCTCTCAGCTCCAGCAACAACTTCTTTCAATTTTTCTTTCAGATACTCAACACCGACTGTAGCTTCTTGACGTCTAGTAGAAGTTGCTTCAGAAACTTCTTCAACAGATTGCCTCTTGCTTCCTATTGTTAGAGTTCTCCAAACTTGACTCTTTTTAGCCAGAGTAGTTTCAGGACCCATAGCACTTCTTAATTTTTCAGCCATTCTAGAAAAAATGGTTTTATTTATGTGTTCGTTCATGGTGTCTCTATCCATATACTGTTCTGGAACACCAACCTCCACAACCTTACCATCAAACCAGTTGGCTTCAGTTTTGTGCGCTTTTTCGGCTAACTCTTTCTTTTTAATGTTGCCCTCACTAGCTAGTCCAACAGCAGCATCTTTAAGTGCGCCATCTCCATCCAATAATTTCTTAGTTCTATCTTTGAGCTCTTTAAGGATTTTTAAGGCGTTTTCTCTGAACATAATTCCGCCAGTGGCAGCATCTAAACCAGCTTCAGCTAATTCGATTGGAGAAAGAACCGCTGATAAAGCCAAACCTTTACCTTCAGTAATCGACACGGTATCAACAGCTCTCGCCACCATCATGGCTGTTCTGGCCATTGCAGCCTCAGCCCCACGTAAAATTTCAGCTGCTTTAGCAACCTCTTTTGGATCATTCTCTCCATCTACAGAATTAAGTAAAGCAAGAAGATTTTCTACCGCCATTTCTCTGGCTACTGTGGTAGAACTCAAATCTTCCAAAGCACTTCCTGCAATCATGCCTTCCATATTATCGACAATAAATCCGACTTCTTTACCGATATCTTCTCCCAAAGTTAAAACTCCTTTTCCAAGAGTATCAGCCATGGGTACGGTAAGTTCTTTAAACCACTCTGGTAAAACAAGATCGATTTCCACTGCGCCAGCAGCTAAAATTTTCTGCCAATTTGAAGCATTATCAAAACTAAAGCCAAGATATCTATCTTGAGCCTTGGTGTATTGTTCCAAAGCGACGTCTTGCTTCTCCTGGAAATATTCTTGAAAGTGTTTTGCCTGCACATCTCTACTTACACTTATAAAAACACCCTCTTTTTGATATCTACCTAGTTCTTCGTTATTTTCCAAAGCAGTTTTTTCCTCTGGAGTTAAAGGATTGGACATACTATCTGTAGCCATTTCAGCAATCATTTTTTTTCTTAAATCTCCTAATTCATTAGTGCTTAAAACACCATCTCTCCACATACTTAAAACTCTCGCAGTGTCACCGGAAGATAAAATCTTTGCTCTCAACTCAACTGACAAATTCATTTCGTAATTCTCATCATTTTTATCTGAACTGCTAAACATCTCCACAAATCTCCTTGGAACTGCTCCAGGCAAACGGCTCATAATAGATAAAAGTTTGCGGACTGGACCTCCAGCCATAGAAGTAAATCGATACTTATCTGGATCTTTGGATGATTTAACACGATCAGCTCTAGATCTAAATTTATTAGCTTTATCCAAATCTTCCTGACTCTTATGCAATTCTTTAAGATTGGTCCAAGCTTCTCTCTTAGCCTTACTAGCTTCTTTAATGAAACCACGAATTGCCTTGCGATCAGCTTCACTGCCATTTAAGAAGTTTTGCCATAGTTCAGCAAGTTCTTGTTCCATTTCAGGAGAACTATTAGACTCACTTTTAATCTCCATCAGAGTTGACACCATTTCTTTGAGACTTTCCATACCAGCAGACATAAATTCAGCTTGATCTTCTTTGCTTTTACCAGTCATTTCGCGATCAGTAACTAACTTAAATGCTTCTTTAGCTCCTTTTTGTTTTAAAAATTTAGAAAAAGCTTTTAATTCTTTACTGTCTTGAGTCAAACCAAGCTCGGTAGCCCAGAAATTCAAGGAGTCCTCCATGTCTCCAACCACGCCAATTTTTTCTGATTTATTAAATCTACCCAAAGCAAAAGCACGCTCATTGCTAGCAACCAATCCTTGTAAACGATCATTCATTCCTAATGCCCCCGTATTCGGTAAAGCATTTTTTATGGATGTTTTTATTTCATCTACCTGTGTTTGCGAAGCTTGAATTTCTGACATAATTTCTTTCCAAATTAAACTACCTATCTCCATTTAAAAACAATATCCCCGTCGAGTCAAACAGCAGAATTGCAAATGAATCTTTTTGAGATACTTTGTTATGTTTGTGGGGGGGAGAAGCTTCTCCAAAAAAAATTCAGCTAAAAACTAAAAACAGAGGCTCGAACAAAGAACTAAAAACTTAACTTTCCTTTTTATACGCCACAATCACGTCGCCAACTTGGAAATCGAGCTTGCGGTTCTTGAAAGTCAGGCCGCCTTCGTTTTTGGGGCCGATGCGGTCGATGTCTTCTTTGCCGTGCTTCATGGATTTGAGAACGGGGTTGGCGATGATGTCGTCGCCGCGCTTGAGGTGGAGAAGATCAGCTTTCTTCAGCTCGCCGGTGCGCACTCGCACGCCAGCAATGGTCTCGCCCTTCATGTCGAAAATTTGCAGGATTTCCGCCTCGCCGGTGACCACTTCGTCAAAAGTGGCATCCATCAGCTTGAGCATGCTCTGCTGCAAATCTTCAATCAAGTGATAAATGATGTTGTATTCTTTGATTTTGACCCCCAAGTTTTTGGCTTGTTTCTTCTGGGTAGAGCTAACTTTGAGGTTAAAAGCGATCAATAAAACTTTACCATCGCGAGCCAATTCCATGTCCTGTTCGGTGATTTGACCGACCCCACAAGCGATGACATCGACGCTGTCGCGGTCCAAACTCTGTAAAATCGCTTCGAGAGTGCCCTTGACGTCAGCTTTGACGATCAGCTTGATTTTCTCACGATCCCCGAGCATGACGTCGAGATCGACATTTTCCCAATTAATTTCCTCACTTAGGCGGAAAGATTTTTCTAGTTCACCAGTGCGACTAAATTCGGCGGTCAGATCAGCCTCGTAGCTGGCATTCTTGTCACGAATGACGCTGCCTACTTCAGGGGCTTCGTCCAGACCGATGATTTGCGCTGGCTCACCTGGCAAAACTTGCGTCAGCGCTTGACCAAGTTCATTTTCCAGCAAGCGCACGCGGCCAGTAATCTCATCGACAATGAGCTCTTGGCGCACTTGCAGGGTGCCAGAGCGCACGATGACGCGGGCCACCGAACCTTTATTCTTTTCTTTGCTAGATTCAATCACCACTGCTTCGAGAGGAGCGGCTGGATCAGCCTGCAGCTCAAGTAGGTCAGCCATGACGACAATTGTTTCGAGCAGCTTGTCGACACCTAGACCAGTTTTGGCAGAAATTTCCACCGCTTCGACATCGCCGCCATATTCTTGCAGTAGCACGCCAGCTTCGGCCAGCTGACCTTTAACCACTTCTAGGTGAAGATCAGGCAAATCAACTTTGTTGATCGCCACGATGAAAGGCACTTGACTCTCTTTGATGAAACGAATCGATTCGAGGGTCTGGGGTTTAACACCGTCATTGGCGGCCACCACTAAAATCACCAGATCAGTAATCTGGGCGCCACGCTGACGCATTTTGTTGAAGGCAGCGTGACCAGGAGTGTCGATGAAAGTGATTTTTTGGGCAGCAAACTCGACCTGATAAGCCCCGATGTGCTGAGTGATACCACCAGCTTCACGCGCAGCCAGCTTGCTGCTGCGGATAAAATCCAAGAGCGAAGTCTTGCCGTGATCGACGTGACCCATGATGGTGATGATTGGCGCTCTTTTTTGTAGCATTTTTTATGTTCTTATCCGTTATTCGCGAGCACTTTCGGCCTCGAGATATTCGGCCACTTTGGCTAACAAAATCTTCTGGTCAGCCTCGACGACTTCATTCATATTAACCCATTTATCGCGGAAACGCACCAGGTCAGCCAAGGTGGTCAACTTGTGCTGGATCAAAACTTCTCGAGTGTCATCAGTCAAACCGAAGGTATCGATTTCGTAATCTTCCTTACCCGTCACGGATGATTGCACCTGACCCGAAGCGGACTTGACAGTGATTTGGTAACCAGTCAGTTTGGCAGCGAGGCGGACATTTTGACCGCCGCGACCGATGGCCAGCGAAAGCTGGTCGTCGGGAGCGGTGACGACCACTTGACGCCTAGTTTGGTCTACTTCGATTTGCAAGCCCTCAGCCGGAGCTAGAGCTCCCTGGAGCAGCAAACGATCATCAGCCGAGTAAGGAATGATGTCGACTTTTTCGTTGTTTAATTCTTCGATGACTTTCTGGACGCGGACACCGCGCTGACCGACACAAGAGCCGACTGGATCCACACCTTCTTGGGTGGATTTAACGGTCAATTTGGTGCGCACGCCAGCTTCGCGGGCGATAGCGACAATTTCGACTGCTCCAGAGGAAACCTCAGGCACTTCACGTTCGAAAAGCTTGCTGACTAACTCAGCGGCGGCTCTGGTCACGATAATTTGCTCACCGCGAACTGTTTCGCTAATTTCCTTGATCAAAACAGCTAAACGTTGGTTGAGGCGGTAAAATTCCCCGCGCATCTGCTCTTCTGGGGGCATGAAAGCTTGACCACGACCAATGTCGATGATGACGGCGCGGCCTTGCATGCGCAGCACTTGACCCGTGACGACTTCTCCAATGCGGTCGCGGTAAGCAGCGATAATGGTGTCGCGCTCGGAGCGACGGATGCGTTGCAGGATAACCTGCTTGGCAGTTTGGGCGGCGATGCGACCAAAACCAGCGGGAGTGACATCCTCTTCTTTTTTCTCATCCCACTCGAGCGGTTCGAGGGTTTCCTCGTCCATCTTGGTGACAGGCGCCTTGAGAATTCGGGCCGAACCATTACTCTCGTCGAGTTTGACGTAGTAGTGGAAAGCCTCATCGAGGTCGCCCATTTGCTTGCGGTAAGCCGAGACCAAAGCCTGGCGGATCGCTTCGTAAATGTCGGCTGGATCGATTTTGCGCTCGGTTGCAATCTGGGTGATCGCAGCAGCGAATTCAGTTCTAACTAGGTTGGCATTTTGCACGGTAGCCATAAGATTTCTTTCTCTAATTTTATTAAAAAACGCTTTTGCTAAGAAAAAAAGGACTTGTCTCTCAACAGTCCTTCTCCCTAACTAAACAAGCTAAGGGTTATTATAGCAGAAAAAATGTAAATATGCACCTTCAGTAGACTTCGTCATGAGAACCAATTTCAAGTAAATAGATATCTTCTCCGACGAAACGCAAAATTATTCTGATACTCATATTGACCGAGACAGAGTAATCATTTTTGCTTGATAATTTATGAAGACGCAAAGAGGGATGGTGCGGAGAAGTCGTCAGTAATTTTAAGGTTTTAGAAATTTGTTTTTTTAATTTGGAATTTTTGACAGATAGCTTGATTAAGGATTTATGGAAATGTGCAGAAACAACCAACTTCATTTATTTTTATCCTTATCAAAAACTTCATCCAAGTAGGTGTCGACATCTTGACTATCATGTAAAATCAAAGCCTGACCAGACTGATGTTCTCTGACGGCTTGACCAGCCAGAGCTTCGAGGTTGATTTCTGATAAGGTCTGACGAAGGGCAGTTCTAACCAGATCGCTGAATGAAGCGTAATAGCCAGCCTTGACCATATCGTCAGCTTGAGATTTCAGTTTGGAAGGTAAAGATACGTTTATTGTATGCATAATGTATGAATTATGGCATAAAGTACCATTTTTGGCAAGAATTAGTGGCGATTATAGCCCCGTCTCAGTCAAATTCTGTAAGGCTTGCCTCTGCTCCCTCGTCAATTTTTCAGGAACGCTAACGATTAAGCGTACATAGAGATCACCTTTACCACGACGCTGCAAGTGAGTGACACCTTCGCCGCGGAGACGCACTAGAGAATGCGAGGGAGTACCGGGGCGAACTTTGAGCTTGATCTGGCCGGTCAAAGTCTCAACTTCGATCTGGCCACCCAGGGCAGCAGTACTAAAGTCGACTAATTGATCGATAAAAATATCATAGCCATCGCGCTTGAATTTGGGGTGAGTGCCGACATCAATCGAGACATCGAAATCAGTGAAGCGCAAGCGGGTGCCATCGTTGGCACCAGCGGGCACTTTGATTTTTTGTCTTTTGCCCTCGATCTCAACTTCTTTTTCAACCCCCTCGATAGCTTCCATGAAATCAACTTTCATCGAGTAGTGTGGGCGGCGGCGTCTTGAGCCACCGCCGCCAAAACCACCACCAAAAAATTGTTCAAAAATTTCAAAAGGATCACCAAAATCAATGTTTTCTCCGCCAGCAGCACTAGAATAAGAAGACCAGTTGAAGCCGCCAGCCTGACCGGCCCCAAAACCACCGAAACCACCGCCAAAAGGCCCTTGGCCGCCTCCCATACCAGAGGATGGGTCAAAAGCAGCATGACCAAACTGATCGTAGGTTTGTTTTTTTTTGGCGTCGGAAAGGATTTGGTAAGCTTCGTTGATTTCTTTGAATTTCGCTTCGCTGCCGGATTCTTTGTTGCGATCGGGGTGAAACTTGAGCGCCAACTTGCGATAAGCGGCTTTGATTTCCGCAGCACTAGCAGACTTGCTCACTCCCAAAACTTCATAATAATCACGCTTGGCTGACATATAAATTGACTAAATAATGGGCAGCGCTCGGGCCATCAGGCTCGAGCGCTGCCTCAACCACTAATTTTTACTCTTTGACTACCTCGCCTTCCTCAGCTTCTTTTTTGTCAGCTTCGGCTTTTTCATCTTTTTGACCCTCTTTGGCGCCATCAGTTGCAGCGCCAGCAGTCTTAGCCTGGGCTTTTTGCATGGCTTCGCCGATTTTTTGGGCGGAAGTCATGGTGGCTTCGATGGCTTTTTCGAGTTCTTCTAGACTAACGTCCTCCTTAGCAGCCAATTCTTGGAGCTTCTTGACATCTTCCTCGATCTTGCTTTTATCCGCTGTCTCGAGATGTTCACCATATTCTTTGAGCTGTTTCTCCATCTCAAAAGCGACACTAGTGGCTTTGTTTTTGGCCTCGATCAACGCTTTCTTGGCTTTGTCTGCTTCAGCATATTTCTCGGCGTCAGCTTTCATCTTCTCCACTTCCTCTTCAGAGAGGTTCGTGGAATTCTGAATGGTGATCTTCTGCTCTTTACCTGAAGTTTTATCCTTGGCAGTAACGTGCAAAATTCCGTTGCTATCGATGTCAAAAGTGACTTCGATTTGTGGCATACCGCGCATCGCAGCGGGAATACCATCGAGGATAAAGCGTCCCAAACTCTTATTGTCGACTGCCATTTCACGCTCACCTTGCAGAACGTTGATCTCTACTTGAGTCTGATTGTCAGCAGCCGTCGAGAAAACCTGCGATTTACTGGTTGGGATGGTGGTGTTGCGATCGATCAATGGAGTGCGAATGCCACCCAAAGTCTCGATACCGAGAGTCAAAGGTGTTACATCAAGCAAAACCACGTCGTTAACGTCACCAGAGATGACTCCGGCCTGCACTGCAGCACCGATGGCGACCACTTCGTCTGGGTTGACTCCCTTGTGAGGATCTTTGCCAAAAAATTCTTTGACGACTTGCTGGACTTTAGGCATACGAGTCATACCGCCGACCAAAACCACTTCATCAATATCTTTGGCGGTCAATTTGGCGTCGGCCAAAGCTTTTTTGACTGGTTCAATGGATTTTTTGATTAAATCATCAACCAATTCTTCTAACTTAGCTCTTGTTAGAGTCAAAGTCAGATGCAGAGGTTGGCCATCTTCACCTTGAGTGATAAAAGGCTGGTTGATTTCAGTGCTGGCGGAAGCAGAGAGCTCGATCTTGGCTTTTTCCGCAGCATCTTTGACGCGCTGCATGGCTTGAGGATCTTTATTGAGGTCTTTGCCTTGGTCTTTCTTAAATTCTGCGACAATCCACTCGATGATGGCGCTATCAAAGTCGTCACCACCTAGAAAAGTGTCACCATTGGTCGATTTGACCTCGAAGACGCCGTCGCCAATCTCAAGGATAGAAATGTCAAAAGTGCCTCCACCTAAATCGTAGACGGCAATAGTTTTGGAACCTTTTTTGTCTAGACCGTAAGCTAGAGCGGCAGCGGTGGGTTCGTTGACGATGCGCTCGACCTTCAAACCAGCGATCTCGCCAGCTTGCTTGGTGGCTTGGCGTTGGGCATCATTGAAATAGGCTGGAACAGTAATAACTGCGCGATCGACTTTTTCCCCAAGGAAACCCTCAGCATCAGCCTTAGCTTTGGCAAGAATTTTGGCAGAAATCTCCTGCGGAGTGAATTTCTTGCCGTCAATACTAACCACGGCCATACCGTCTTTACCTTCAGTGACCTCATAGGAAACATGTTTGATGGCCGGTTTGACAGCGCTGTCGTTTAGCTTGCGCCCCATAAAACGCTTGACTGAATTAACGGTCTTTTTGGCGTTGAGCACCATTTGACGCTTGGCTGGATCACCGACGATGACATCGTCATTTTTGAAGCCAACGATCGATGGGAAGGTGTTGCGACCTTCGCTGGTAGGAATAATTACTGGTGAGCCACCCTGCATGACCGCAATGGCGGAGTTGGTGGTGCCTAGATCAATACCGATAATTTTCGACATAATTTGTCCTTTCTGTGACTGTTTGTTGCCGTTTTTGTAAGTTAATGTGAGTTATTTTAGCAGACCAAGCTTGCGACTGCTAGAGTCAATTTAGCTTGATAATTCAATCTAGTCAAGAATTACCTGGGCGTGCTGGATGACTTCATCATTCAAATAGTAGCCTTTGCGCACCACCTCGATTACCTTCTCACCACGCTCTTTTTTGTCGACCACTTCCATGGTGTTTAGATCAAAAGCTTGTCCCAAAACAGAAATCTCTTGCAGACCAAAGTTACTCAATTCCTTCCAAAATTGCTCCAAAACCATGTCGAGTCCCTTGTCGTGCAAATTAAGCGCGGCTAGAGACAAATGCTCTAAGGGCTGCAAAAGCGCCTGGCAAAGATCTTTGTTGGCCATTTTGATCAAGTTGTGGCGATCTTCTTGACTGCGACGCTGCAAGTTCTGATAGTCAGCAAGTGCGCGCTTTTCCCTCTCCAGAGAACTGGCGAGCAATAACTGCAATTCTTGGATTTGACGCTGCTCATCACTGACGGATTCAGCTGGCTGCTGCGTCTGACCTTGTTGGTTGGTTTTTGGTTTATGCATTCTTAATTTTTTTATTAATTTTTAATATTTAGACTTTAAGACAGACCATAGAAAGAGCTGGGCAGAATCTTAAATAATTTAATTTGTTTGTAGACAGCTCTTTCTTTGAACGAGACAAAGATGGCTAACTAAAATAGGCATAAGTTTTAGTCGAGCGTGTCTGTATTGAAGTTTAAATATTAAAAACTTATTCCTCCATGCTCTCAATCAACCCTTTGAAATATTTCATTATTGGCAAAACGTAAGAATAATCAAAGCGCGTCGAACCCAAAACGCCAAAGCGGCAATTACTATTTGGCAACTCGACAAACATGATACTGATCTGATCCAGATCACGATTGCCAAGTTCTTGACCAAAAACAACCTTGACCGTGTTTTCGCTGCGATTGCTGTCAAAAATCTGATCCATAATTCGGTCTTCCTCGATCATCTGCAGCACCTGTCTGGTCAAATTGATGTCGTAAAATTCCGGCATCTGCAATAAATTGGCGTAGCCAGAGTGAAACATCCTGCCCTCAGCGTTCATGGCGATACCAAGTGCGTGCGATTTTTCTGCCAAAACTCGTGAAGTCTCGTAAAGCAAGTCCTCCATCTGGTGGCGATAGCGCCAAATTTTTTCTTTGACGCCCACTTCATCGGCAACAGAGAGCTCCTTTTCCTTGACTAATTCGTTGATGTAGAGGCGCATCGCCAGGGCAGTAGGCACGCGGCCGGCACTGATGTGAGATTTTATCAAGTAGCCTTGTTTGGTCAGATAAACCATTTCATTACGAATGGTCGCTGGGGAAACACCGATGTTGAACTTCTTATCAATCTTTTCTGAACCAACCGGCATGCCAGTCTCGATGAATTCTTCGATGATGGCGCGTAAAATTTGGATTTGACGGGCAACTAAATCGATCATAATGATTAACTCCTAGACTTATTTTGCCACAAGTCTATTAGCAATCATATCGAGAGTTTGCTAAGTTGTCAAGCAATTTATTACTTAGGAGAAGCCCTACTTCTTTTTGTTGGCCAACTGTACTTCCCAGAAAAGTTGTTTAAGCGAAGCTTCGATCATCAGCAGGTCTTGCTTGTCAGCCGACATCTTGTAGGCTTCTTTGGCGCGCGCGACAGCCGCTTTGATTTTTTCATTATTGAGCTCGCGCGCGCTAAACGCGGAATCAACGACAACTAAAACTTGGTTGTCTGGCTTTTTATTGACAAAACCCTGAGTCAACAACATTGTGTGGCGTTGATTGCCAACTTGGTAATCTAATTCACCAAATTCTAATTTACTAATCAAAGGTTGATGATCGCGCAACAAAGTAATGATGCCGTCTTTGGTCGACAAAGTCACAGAGTCAACTTCTTGATCAAGTAACTGCTCTTCTTGGGAAACGATGGTAAGCCTTAGTTTGTTGCTCATTTCTTAATTTTTGCCTTTTAGTCTTTTAGTGTTTCTGCTTTGGCGACGACTTCATCAATGGTGCCAACCATGTAGAAAGCCTGTTCTGGCAAATGGTCGTAGTTACCAGCCAAAATTTCTTTGAAGCCGCGAATGCTTTCTGCAACTGGCACATAAGCACCCTTGATGTTGGTGAATTGCTCGGCGACGAAGAAAGGCTGAGAGAGAAACTTCTGGATTCTGCGGGCACGGGCCACAACTTTTTTGTCCTCTTCGCTCAACTCATCGATACCGAGAATGGCGATGATATCCTGGAGTTCTTTATAGCGCTGGAGAATTTTTTGGACGCTGCGGGCCACCTCGTAGTGCTCTTCGCCGACGATACCCTTTTCCAAGATTTTGGAGTCAGAGTTCAGAGGATCAACAGCTGGATAGATGCCCTGCTCAGAGAGACGGCGCTCGAGAGAGATGGTCGAATCCAAGTGAGCAAAAGTGGTTGCTGGGGCTGGATCGGTGTAGTCGTCAGCTGGCACGTAAATAGCTTGCATGGAAGTAATCGAGCCTTTTTTGGTAGAGGTGATTCTTTCCTGTAAAGCTGCCATGTCTGTAGCCAAAGTGGGTTGATAACCGACAGCCGAAGGAATACGGCCAAGCAAGGCAGAAATTTCACTACCTGCCTGAGAGAAGCGGAAGATGTTATCGATAAAAAGCAACACGTCTTCATTTTTCTCGTCGCGGAAATATTCAGCCATGGTCAAAGCGGTCAGAGCAACGCGCGCGCGGTTACCTGGGGGTTCATTCATCTGGCCAAAGCACATCACAGTGCTAGCTAGCACGCCAGAATCTTTCATTTCGTGATAAAGGTCATTGCCCTCACGTGAGCGCTCACCGACCCCAGCAAAAACTGAGTGACCGTGGTGTTCTTGAGCGATGTTGCGAATCAATTCCTGAATGATAACTGTCTTGCCAACACCAGCACCACCAAAAATACCGATCTTACCGCCACGCTTGAAAGGACAAATCAGATCGATGACTTTGATGCCAGTTTCCAAGACAGAAGGGGTAGTTTCAAGTTGAGTGAGTAGAGGTGCGCTGCGGTGAATTGGAGCTTTTTTGGCAGTTTTGACTGGGCCTTTGCCGTCAATCGGATTACCAACCACGTCAAACATGCGACCCAAAGTTTCCTCGCCAACTGGCACAGAAATTGGCGCACCAGTATCAATAATTTCTTCACCGCGAGCCAAACCGTCAGTCGCTCCTAGAGCTAGACAGCGCACGGTCTGCTCATCCAGTTGTTGTTCGACTTCTAGAGTCAAACCAGAGCGCTCGTGTTTGAGGGCGTTGTAGATGGCAGGTAAGTTTTCTGCAAAAGCAACGTCGATAATAGGGCCGATGATGCTGACAATTTTGCCGAGGTGTTGAGTAGTTTGCTTCATATATTATTCCTTTATTGATTCCTTAACGCATTTTGGCGCTGCTAATATCTAAGAGTTCATTAGTAATCATAGTCTGGCGAGATTTATTAAAGTCAAGTTTCAGAACTTCGACTAAATCCTTGGCGTTGTCGCTGGCACTCTTCATAGCAATCATTCTCGCCGAATGTTCGCTAGCTAGAGCTTCCAAAACTAAGTGATAGAAGCTCAATTCCAGATAGTAGTTGAGCAAAAAGTCTAGCAATTCTTTTGGACTTGGCTCAAGCAAATAATTAACTGGGGTAGTTTTGACTTGTTCTTTTGTCGCCTCTTTGGTTGGCACTTTAATGATTTTATTTTGAAATTCGCTACCGAGCTGCTGAATTTCCAAGTCTTCGATTGGCAACAGGCGAAAAATCAAACTGCGCTGCGAAAGATTATTAATGTAATCGGTAAACAAGACGTCGACGCGGTTAATTTTCCCTTCCAGATAACGTTCTTTAACCATATCCATCAATGGCAAAATATCGCTTAGCTTGGTTTTTTCTGGCCAATCAGTAAAGCCAGCAAGCAAGTCAAAGTCGTGCATACGCAAGAAATTGACGGCTTTTTGACCCACAGCAATGTATTGGGCGTTGGGGCGATTCTTGGCCCACAAGATTAGTTTTTTAAACAAATTAGTATTGAGCGAGCCACACAGACCCTTGTTGGTAGAAATGATAATCAACAAATCAGCTCCAGAACGATCACGATTGAGAAAAGGATGAGCCTCCTGATCAACTGAGCCAGCAACTGTTTCTAGAGATTCGAGCAAAGACTTAATGTAAGGCAAAGAACTGGTGGCCATCCTCTGAGAGTAGCGAGTTTTGCTGGCCGACACCATTTGCATCGCCTTGGTAATTTTGGCGATATTCTGCACAGAATTGACGCGGCGTTTGATGATTCTAGCGTTAGCCATAAAACTTAGGCCTCTTTCTTATAAAAACGAGGGTAGGCTTTGGCAAAATCTTTAATAAGTTTTTGCAAAGCTTCTTCTTCCGATGTCGCGATCTTGGGTCCGCTGTTCAAGTGTTCAACTAGCTTGGGATTGTTACTCTTGGCAAAAGCCAAATAACTAGCTTCCCATTCACCTAGATCGGTGATTTCAACTTCATCGAGATGACCACCAACCGCAGCGTGAATCATCAAGACTTGCTCTGCGACTGACATCTGCAAATCCCAAGCTTGCTTAAGAATTTCACTGACGCGCTTACCTCGCTCGAGTTGCTTCTTGGTGGTCGCGTCCAGATCAGAACTGAATTGAGCAAAAGCCTCCAATTCTCTAAATTGCGCCAGATCAAGCTTCAAGCTACCAGCAACTTGCTTCATGGCTTTGAGCTGGGCGGCAGAACCGACACGAGAAACTGACAAGCCAATGTTGATAGCTGGCCTCATACCAGAGTTAAACAAATCAGTTTCCAGATAAATTTGACCATCAGTGATAGAAATGACGTTGGTCGGAATGTAGGCGGAGACGTCGTTAGCTTGGGTTTCGATAATTGGCAAAGCGGTAATCGAACCGCCACCATTTTCGACGTTGAGTTTACAAGCTCTCTCTAGCAAACGAGAGTGCAGGTAGAAAACGTCACCTGGATAAGCTTCACGGCCAGAAGGGCGCTTGAGCAACAGAGAAATTTCACGGTAAGCCTGAGCATGTTTACTCAAATCATCAAAAACAATCAAGACATCCTTGCCTTTGGCTAAAAAGTATTCTGCCACAGCTTGACCAGAGTAAGGAGCCAAGAATTGCAATGAAGCAGCTTCAGAAGCAGAAGCAGAAACGACAGTAGTGTATTCCATCGCGCCCTTATCTTCCAAAACTTGGATGAATTGAGCCAAAGTCGATTTTTTCTGACCAATAGCGACGTAAATACAAATCATGTCCTGACCCTTTTGGTTGAGAATGCTGGCCAAAGCCACAGAAGACTTGCCGGTATTGCGATCGCCGATAATCAACTCACGCTGACCACGACCAATAGGAATCAAAGCGTCGACTGCCTTGATACCAGTTTGCATTGGTTGATTGACACCCTCACGAGCAATTACACCAGGAGCAATTTTTTCCAAAAACATTTCTTTGTCGGCAGCGATTGCAGATTTACCATCAACTGCTTGACCCATTGGGTCAACTACTCGGCCGACAATTTCGTCTGAGACGTTGATCGATAAAATTTTGCCAGTACGATAAACGAAGTCCCCGGCTCTGATTTGTTCTGCGCCAGATAAAACGATGATGCCAACTTTTTCTCTCTCGAGATTAAGGGCTAGACCATAAGCTTCCCCACCGAAACTAACAAGTTCGCCTGATTGTACGTCTCGCAACTGATCAGTAAAAACAATTCCGTCGGCGAAGGAAATCACTTTGCCCACAGAAACTTCTTTGACTTGAAGATCGGCAGTTTTAATTGAACTCAAATTAGCAAAAATATCTGATTTTGACATAAAAGTTAGATCTTACTAGCCAACTGATTGAGACGAGCACGCAAACTTGCATCATGCAATTTGCCCGCCACGCTGACACTCAATCCGGCAATCAATTCTTCTTTGACTTGATAATTAAAAACTACTTGTTCTTGACTGTATTTCTTCTGCAAAGCAGCCTCTAACTTATTTTTTTGTGCGCTGCTTAGAGCCACAGCGCTAGCGACATTAATTTGCAACATATTTTTTATAGACTTTTGATTACTTGGTCAATTTGTTCGTCAAGTAATTTCTGATGTTTCTTGTTGTCCAGTGACTCACCAATAACTTTTTCTGCCATAGTGAGAGCCGCTTTTTTCATCACAGCTTCCATAGAACGCATTTCTTCTTTTTTCATTTTGCTGAGTTCAGCTGAAAACTTGGCTTCGCGAGCAGCTATTTCTTTTTTGCTTTGTTCAAGCATGAGCTTGGCTTGTGCTTGTGCTTCGCTGCGAATATCGTTTTCCATTTTCTTGGCTTTTTGACTGGCTTTTAATAAAGTCTTTTCGCGCAAGCGTTCTAGATCCTCTTTGTCCTGCATCACTTCGCCAGCAGCAGCGGCGGCGGCGGCCACTCGCTCGCGGCGATCATTGAGCAACTTAAGGACTGGCTTATAAATGAAATAAGTGAGGGCACCCAAGACCACACCAAAGTTGATAATCTGAAAGATAATTTGGGCTAATTGTATATCCATAGCTTAGAGCTCCTTTTCTTTTTTTTGCTTTGATTTACACAAACTTGATAATCAAAGCCACCACGAGGGCGTAAATGGCAATAGCCTCAGCAAAAGCCATACCCAAAATCATGTTGGTCTGGATTTTGTTGCTGGCATCTGGGTTGCGACCAATGGCTTCGAGAGCTTTGGACACTAACAAACCAATACCAATACCAGGTCCAAGTGCACCAAGTCCCATGGCTAAACCGACTGCTAAATCTTGCATAAAAACTCCTTTTTTCTGTTTTTATTATTATTAATTTTTATATTACCTAAATACTAAGCTGCAGCTGTCTCATGCTCTTCTTCGTGGTGGCCTTTGGTGGCCAAATTAAAGAATATTAAGGACAACATCGAGAAAACTAAGGCCTGAATAAAGCCTACAAACAACTCAAGAGCGTAGAAAGGCGCTGGCACAGCAATTGCAACCAAGTAGGTCATGACAACCAATAAGACCTCGCCAGCAAAAATATTACCAAACAACCTGAAAGCAAAAGAGACAATTTTGGCTACCTCTAAAATAATTTCTAAAATGCCTACAAAAAAGTTGATAGGGTTGGAAAAATCAATAAATTTCTTGAAATAAGCCAAGCCTAAATGAGACACTCCAAAAACTTGAGTCAAGAAAACAGAAATGATTGCCAAGGCCAAAGTTGTATTAAGATCAGCGGTAGCAGCGCGAAGTAGCGGAACTGCCTTGTGCTCTTCCTTGTGTTCTTCCGCAGCAATCGAATCCGCAGCCTCTGTCACTTCTATTTCAGGTTCAGATGAAGCAAGCACTTCTGTGACAATACCATTTTGGCCAATTTTACCCTCCTCAACCATAATTGGGCCTACTCCAGGCAACAAGCCCACGTAGTTGTTCATAATGATGAAAATGAAAAATGAAGCAATGATGGGAAAGAAAAGAGCAGATTTTTTGTGATTCTCAGTAATCGAATAAACGAAATTGTATAGAGCATCCACCACCATTTCGACGAAATTTTGTAAGCCACTCGGCTGATCAGTCTCTTTGAATTTTGATCTGAAATAAATTGCAAAACCAACTAGGAAGAAACTGACTAATAAACTGGTAAAAATAGAGTTGCTGATTGGCAGTCCAAAAACGTTAACAACTGTCTCAGCGGAAATAGAAACATGCAAGCTATCTGCGGCCATGGTTTATGTCTTTCTATTAAATTAGCGTAGCGATTTACGTGCTGGATTATAAATAGACAAAGTCAATAAGACAAGACTCTATTTTTTTGCTAGCATAAAATTACATGAGGCAAAACTACACTATTAACCCAAGACTTAAGCAAAAGCGTAAAGCCATGTTGTCTTTTCTTGGCTTATTGATTGTTCTAACCGGTGTCATGGCTGGGGCCTGGCAGATCCAAGTAGTCAGAGAATTTTTCGGTCAAGCCAGCGGTATTCCAGCCAATTTAATAGTCAACACTACTGCCGCTCTTGGTCCTATGCCTCGACCCTGGCGCAATCTTGCTCAGGGAGGTGAAGATCATAACTGGCGCATTGCCAACCTGACAGGACCAGTTTCCACGCTCAAGCCAGAGTATATTCGCCTCGACCACATCTATGATTTCTACGACATTGTCCAAGGCACTCCTGGCAACATTACTTTTGATTGGACTAAGTTTGATTTAATCATTGATGACATCTTAGCTACAGGCGCCAAACCTTACATCGCCCTTAGCTACATGCCACCAGCAATTTCTTCTGGAGATATCTTAGCTTATCCTGTCCACTGGTCAGATTGGCAACTGGTCGTTCAGCGCACCATCGAGCACCTGAGTGGTACTAGAAGAATTAGCGATGTCTACTATGAGGTCTGGAATGAGCCAGACCTCTTCGGCTCTTTCAAATATTACGGTGACAAAAATTACCTGACCATGTACGCCTACGCTAGTGCTGGAGCCAAAAATGCCCGCAGTGTCTTGCCCTTCAAGCTTGGTGGCCCCGCTATCACCGCACTCTATAAAAACTGGTTCACTGCTTGGGCCAAGGGCTGCGTTGCCAACAACTGGCGTTGTGATTTTTTCTCCTGGCATCGCTACAGCAACAACATCGAACAATTCGCCGAAGACATGGCTCTGGTGAGACAGTGGGTACAGGAATTTCCCCAATTAGAGCCAACTCTCGAATTCCAAATCACCGAATGGGGTCATGACAGCAACAATCACGCTGGATATGATTCAGCATACAGCGCTGCTCACACAGTCGCAGGAGCAATCGCCATGAGCAATCGTGTTGAGCGAGCTTTTGCTTTTGAGATCCAAGATGGCAAAGACCCAGAGGGTAAACAGCATTGGGGGAGGTGGGGGATGTTTACACATAACGATTTCGGAGCCAATTCCAAACCTCGCTATCAAGCCCTACGCATGCTTGATAGCATCCCCGACCAACGATTACAAATCACTGGCCTTGGTTCTTTTGTCAAAGCATTGGCCGCTCGTAATGATTTGGGAGAAGTTGAATTAATTATCGCTAACTTCGATCCTAAAGGAAGAAATAGCGAACTGGTACCGATTACTTTTACCAACATCGAGCCAGGCAGCTACACACTAAACCAAGAATTCTTGGGTGGCAGTAAACAAAATCAACAAGTTGCCACCGATGCCGCGCTGCTGCGAGTTGAAGTTTTTATGCCAATTAACGAGGTGGCTAAATTGAAACTAATCCGCAATTAATCTGAGACTAACTTGAGTAGTTTTTGTTTAAATGCTGCGAAGGAATATTGTTTAGTAATTTGGTGAATTATCAGAGGATTGAGTACAAAATTTTTCTCAAATTTGATGATTGCTTGACGCAAACTAGCAGTACTTAATTCCGCGAAGAAAAGACCAGTCCGTCCGTCCTCAATCGTTTCTAGTGGTCCACCTGAAGAGTGGGCAATCACTGGGGTGCCGTAAGCCATCGCTTCTACTGGCACCATGCCGAAATCTTCATCTTCGGCTGGATAAAGCAAAGCACGAGCATTCTTGTACAACCCTGACAATTGCTGATCATCGACGAAACCTAGAAATTCCACATTTGACTTGGCCATGGCACGAAGTGACGAAAGCATCGCTCCTGTTCCCACCACCTTGAGAGGCAAACCTAGTTCACTGGCTACCTGCACTGCTAAGTCGGGATGTTTAGATTTGGCAAGACGATTGACGTAGAGATAATAAGAGTTTTGTTTCTTAACTGCCAGGTCAGCAAGTTCTTTTTTACTCAGCTTAGCAAAAAATTCTGCTGCCTCATCATAAATGGCAATCGGTGGGTTAATTACTACGCTAGAGCGTTTATAAAATTTTTTGATACGTAGTTGAGTTTCTCTAGAATTAGCAATCATCTGGTCAGGGTTCTGGGCAGCGATAAAATCCATTTGCCTCACGAAATGGTTGAGAAAATTTCCGGCTGCCTTAGTTAATGGATTAGCTTGCCAGTTGCTTTTCGCACTATAGCCATAAAGAACTCTTGGTGGCGTGTGACAGTAGCAGAAATGGCGACTAGAAACAGCGCGAGCCGCTTTGGCAAAATAGGCATTACTTGAGCTAATGACCAAATCATATTCACGAAGGTCAAATTGCTCGAAGGCCCACTTGGCAAAAATACGCAGCGGCGAAAAAAGCTGACGATAAAAAGGAAAAGAGGTCAACTTGCTCTGACGGATATCCCAAGTAGCAAAACGCGCCCAGTTAGTCCCCATAGCTCGAGGATCGGCAAAGGCTGTATAAACTGGCGCTTCTGGCCAAATCTGGTGTAAAGCCTCCAGCACTCGCTCAGCCCCACCATATTCGCGGAGATAATCATGAACAAGAGCGACACGCTGGGGTTTTTTTGACATATTAAAACAAAGCCTCCTGAACTGAACTTTCAAACGCGTCTTGTGGGAGCAAGCTAATTAACGACTTGAAGCCCAAAGTTTGAAAAATACTAATAACTTGGTTTTTGTCGTAACCAGTCACTCGACACTGCTCGAGTTCGAAATCTAGCGGCACATTACAGCTGATAGTCGCCAAATCTTTACTCATTAAGGCATCTTCTCGACCATCTATCAGTTTGGTCAAAAGTGCACCTTTAATCAGTTCGTTGCCAGTGGGGTTTTTACTCAAAAAATCATAAACTTGCTCGACGCTGCCAAATTTCTGAACTAGGGCAGCGGCGGTCTTGGGACCCACCCCTTTCACTCCTGGAATATTGTCAGAGCTATCACCCATTAGGGCTTTGAGGTCAATCACTTGCGCTGGCTTGATGCCGAGTTTTTTCTCCACCAGTCCAGCATCGTACTCGATGTCGCCCTTCTGCTTACCACGAGCAGGCATCCAGATGTGAGTATCATCATCAACCAGTTGGAAAGAATCCTGATCACCAGTGACGATGATCGTCATCAAGCCGTCATTTAAATCCTCGACTTTGCAGTTGACTGTGCCGATCAAATCGTCGGCTTCGAAACCTTCTAGCTCGAACTTCGGCACACCGAGTGCTGCGACCACATCTTTGACGATCTGGATTTGCGGAATCAAATCATCGGGCATTTTGGCGCGCTGTGCCTTGTAGCCGTCAAATTTCTTGTGACGAAAAGTTGGTTTGGGATGATCGAAACAAACCGCCGCGTACTCTGGTTCGAAGTAGGAAATGGCATTAAGCAGCATTTTACTAAAACCATAAACCGCATTGACTAAATTACCCTGAGGATCGGTTAGGTTGGGAATCGCGTAGTAAGCGCGATAGATCAAAGCGTGAGCATCGACAAGGAGAAATTTATGAGAACTTGGCACTGCGTTGTGTTTTAAAAAAACTTACCTTTAAATATTTCTAATAGTTTTGCTCTTTAAGGCAGTCCGTTGAAGGCGATGGGCAGTAACAAAAACAAATAACTTATGTTTTAAACAGCGCCTTCACCGAGTAAGAAGAAGATTGTCAACTTCAATGAAGCAAACCTTTCCGTCGCACGTGACTGAATTAAAGAGCAAAACTATAATTCGATTATACGACTTTGGCTTTGGGCATGTCCATCAGTTTGGCAAAATCATCAGCGTCCAAAGTTTCACGCTCAAGCAACTCCGTGGCTACTAGCTCCAACTTGGAACGATATTTTTTGAGCAAAGTCATGGCTTTGGTTTCAGCTTCACCGATGTAAGACAACATGGCTGCATCAACTTGTTCCTGAATCTTAGGAGATAATTTGTCTGGCTCAACCCAAGCACGATTGTAGTCCTCAGTTTCGTAAATCGGTCCGAAATTCATCGGTCCTAAGCTACTCATCCCGAAGCGCACCACCATGCTACGAGCGATTCTGGTAGCTCGCTCGATGTCATTGCTGGCGCCAGCGGTTTGCTCGTTGAAGATCAACATTTCAGCCGCGCGCCCACCAAACATCACAACCATATCATCAAGTAGTTCTGACTTGAGGATTTGCAACTTGTCTTTTTCTGGAGGAGTAAAAGTATAACCGAGAGCTTGACCGCGAGAAACAATTGAAATACGGTGGACCGGATCGGCATAAGGCAAAACGTGAGCCAAGACGGCGTGACCAGCTTCGTGATAGGCGGTCATCTTTTTCTCGAGCTCGTCTTGAAGACGTTTTTTGCTCGGACCATACTTAGTCTTAAGCGAGGCTTCTTCGATGTCTTCCATAGTTACCTCAGTACGATTTTCGCGAGCGATAGCAATGGCAGCTTCATTGAGCATATTCTCGAGATCAGCTCCAGAAAAACCGACGGTGCGCTTGGCAACGCGATCCCAATTCAGGTCTTTGGTGAAAACTTTGTTTTTAGCGTGAATACTTAAGATAAATTTGCGCTCTTCGAGATCTGGCAAGTTGACTTGGACGCGACGATCGAAACGACCTGGACGAACCAAAGCTGGATCAAGCATATCGCCGCGATTGGTGGCAGCCATAACAATCACGTTGTCGTTCTGAGTAAAACCGTCCATTTCCACCAAAATTTGGTTTAGCGTCTGCTCGCGCTCATCGTGAGAAGACATGCTGTTGCGGCTACGAGTGCGACCAATGGCATCAATTTCATCGATGAAAATAATGGATGGAGCAATTTTTTTGGCAGTATCAAATAGATCTCTGACCCTCGATGCGCCGACGCCAACCAGCATTTCCATAAATTCACTACCAGCAATCGAAAGAAATTGCACATTGGCTTCGCCAGCCACTGCTCTAGCAAGCAGGGTTTTACCTGTACCTGCTGGCCCGACCAAAAGCACACCCTTGGGCGTACGCGCACCAACACGCGTGTATTTCTTGGGATTTTTCAAAAAGTCAACAATTTCCTCAAGTTCTTTCTTGGCTTCATCCATGCCACCGACGTCCTTGAAGGAAATGTTTTGCTTGCCTTTGACGAAAACCTTAGCTTTGCTCTTGCCCATGCCAAACATCATGTCACCACCTGCCCCACCACGTGCTTGGCGGAACATGATCATCAGGAAAACGAACATCAAAATAATTGGCAAGAAATTGATAATCAACTCCCACATCATTTGCAAAAAAGTGGCATCATGAACTTCCGTGTCGACAGTGGTCAGATCAATTCCAGCGGCGTTTAAAATCTGCAGCGCTTGTTGGCCTTCTTCTTTTTTGGCAACTTTTTTGGAGTCATCCTTGTAGGTCAAGCGCAACTCCTGAGTGTAAACTTCCATTTTGGCGACTTTATCCTCACGAATATCAGTAACCATCTGACTGATAGTGATTGATTCGCGGGCATTGCCAGCACCAAAGGCGCCAAGCAGCGAAGGCACAAATAGGAAAATGATCAACAAGTAAATCAAAGTTTTGCTGAAAAATTTGTTCAAATTAATTTTGACTTCGACGCGCTTGTATGAAGGATTTTGCTTGGGCGCACCAGAATTTTGGCTGGCTGTAGGCTTCTTTGAAGTAGTGTTTGGGTTTTTTTGATCAGCTGCGTTTTCGGTCATAAATCTTTCTATTTTTTTAGTTTAGGCCAAAGGGTCGCCTATTTTTGCTTGTTCATTTAGTTCAATTAGGATTGGTTTGTCTGGGCCATCGACCATCATCATCATGCCTTGACTGCTGCTTGGGCCCATTTTGCGCTCAGCCAAATTGACAACGAAGGGAAATTTTTTGTTCAAAAAGTCAGATTCACCATACCACTGGCGCACGCCAGAAAGGACGCGGCGCGTGCCGATTTCTGGACCAAAATCTGCAGTAAATTCTAGCAATTTTTCACTCCACTCTGGTGCACTAACAGCCGTCACCAGCCCGACGCGCATTTCTACTTTAATGAAATCACTGAATTGAATTGTGTCAGCCATAGGAGGTTCTATTTTATAACAGGAGCAATTATTCTACCATCTTTTTTTCCAAGAGCAGGGCGGAGTTACGCTGATGACGCTTGATTGCCAACTCGATCAGCTGATCAATGAGGGCGCTGTAAGTCAGGCCTGTTTCAGCCATCATCAGTTTAGGATACATGCTAATTTTAGTAAAACCTGGGATGGTGTTGATTTCATTGAAAATAACTTGGTCCTTACCGTCAAGGAAAAAATCAACTCGCGCCATACCTTCACAGTTGAGAGTGACAAAAATTTGCTTAGCCAACTCTTGGACTTCTTTTTTCTTGGCTGGAGACAGCGGTGCTGGAATCAGCAAAGCTGCCCCATCCTCATCGAGATATTTGGCATCATAAGAATAAAAACCATGCTTGCTGCTTGGAATAATTTCACCCACCTCGCCAGCCTGCAGCGCACCATGGTTACCAAGAACCGAGCATTCGATCTCTCTGCCAACGATGGCTTCTTCGATCAGAATTTTATGGTCAACGCTAAAAGCCTGTTCGACTGCCTGATAGAGCGAGAGTTCGTCGGTCGCGCGACTGATGCCCACCGAAGAACCAGAGTTAGCGGGTTTGACAAAAACTGGCAAGCCCAAAGCAGCCTCAATGCTTTCCAGAGTAATTTCCGCGCGAGTGGCGCTAGTGAAAGTCAAATACTTGGCGCTTTTGATACCTGCCTGGTCAGTCAGCTGCTTGGTGACCTGCTTGTCCATCGAAATACTCGAGGCTAAGACATCTGGACCAACATAGGGCAAATTGAGCATCTCCAAGAAACCCTGCATCTTGCCATCTTCAGCAAAAGTGCCGTGCATGATCGGAAAAACCACGTCGAGCTGCAAAAATTCTTGTGTCTCGCTAAGCAGCAACACTTGACCACGAGCATCAGCGCTCAAAAAAGCAACAGGCGTGAAACCCTCTGGCTTAAGAGAGACGAAATTGGTGTCATCTGGATGGTTGAGAAAATTCTGCCAATTCCGGTAATAGCGAAATGAGCCATCCTTGGCCACCGCCAATAAGTGCAGGTTGTACTTTTGCTGATCGACTGCGGCCAAAATATTTTTGGCAGACACAAGCGAGACTTCGTGTTCGACGCTGCGCCCACCACATATGACAGCAAGATTAATTTTGGCCATAAAATCCCATCTTGGCTTTGGTCTCACGAAGCGTGGCTGCGGCAATTTGGCGGGCTTTTATAGCCCCGTCCTTAATAATTTGATCGACGTAAGCTTGATTTTGTTCTAATTCCAGACGCTTGGTTCGAATCGGTGCCAAGTGAGCGAAAATCGCCTCCGCCAATTCGGCCTTGAGATCGCCATAGCGAATACCCTTGCTCAAATAGTCGGCTTCGTAGACCTTTTTACGCTCTGTTCCTTGGAAAATTTCGACAAAAGTCAGCAAGTTAGCGACCCCACCGCTAGTTGGAACCACTTCCCCTGTGCCAGCATCGGTAGGACAACTGGCTAGCCGCTTCTTGATCAGTGCCAAATCATCGGTCAAGTTGATCGAACTGCCCTCGACTGACTTGCTCATCTTGCCAGCGCCGGTAAGTGAAGGTACATATTGTGCTGGGGTAGCAAAGCGCTTGGTTTCTGGAAAATCTGTGCCGTAAAGATCGTTCATCCGCCGAGCAATCTCGCGAGTAACCTCGATGTGTGGCTCCTGATCAAGACCAGCCGGGACCAGCTCAGTCTTGTAAGACAAAATATCCGCCGCCATCAGGGTTGGATAGTTGAGCAGCGCTAGAGTGACATTATCGGGGTGCTGCTTAACCTTGTCTTTGAAAGTCGGGAGATGCTGCATCTTGGCCACCGACACTACTGAGGAAAACAAAAATGCTAACTCCACGTGCTCGGGCACCAATGACTGGATGGTAACGATCGCTTTGTCTGGATCGAGTCCAGCTGCTAGGTAGTCCATGATTATTTCTCTGGTCGAAGTCGCCAAGGTCACCGCCTCATACGGCGTGGTAATGGTATGAACATCGACCGCCATGTAAATACACTCATACTTCGAATCATTCTGTAAATCGATATAGCCTTTGACGGCACCAAAATAATTACCGAGGTGGAGACGGCCGGTGGCACGGGTGCCGGAGAAAACGCGAGTCTTGGATGTCTGTGTCATAGTCATAGGTATCTTAGCATAAATAATTCACTCACCAACAAGATTTTAAGTACTTAAAAAAATAGAGCAACGTCATATCTTGCAAGATTTTAAAACCTATTATTAAATAGAAACAATGGCAAACGAAATCAATGACACAACCCAAAGAGTAGCAGAAGCAGCTTTAAAACATGCTGAGCTCGAAGATCTTAAACTTATGGATGATAAAGAAAAAACTACCTTGTTGCGACTGCTGCGCCATGAGCAAACAGCTCAAAAAACTGTTAAATGGGGAGTCAGAGTACGTAATCTTTTTTTAGCTTTGACAAAAGAAGAGGAGGAAAGGACAGAAAAAAAAGATTATGTCCCTTTAAAAGATCAAAAAAGAAGATGGTGATTAGCAGCGCTTTCAACGAGTGAGAAATAAAGCCGTTAATTAAAAAATATTTCCGTCGAACGCGACTCTGAAAAGTTTATTGAAATTTACAACTCTTCAATCTTAATATTCGGCTGCATGTCTGGAGCCTCAATCAAGTGGAGGTATTTTTCGGTGGTGGTAATGCGCTTGTGCCCGACTAACTGCGAGACGTAAACTAAGGGTGTGCCAGCCTTGAGCTGCTCGATGACAAAAGTATGTCGCAGGTCATTGACCTTGGCATCTTTAATACCAGCCAAACGGAAGTAACGATCAATAGCGGTGCGAATATTGCGCACCAAGAAGGGGCGACAAGTTTTGGTCAGAAAAAGAGTTTTTTCTTTGGTACGAGGACGTAAACGCAAATAATCCATAACAGATTTCTTGGCTGCGGAGTTAAGAGGAATGCGGCGGGCTTCCCGAGAATTTTGAGCTTGAATGTAGATTAGCTCGCGCTCGAGATCGATGTCAGTAATTTGCAAATTAGCCAATTCGCTGATACGCATCCCTGTCTGGAGCAAAATCTCCACGATGGCGTGCATGCGAGCATCGGCCCGACAAGAATCACGCAAAGCGCGGTATTCTAGGCGAGACAAAATGCGAGGAGGAGACTGATCAAATTTAGGTTGAGAAATATCTTCGGTTGGATTGCTACTAAGCAAGCCTTCACTCAAACAAAAACGAAAGAAAGCCTTGATAGAATTAATTTTGCGAGAAATGGACTTAGTGGTGTAGCGTTGTTTACGCAACAACTCCTTGAAATCCTCGACATCGTCGGTCAACACTTCGCTAAGTAGGGTTTTGGATCTTTTACTTAGAAAATCAGCCAACTGTTCAATGTCTTTGCTGTACGCAATGACCGTGGCGTGGGCTTTGCCGCCTGTCTTTAAACTTTCAGTAAATCTCGCTTGCGCGTCGATTAGACTTGTGTGCATAATTTATCCACCTGAACCAGGACAGTTGGTTTTCTAAATTAACGAATATCAAAGTCTTATAATATCATAAAATAGGTCAATCAACAAGTGGGAAACTCGATTAAAAAATATAAAGTGGTCAAAAACTTCAGCAAAACTACCAAAAAACAGTCAAGTCGCCAATTGCTCAATCACCCACTGATCGTCCTTGGCTTGACACTACTATGCATTTTGGCCATTCTCTCACTAGAAAAAAGCAAAGACCAGGCTGAAATATCCAAGCAAAGCATCAAGCAATTAGAGGATAGTGTCAAACAATTAGAAAATGCCGATCAAGAACAAGCGCGAATCGCCACTACTGGCCAGAGCGAACTCACCCTAGAAAAAATCCAGCGCAACGAATTGCTGCTACAAAAGACTGGTGAAATTATCCTGCAGATTCCAGAAAAAGAGATTCTACCAAACAACAAAGAGGACAGCGAAGTGAAAAATGGGCCGCTGGAGGAGTGGAAGAGGTTGCTGCTTGAATAAGTTTATCTTGGCTTTATGCCTACACAAAATTAAGAACTTTTCGTAAATCATAGATGATGTGATCCGCCTCTTTCATCACTTCTTTTCGCTGCATTACTCCTGCAAAACACACAAACTTGTCGGCACCAGCTTCAAGATCGCTGAAACCATCGCCTATCATCATACTTTGCCCTGGATAAGTTTTTTTGATCAGCTGCACTATTTCTCCTTTTCCACCATTTCTCCACAGTGGAATCGTTTTATCTAGCCCAACATACTCCCCTTTTTGGTTGAAAATAATTTTATTTGCATATATACGATCAACTTCTAAATATTTGGCTACTGGGAGCACGCAAGTTTCATAACCACCAGTAACAATAAAAACCCTATGCTTTTTTTTGAGTATTCTTATTAATTCGCTTGCGTATGGCGTAATATTTTTTAAATAAAGTTCACTTATGAGTGACAATTCATCTTGAGTCGGTTTTAAAATTGACAATCGCTCTTCAAAAACTTCACTAAGTGGAATTTTCCCACTCATGGCTTTATTTGTAAGTGTGGTTATGCGTTCTTGGAGATTTTTCATTACTCCAAGCTCATCAATTCCTTCTATAGTCGTCAACGTTGAATCTAAATCAAATATAATGTTCATTTTTTCCTATTTCTTCACGGTAATATTTATTGAAAAACGTGGTGCAGCTGGGAAAATACGGCATCCAGCAAATTTAGGAGCAAGAAGAAGTGGAGTGAGTCACGAGGAATTTAAATTTTGATTTGATCATGGGTTGATTGTTGCGGGACTAGGAGTCGAACCTAGCCTGTAGGATTATGAGCCCCACGTGCACCGTACACTATCCCGCGTATGTTAGGTGGCTATTGTAACAAAACAATCTGGCATTATCAAGCAACCTGCGCTAAAATACTCTTTTGCAGAAGAATTCAAAGCAAACGGCGGGATAGCTCAGCTGGTTAGAGCATCGGATTCATAAACCGAAGGTCCTGAGTTCGAATCTCAGTCCCGCTACTTTCAAGTAAATTCAGCAAAAAAACACGACTACGTCAACAAAAGATTCTCTATTAAATCCCAATTTAGCTCACTTGTCTTTTAAGAAAGAAAGTCTTCCGCAGGAATTTACCGGCGCTCACGTGGTGCTAATTGACGCTAATGGCAACATTATTTTGGTTAAGGAACTCAAAACCAACGACCAATACTTAAACTTGCCTGGAGGCGGTCGCAAATCTCTAGAATCTGCTCAAGAAACAGCCATCAGGGAGTGTCGAGAAGAGCTTGGTTTGGAGGTGAACACAAACTCCCTAACTTTCTTAGGTAATATGTTCCTAGGTCAGATTATCTTTCCCTTATTTTTCCTCAAACTCCACCAGAAAGCCACTTTCGACCAGGAAGGTTTCGAGGTTCAAATTTATGAATGGCAAACTTTTCTAGGCATGGTTGCCAGCATAAATCCTGAACTAGCTCTTGAAATAGGTAATAAAGTAAACAAGTTATGGTGAAAAAATTCTTGACGAAAGACCATTAGAAACCGCCGCTTTTTTTTCTTTCTCAAAAATAATCTTTTTAAGTCGTCTAAGACCGTTTGAGGCCGCTGCCTGCTAGCTCAAAATTGAACAAGCAAGAAACAGCGGCCTCACCGAGCTTGAAGAAGGCAGTTAACTTCAACAAGCAAATGTTTCAGTCAAGCGTGTCGCAAGACAAGCTTGAAAAGATTTTTACATCATCCCCGGCATCCCGCCACCCATGCCCTGTGGCATAGCAGGCGCGTCCTGCTTGGGCGCATCGGCAACTAGACACTCGGTGGTCAGAATCATTGCTGCCACAGAAGCCGCGTTCTCGAGAGAAGCGATGGCCACTTTGGCCGGCTCGATCACCCCAGCCTTGAGTAAGTCCTCGAATTGGTTGGTCAGAGCGTTGAAGCCCCAGTTGTCCTGGTTTTTGGCTTTGACTTGACCGACCACCCAGCCGGCATCCTCGCCAGAGTTGGTGGCGAGCATACGCAGCGGCTCTTCCATGACTGACTTGATCAGTTCGACCCCAGCTTTTTCGTCGTCGGAATCGGTTTTGATATTGTCGAGTGCTTTGGCAGCTTTAATGAAGGTCACTCCACCGCCTGGGATAATACCCTCTTCGATGGCGGCGCGAGTGGCACCCTTGGCGTCTTTGACTCGCTCCTGGAGATTCTTCATCTCGATCTCGGTGGAAGCCCCAACCTGAATGACGGCTACACCGCCAGTTAGTTTAGCCTTGCGCTCCTGGAGCTTCTCGATGTCAAAGTCGGAAGTCGAAGATTGGATTTGTTTTTCAATCTGAGCCACTCGACCATCGATGTCGGTTTGGCTACCACGGCCGCCCACGATGCGGGTGCTATCCTTGCTGGAACGCACGCTGTCGGCTTGACCAAGATCAGTAATGTTGGCTTCGGTCAATTTGCGACCGGTATCAGCGCTGATCAAATTGGCCCCAGTCAAAATGGCGATGTCTTGCAACATTTCCTTGCGACGATCACCAAAACCAGGAGCTTTGACAGCTAGACACTTGAAAGTGCCACGCAAGCGGTTGACCACCAAAGTGGTCAAGGCCTCGCCTTCGATCTCATCGGCGATGATCACTAGCTCGCGACTCTCGCCAACCACAGCTTCCAGCAGAGGCAAAATGTCTTTGATGTTGGCAATTTTTTGGTCGGTAACCAAAATGTATGGTTTGTCGCTGATTGCTTCCATGTGGTCGGAATCGGTCACGAAGTAAGGAGAAGCGTAACCCTTGTCAAACTCCATGCCTTCTTTGTGCTCGATGGTAATTTCCATGGTTTTGCCTTCTTCGACTTCGACTACACCGTCTTTGCCAACTTTTTTGAGCGCTTCGGCAATTTTGGCACCAATGACGCTGTCTTGGGCGGAGATGGTGGCAACTTTCTCCCAGTCGGATTCTTTGACGTCAGTGGCTAGCTTGCGCACTTCGGCGACAATGGCTTTGACTGCTTTGTCGATACCGCGCTTCATGATCATCGGATTAGCGCCGGCAGCGACTTGCTTCATACCTTTGACAGCGATCTGCTGAGCAAGCAAGGTCGAGGTGGTGGTGCCATCACCAGCCACATCATTGGTTTTACTAGCGGCTTCTTTGACCAAGGCAGCGCCCATGTTCTCAAATGGATCTTCGAGTTCGATTTCCTTGGCGACCGAAACTCCGTCATGAATGACGTGTGGGGCACCCCAAGAGCGATCGAGAGCGACGTTGCGTCCCTTGGGTCCGAGGGTGGTCACCACCGCGTCGGCCAATTTGTTGATTCCAATTAACATTTTTTGTCTGGCGTCATCGCCAAAAAGCAACTGTTTTGCTGGCATGTTTTACTCCTTTTTTGAATTACTAATTTATTTGTTTACTACTATTTGATAACGGCGAGAATGTCCTCGAACTTGAGGAATTGATATTCTGTTTCGCCGATTTTGAAGTCGTTGCCACCCCATTTCTTGTAGATAACTTTGTCACCAACTTTAACTGGAGCTTCGCAACAAGACTCGCCCTTATCATCATCACAACCGCAGTCACCGCAACCACCGCCACAACAGCCGTGGTCACCTTTGGGCTCACAACAACCATCATCGCTGCAACAGCCACCTGCCTCACCCACCGCGAGTACTACCCCATGCTGGGGCTTCTCGCTGTCGTTTTCTGGCAAAATAATGCCGGAGCTGGTTTTGGCCTCTGCTTTGCTTGGTTCAACCAAGACGTAACCCTTGGTGGGCTGAATTTTCTTGACGTTTAGATCTGACATGAGACCTCCTTTTTTTGAAACTAACTTGTAATTTAAGTTTGTAGCAGGAAATTTAACATAAAAATTATTACTTAGCAATAAGCATTATGGACTGCTAATTTGACCAACTGGTGAAATTTACTCAAGATCGCAAGCCTTCAACTCCATAAAATAGGGCGTTGATTAGCGACAAAGATTTGCGCAAATTGACGGCTAGTTGCATCGACAAAGCGGCAGCTTCGCGGTCAAGCTGCATACCTTCTAGACTAAGGTTAGAATTTTCGACCAAAAGAGGCATCAAGTTTTCCAAATAGCTGCGGTTTTCTTCGACAAAAAGCTCGCGCTCTTTCTGATGCTTGAACATCAATTGTTCCAAATAGATGGCAATCTGCTCCATCTCGCGCGAACGAACAAATAGGTCGAATTTTATGTCAGCTGCATTTTCTGATAGAGTTTGGGACACAGATCCTTATGGTAACATATGTTTTGGAAATGCGAATCATTAAACTCGACATCAATGACCAGAAACAGTGTGCGCTGGCGCTAGAACAGGCGGTGGCGTGCCTGAAAGCAGGCGGCTTGCTGATCTATCCAACTGAAACCGTCTACGGCATCGGGGCAGATGCAGAGAGCGCCGCCGCCATCGACAAATTACTACGCTACAAAGGACGACGTGAAGGTAAACCACTGTCGATCGCCGTCAGCGACCAAGCTATGGCCGCCAAATACGTCGAAATCAACGACCAGGCACAGAAATTTTACCAAAATTTCCTGCCTGGACCTTTCACCGTCGTCTCACGAAGCAAAAACCTCGTCGATCCACGAGTCAATTCTGAGTTTGGCACTCTGGGTATTCGCATCCCTGCTTATCCACTAATCACCGATTTGGTTTCCAAATTTGGAAGGGCCATCACTAGCACTTCGGCCAATGCCTCAGGCAAAAAACGCCCACACACTGTCAACGATGTTTTGAACAATTTATCTGCCAAACAACAATCCCTGATCGATCTGATTATCGATGTTGGCGAATTGCCACAAAACGAACCCTCGGTGGTCGTTGACACCACTCTCTCCACGCCAATCGCCCTGCGTGGCTCACTCAACGATAACCAAGGAGAAACTCTCTGGAGTCAAAATGAAAACGAAACTCTCGATTTAGCTGGGCGCTTGATGCTCAATCACCTCAATCAGCTACAAAAAAGTGGTCTGGTCTTCGCCCTCAACGGCCACCTAGGCATGGGTAAAACTATTTTCGCCAAAGGCGTGGCCAAATTCTTGGATATCAAGGAAACCATTAGTTCGCCCACCTATTCTTACCTTAATGAGTACGAGTACACTCGTTTGCAAACTAGCGGCAAATTTTATCACCTCGACGTCTGGAAAATTGAAAGTCAGGAGGAATTGAATCTACTTGACATCCCAAGTCTAGTGCAACCAAACAATGTCGTGGTCATCGAGTGGTTTTCGCAAATTGCTCAGTGGCTCAGCTTCGCGCCACAAACCCCCATCGTCACTCTTGACTTTAACCAGGAAGAAAACCGGAGAAAGATTCACATCCATGAGCGTTAATATTCTCGCTATCGACACTAGCTGCGATGACACCAGCGTCGCCGTGGTCATGGGTCAAGAGGTCCTAAGCAACGTCGTCGCCTCGCAAAACCAAATTCACCGACAGTTCGGTGGGGTTTTTCCCACTCTGGCCAAACAAGCCCACCGCGAAAACCTCGCTCCAGCGATCGCTCTAGCTCTGCGGCAAGCCCGAGCGACTTGGGTGGACATCGCAGCCATTGCCGTCACCGTCGGTCCAGGCTTAGCACCTGCTCTGGAAGTGGGTTTGGCCAAAGCCAAAGAATTGGCCAGGAAACACCAGAAGCCATTGATCTCCGTCAATCACATCGAAGCTCACGCTTTATCGCCTTTGGCCGTACCGGCTGGTAGAGCGCTGGCTGCCCTCCCAACGCCCAAACTGCCAGCGCTAGCAATCGTCGTTTCTGGTGGCCACAGCGAGTTCATTTTGGTTGAAAAAATTGGCTATTACCAACGACTTGGTCACACCATCGACGATGCTGCTGGCGAATGCTTAGATAAAGTCGGTCGCCTGCTCAACCTTGGCTATCCAGCAGGCGCTTTGATCGAGAAATTTGCCAAAAAAGGCAACCAGGATCGTTTCACCCTGCCAAGAGCCATGACCGCCCAAACCAACTTTGACTTAAGTTTCTCTGGGATCAAAACAGCTGCACGCAACCTGATCAACGAGCTAGAAAACCAAGACCAACTAGACCAACAAGCTACCTATGATCTAGCGGCCACACTACAAGCAACTGTTTTCGAGCAAATCGCCTACAAACTCGAGCGAATCCTACTTAGTCCAAATTTGGAGAAGAGAGTTTATCCCAGTCGCAATTTCTTGCGCCATTTACAACCTGGCCAAGCACCCGTCACGACCATCAGCGAGGTTTGGCTAGGCGGCGGAGTAGCAGCCAACAGCAATTTGCGCCAGATTTTGCGCCAAACCTTGCGCCAATACGCCAAGCAAAGTGGCAAAAAAATTCCCCTGCGCGTGCCTTACAGCAAGAAACTCTGCGCTGACAATGCCGCCATGATTGGCTTGGTGGCAGGCTATCAGCTAGAGCGAGGAGAAGTGGCCGACTTAGAATCGACCGACCGACAACCGAATTTGAAAATTAGCACCAAAAATGTGTTACACTAAACTCAGTGCAAGAGGCTCAATCTATATCAATCCTGGCTCCACCCCGCCTTGATGCCTGTGCTGGAACAATCCGCAGTCAAGATCGCCAGCTGGCGATGTTGTTTACCCTTCGTGGCGAGAACGCTACAAGTGAGGCTAAAGATCTGGAAACAGAGTGTCAAACCTGGCAGATCACTAGTCCCGAACAGCTCCACCAACACGTACTCGATTTACTAAGCAACGTCCGCCAAAAAAATCTCAGCCTGGAACTAGCTCTATGTCATCTGCAGGGCGAGCAAATTACCTTTGCCACCTATGCTGGTGAAGTTACTATTAAGCGCCGTGGACAAGCGAAAAAAATCTTGACTAGTCAAGGAGAAATCAAACTGATCGTCGGCAAATTGCAAGAGGGTGACCAAATTATTCTCAGCAATTTGCTACAAACACCAACCGTCAACACGCTGAGTAGTCTACTAGAGAGCGATATTAGCCTGGAAAAGTTAGTGGGTGAGCTGACCTTATTACGTCAAAAGCAGGGCTTGCAAAGTGACAACTTGGTATTTGTCAGCTACGTGGAGAAAACAACCGAACAAACTGTCGCCACCAAAAGAAAAATTAATTGGTCGAAGATTGCCCAGAAAACCCTCAGTTTCGCGAAAAAAATCAGTTACATTCTAAAAAAAATCTATCTAGCCATCAAAAGACAAGGTAAACGCCGTATTTTGACCATTCTCAGCATTCTTTTGGGAATCAGCTTGCTCATCCTCGGCATCAATTCGCTGGTTAATTATCAGCAAGCCAAAGCTACCGCTTCAGCACAAGAGCAAGTTAATGCAATCAAGGGCGCAAGCACTGACTTCAATCAATTGCTACTTAGCCAACCACTGCAAGCCCGCGAGCGCGCTAACCAACAACTCCAAGCACTCCAAGCCCTCAAGGAAAAAACCAAAAACAAAGACAGTTTACAAATCATTGAGGCAGAAATTGCTGCCCTAGAGAAACTAATTTCTTCGATCTCCGCAGAAAACTCCCTCGATCAACTAGCGATTGCTTATAATCTCGGCGACTTTCTAGGCCAAAAAATGATTAGCAGTAGCGAAGGACTTTTTATCCTCGAAAACAATCAGCAGGATATCTTATGGCTCAGTGCTGACCAAAGTCAGGAAAACTTGCGCCTGACTGAAGGAGGCGTGATCAGAGATTTCACCATCAGTGATGGCAAATTATTTGTTCTTAGTCAAGGAATTTGGCTGCTTGACCTAAGTAGCAACGAGCGTCAATGGAGTCGCATCAAAGAAGAGGGAGAGTCGGACAAATCCGCCAATTTAGCCGCCAGCTTCGGCCCTTACCTCTATCTGCTCAACCCAGAAAAAAGAAATGTTTATCGCTATCATTTCGACAAAGGTCAACTAAGCGAACCAATTGGTTGGCTAATCGACAAACAAGGCCTTGGTTTCGACCAAATCAGCGACCTGCTGATCGATGGTGACTTATGGCTAAGCGACAAAAACGGACAAATTTTTAAATTCAGCCGCGGCAGCAAACTTGATTGGCAAATCGCAGGCTTGAGCAGTCTACCCAGCAGCAGCTTGCTGCTAGCTCAAAATGAAGTTAACAACCAACTAGTAGCTCTAGAAAAACAGCAGCGCCGCCTGTTGCTGCTCACCAAAGAAGGCCAACTTATCAGCGAAATCAAAAGCAACGAACTAGCAGGGGTGACCAGTCTGGCTTTCCAAGCAAATGGACAAAAGCTCTATGCCCTGAGCGGTTCCGTGATTTATGAGATAGATCTGTTAAAATAGGCTTGTGTCACTGGTTTTCAACAAAAAAGCGAGCTTCGAATACACTCTCGGCAAAAAATTTGTCGCTGGAGTAGTTTTGACCGGAGCAGAAGTCAAAAGCTTGCGCCTCCAGCAAGCTAGCTTAAACGGCAGCCACATCAAGGAAATCAGCGGCGAGTTGTTTCTGCTTGGCGCTCAAATCAACGCCTACTCTTTTGCCAAACAAGAAAATTATGACCCCAAGCGCTCTCGCAAGCTTTTACTCAAAAGAGGTGAGGTAGAAGCCCTCATCGAGGCAAGTCGCCAGAAAGGCTTCGCTATCGTCCCCTTGGCTTTTTTCATCTCTCACAACCGCATTAAGCTTGAGTTGGCTCTAGGCAAAGGCAAGAAAGAATACGAAAAACGTGAAGTGATTAAGAAGAGAGATTTAAAACGAGAGTTGGCGAAAATTAGTAAATTGAGATAGAAAATTAATCTTCTAGGTACTCGTCAATTGATCTTTTTATATTTGCACCAAAAGTTAATTTCGCAGCAAGACTTTCCATTTTTTGCACAGCTGAAGTATTGCTGCCGTCAGACGTCACTTGCCTGTCTATCAATTGAGCCTGCACGCCAATTGCCCTGACAAGTAACTGCTTGAAAAACTCCCATGGAAGATTAGATTTTTTTGCTTCTCTAGCAATCGTACTGACGGCTCCCCGTTCAGCAGCAACTTTCAACTCTTTTGCAGATTTCGTCATCTTGGAGATATCATATAATAAAAAAACAAATTTACTCAAGGAAAAATACACTTGCTTCCAGTTTAAAATTAGGCTTTAATAATAGATATGCCCAAACGCACTTTTTGGCCAATCACTTTGGTAATTATGGGACTCATTTTCATGGCTTCCAACCTAGGTTACTTGCCTAGAGCTTTCTGGAACCTCTGGCCCCTGATTCTGGTGATCGTTGGACTTGGTGGGCTCATCACTTCTGACCGAGAAGAGTGGATGATCACCCCCAAGAAATCAAGCACCAAGAAATCCTCAAGCAAAAAGCCTGCCAAAGCTAAATCTAGAAAAAAATAAGGCATGCACCAATCTTTTCAAATTGCCATCGATGGCCCTGTAGCCGCTGGCAAAGGCACTGTTTCTCGCCTCTTGGCACAGAAATTGGGTTTTCTTTACGTCGACACTGGCGCCATGTATCGCGCCACAGCCCTTTTGGCCATTCGCGCCAAAGTTAAACTGGGTGATGAAGATCAGGTCGTCGCCCTACTTGAAAAAAGCGAGCTACAAATGCGTAATCCAAAACCTCCTAAGGAAACTGATGGCCGCTTAACCACAGTTATTCTCGACGGAGAGGATGTCTCCTGGGCCATCCGCACCCAAAAGTGCAGCGAAGGCGCTTCCAAAGTCGCCGTGCTACCCAAACTGCGCCGAGTGCTTGTGCAGAAACAGCAAAAAATCGCGGCCAGTCAAAATGTAGTCATGGAGGGCCGCGACATCACTTTTCGCGTCCTTCCTGAGGCACAAATCAAGATTTTCCTAACTGCTAGTGTGGAGAGCCGCGCAGAGCGAAGACACGCCCAGTATTTGGGCAAAGGTGTCGACATCAGCTTGGAAGAGGTCATCGCTGAGATCAAAGAACGCGACGAGCGCGACACCAAGCGCGACGCTGATCCCTTGCACGTTGCTAAGGATGCTTGGGTGCTTGACACCAGCAACTTAGACATTGAAGAAGTAGTGGAGCTAATCGCGGCCAAAGTCAAAAAAGTTCACTAGCAAAAATGAAACCAACTTATCAAACCGATCCTGAGCTAATTCGTGATGTCGCCAAAAAAACTGACAAGATCGAGCAGGCCTACTTAGCTAAACAGGCCAAAAAGCGCCAGCGAAAAACGGAAAAAGAGGAGCTAACTCAGCGCTGGGTGGCACCGGTGTTGCTAGTTATAGTGTTGCTGATTGGCTGGATTATAAAACTAATTTTCTAGATTATTGCTAAAACTTTTACTAGCAAAAACAACTTCTTCTTTTGGCTGGAATCTTTTTGTAAGAAGAAATACTCCTCTTTTTGCAAAATCAAGTGACATAAGTAAACCTACTATCCCACCAAATTCTTGGTAACCAGCCATAAAACTATTCAACAATCCTCTTGACAATTGCCAACGAATTTTCCTGACGAATGCATCAATCTCCTTAATATTTACTGCTTCATGTTTTTTAAGATTTTTTACCCAATCAGCCCCATCTTTAGGGCTGTACAGAACTAGTCCAACGGGCAAATCTTCCTCTATATCATCTAGTGGCTCCGCTTCTGCCCATGCATCCATTAAATCCTTAAAGTTCGACTTCTCCAAGTCACTATCTCGCAAGAGAATTTTGATAGCACCAAAAAGGTGGTAAAAGCCTCCTTCCCTGTGCTTAGTTAAACGATCCTCTCTATAAGGTTTAGCGTGTTTCCGATGAAGCAAATCTAGATAGTAATAAAAAAGTAATTTTTGGTAGTGCTTTATAAAATTCAATTTTAAATCTTTGTCGTGAATCCCATTTACCAAGGCATTAAGTTCTGTTCCTAAAAAACTAAGGTCGGAAGACAAATTTTCGAATTTCGACATTTTACTCAACGCTATCCATTGTTCTTTAATTAGTTTTTTTGCTTCTTCAAAACTATTGCCTTCGTCAACGAGGTTGTCTATAGCTCGCATTAGAAGCATTAGTCGCTGGAATTGTGGATATCTGTCAGGATGCACCATAGCTACAACTCTATGCATAACTCTGGCTGAAAGTGAGCTTTCATTTACATTAAAACGTCTCCATCCTTCTAAAGATTCTTTTGACATGCTAGATATTCTACAATAAATATGTCAAAACGCATCATTATTTAATCTACAAAACTTGCCCTCTCCTTGGTTCGGCCGTATCAGGGAGGGGCACAAAATTAACCTCACTGCAAGCCTTAGTCGGCTCTGTCCCCTCTACAAACAATTCTTCGACCACACTTGGACAATCACTGCAAGGCAAGGTCCCCGTTGTGGCACAGATCTTAACCTTAATCATGTTGGCTGGCACCGTAAACAGGTGTGGGTTATCAGCGTCTAACATGGATAGCATAATTTTGTTCCAAATTGGAGAAGCACCAGTAATACCAGAAGCAACGTAACTCATCGGCGTGTTATCGTTATTTCCAACCCAAGTAGCAACCAAACGGTTAGTAGTGTAACCAATCGTCCAATTGTCTTTCATACTGTTAGTAGTGCCAGTTTTGACCGCTACCTCTTGCCCTGGAATATTAAGGACAGAAAAAGCCCCAAAAGCCGGCGTGCGGGCGCGATTGTCAGCTAGGATATCAGTGATTAGATAAGCAGTCTTTGGACTGAGTGCTGGCTCCTCGTAACAATTAGTTTGATCGAGAGCACAGTGATTGCGATAAAGCACTTCCCCTTTGTAATTAGTTACTTCCAAAAAAGGATTGACGCCGACTGGATAGCCTAAATTGGCAAAAGTGCTGTAAAGCTTGGCCATGTCAGTCATCAAAACCTCGCCGCCACCTAGAGTCAGGGATAAACCGAAGCGGCGCCGATCTTGCCAAGTGGTAATACCCATTGCTTCACCTTGATCGATAAGATCGTTAACTCCCAGTTCGGCGAGCAGTTTGACCGCGGGAATATTGTAGGATGAAGCCAAAGCCTCACGCAAAGTCACGGATCCACGGAAACGCCCATCATAATTCACTGGAGCATAGGGTTTGCTGCCAGCAATCTGGTAAACCACTGGCGAATCGTCAATAACTGAAGCAGTTGTTTTGCCCCGCTCTAGAGCCAAAGCGTAAGTCAACGGCTTGATTGACGAACCTGGTTGGCGTGGTCGAGTGGTAACGTTAACCTGACCATCATGGGCAAAATCGAAATAATTGGCTCCACCGACCATGGCAAGAATTTCTCCCGTTTTAGGATTGGTTACCAAGGCTGCACCATTAGTGATTTTGAAGTTAGCAAGCTTGGCGATTTCAGTACTGACAATTTCCTGAGCCAAGTTTTGCAAATCTAGGTCCAGAGTGGTCCGCACTTCCAGGCCGCCCTTAGCGAGGACATCTTCACCGTAGCGCTCAGCTAAAATTTTGCGCACGTACATGACGAAGTGGGGAGCTTGGATGTCGATGCGATCTTGGTTGAAAATCAACTTCTCTTGCTTGGCTTGATCAGCCTGGAGCTGACTGATATAGCCATCTTCCACCATGCGGCGCAGAACTTCTGCCTGACGTGCGTAAGCTAATTCTGGATTAGCACCAAAAGGCGTGTAGGTCGAGGGCGCTTGTGGCAAGCCAGCAATTAAGGCTGCTTCTGCTAGGCTCAGATCGCTGGCTGATTTATTGAAATAACGCCAAGATGTTTCTTCGATACCGTAAGTCGAACCACCGTAAGCGACGGTGTTAAGGTACATTTCCAAAATTTGCTCTTTTGTGTAAATACGCTCCACTAGAAGCGATAGGAGCAACTCGCGTAATTTGCGACGGTAGGTTTTTTCATTGTTAAGTAAGCGATTTTTGACTAACTGCTGAGTGATGGTTGAGCCGCCCTGAACAGTTTGGTTAGAGAAATTCTTCCAGGCAGCGCGAAAAATCCCCCGCAAGGAAAAGCCGTGGTGTTTATAAAAATTTTGGTCTTCGATGGCGACGGTCGCATCCCGCAGGTAGGTGGAAACCTCAGCTAGCGGAATGAGGGTGCGATTTTCGTCTTCATAGATGCGAAACAAAAGTTTGCCATTGCGGTCCAAAATGCGAGTGGTGACGTTTTGGGCCTTGCTAGACAAATCAGTGGCTTGTGGTAGATCTTTGATGCCAACATCGTAAACCAAATAAGCAAAAGCCAAAAATAAAATGGTGAAAAGTAAGGAGCTTGCCAAAGGTAACCACGAACCTTTTTTCTTGGGCCGGCCAACTTTCCTGCGCAAGCGGAAGAAACGTTGCAGAAACAGCGCCGCTGACAATCGGCGACGGTTAAATTTTTGTTTGCTTTTGCTGACGCTACTGCTGACGGCAGAAAAAAAACGCTTCAGTTTAGTTGTAGCTGGCAAAGTCGGTCGACCTCGCCCTCTCTTAATCTGCAACACTCGCAAGAGAATAAAATATTGCTCTAGCCATTTTTTTTGTGTTTTTTTGGATTTTTTATGAAGCTTAGTTAATTTTTTTTTGAAGCTGCGAGCCAATCTAATTCTTAGTGGCAACTTGGGCCGACCGCGCTTAAATTTTGGCGCTTCTTTAGTAACTTTGGTAGCGACCAAAACATTTTTTTGCAGTTTGCCTCGAATTTTTTTGGGACTAGAAGAATTTTTCTTGACTGCCATGTCAAGGCTATTTTAGCATGAATTGAGAAAATATTATTCGGCTATGCCAGAAATAATTCTGCCAATTTTTGTCAAGTCACCGTCAATGTACTGTCCAAATTTTTTATTTAAACCATTAAAGTCGTAACCTGTTTCAACAATGCCAGCTTTTAGCTCTTTTAGCAATTCGGCTTTAGATTTTTTCCCAGAAGGATCTGGGCGTTCATCTTCAGGTACATCAGCCAATTGCCTCTCTAATGTACGAGCACTTATATATAGCTCTAATGCACGAGCCATAGAATTAGCGGCAGAAGCTCCTCCAATACTGCCAAATTTATCAGTTAACTCTTTTTTAATAACATAAGCCATTAGTTCATGACTCATCTGTTTTGTAGTTGCCTCTACCGATTGCACCATAGTGCATAATTATACTATATCGGGCAAGCCCCTGTGTCACACTTCAGCTGCTCCAAGTTAATGTCCTCAGTCACTTCTAGCTCGTCATCGGTGATTTCTTTGATGACCTGCATGAACTGACCTATAGTAACTGCCTCCTCAGGCTGATACTCGTAAGCTGTGACGTCGATGCGCGGCATGACTGAGCAAGTTTTGATCAGCGGTTGATATTTGCGAATCATACTAGAGAACTTGCGGTACGAAACTTTGTCCGGATCATACTTGAGAGTGTAAGACACCTGGTTACCTTTGTCTTCGCTTAGCGGCTTGCCATCTTCATCGACACCGACGATCCAGTACTTTTCGATCAACATCAGCCATTTGTACTGTTCTTCGGGAGTGGCTTCGCTAGCCGTCACCAGGTGACTATTCATGCCCAGACTACAAATCTCTGGCTGGGTGGGAAAGCCGATCACTGTCGTCCCTTGGTAGCTTTTGAGCTGTTTGTTGGGATAGCCCATCTTCTGATATTTTTTGACTAGCGGATCATCAGTGCTGAACTGAACCCAGCGAATATATTCGCGCATAGCTGGCAAATGAGCTCCCTCTGACAAGCTAAAAAGCTTGGAAGTAGTGCCGGCTGGCTTGATAGTGGTATTGGTGTGTGGCACGTTGACGCCTAATTTCTTAGCATAACTAATCGACTCATCTTCTACTGCCCGCTTGAAACGAGCAATGGTCATCCAAAAGTCCTTGGCCTTGTCTTCGTTGATTAAATCACGGAAAGCTAAACCAAAAGCGTTCCAAGCATATTCGTGAATCCCCGTCATGCCGACACCAATGCGGTTGGTGCGTTTGACTTCGCGAGAATACAAACTATCCATATAGGTGTTAACTCTCATCAAAGCGCGAGTGGCCACTCGGAAAGATTCTTCAGCCGCTTCAACATCTGGAGCATGGTAAGGCACCACATCGGCAATCACGCAGTAACCACCAAGCATGTTGAGAGTGATCTCACCACAAGGGTTTGGAATTTGGGTGTAGTACTTCGCCCCTGCATGACGGGCGACCTCAGCTAGCATCTTGACTGTCTTCTTCATGGGAATAAATTTCTTGCTGCGAGCATAGCCACCATCCAAGTAACCGTCAAATCCATCATCATTTTGGACCAACTTATGCTGATTGACGAACCCTGGTTCGCCAGTTTTATCGAAGTAGGAAGCACGCATCACCGCATCTAGAACTTTGATTGAATGCTGACTGCGTTGTTTCCAAAACTTCTCATCGACAGCCACGCTGTTGTTAGCTGACCAGAGGAAGCCGCCTTTCTTAATACTAATGAAGTCAAAAATATCTGGATCAGTCCAAACTTTAACTGCAATGCGGGCAGCGCGACGAGCACCTCCAACCAACACACATTCGGATAAATAGTGATCAGCATAAAGCGCTTGTTTCCAAGGGCGCATGCCAGAACCTTTGATGGTAGCAAGTTTCTGAATCGCCTTGATCAGTGGCCTTGGTCCAGAAGCTGGTCTGTCCTGCATGCCAGCGATCGGTGAACCTTTGGGGCGCACTTTGCTGAAATCCAAAATGAGCGTGTCATCCTTGAACTTACGCTCGTAGGCCATGACCTCGATCTTTTCGACCGCCTGTGCCCAACCCTCGCGAGTGTCGGGAATCTCGAACCAGTGGGCATTATTGTACTTGTGGCGAGCTTCTCTGGTGCTCTCATCATCTCCCCAGACGAAATCTGGATGAGTGTCACTAAGCACACAACGAACGATCGGCATTCGGTCCCAATCAACGACCATCAGAGCATCATCATAAGCTCGACCGACGCCTGAACCATTGAGTAGCAAGTAAAAGAGTAAAAATGACGAAGAGGCGGTGCTACAGTTAGTAAAAACCTCCATGTTGCGACCTGGCTGAGTCTCGTCACCATGCTGGAGATGGCGACCGCTCATTAGCAGTGAAGCGTTGGAGATGTGTTTGCGCAGCAGCTCATATTCAGTTTGGCGATCTTTTTTGAATTTGTCCGGCAAGAGAGACGAGTTGCCTAAAGCCACGCGGTGCGCCACATCCGCCCAAGTTTCTAAATGGCCATTGGCCTTAGTGCGCAAAATTGTGCGCTTAGCCACCGCTTCACCCAAACCCTTGGTCAATTTTCGATCGATGAATTTCATTTTTTTCTTGGGCAGCTGGTTAGCGGCAACTTTCGCAGTGATCATAATAATTTTCCTTTTCTAAATATATTTGGTGAAAACTAACTCTTTAATTAGTTTTCAACTTTTTAATCTCTTCCTCAAAATCCGCCAGCTCACCGAAGTCACGGTAGACGCTGGCAAAGAGCAAGTAGGACAAAGGGTCAAGTTTCTTGAGACGGTTGAGAACTAGGTTGCCAATTTCCCAGCTCTTGACTTCGAAAACCTCTCGCTGACGCAACTTAGCTTCAACATCCTCAATCAGTAGCTCAATTTGAAGCATGCTAACGGGACGTTTCCAAGTCGCCTTGATCAGGCCACGCTTGATCTTGTCGCGATCGAAGTTTTCTTGTTGACCGTCTTTTTTAATGACCTTGAGGTCTACTCCCTCAACTCGCTCGTATGTGGTGAAGCGCTTCTGACACGCTTCGCAAGTGCGGCGACGTCTAACGCTGTCACCATTTTCGCTGCCTCGTGAGTCGATTACTGCCGTTTCGCTGCCTTTACAAAAGGGGCACTGCATAAAAATTACCTTATAACGAGCTAATACTACCTGTAGTGTTTTCCCTCGTCTTTTGGCACAAAATATTGTGCTTGAAAAGACGAGGACTAAAAATATCTCACGGGGAACGGGTAGCTGTCAACTATGACAAAGTAGATCTATTTATAGAGAACGATTTGTAGATCAAGTGCCAAAATTTCGGTCTGCTCGACAAGTAAATCCAAAAGTACGCGTTCACTATCACTATATTCGTTTTTGTGCTCAACAATAAAAGTCTGCAATTCTGGTAAAGCTTCCAAAACCATGAAGGCTAGCTCTTGATTGAGCCGGTAACTTAAAAGTCGCTCGTTGAAACTTCCAATGCTAACTGTCAAAGCTTGTTGGTAATACTTAATCGCCTTACTCAAAGTAATAAAAGATAGTTCGCGTTGACCATTTTCTAACAAACGAGCACTATAAAACAAACGTCTTTTGCCATAAGCAAGCATTAAAGAGCTGCGTTTCTCTGGCGCTGCTAGTTCCAGTCTCAGGCGATCGATCATCATCAAGACTGGATATAAAGTGTGATCTGGTAAAATTTCTCGAGCTACGTAAATTTTGCCAACTAGCAGTTTACTCTGACCATTGCCCAAAGAGCGTTGACTGTTGGCTGATTGTAGAGAGATTAATAAAACTGCAACTGCCAGTAAAGAGGCCAAGATAAAAAAAATGTAGTTGAACTTTTGCATAGAGAGCGCAAACTTCTAAAAATTCACCAGTAAAACCATCCCCCAAATCGCTTGCACTAAAACCAAAACGTAAGCATTGCGCCTCTGGTGAAAAATTAATGCCTGACCACAGGCAAAAGCAAACAAAAGAAGAATTTGGAATATAACTTGAGATAAGTCAAAACGAGCAAAAATATTGGGCAAATGAAAAAGAAGAAAGACGCTAGCCACCAAGAGCACTCTCTGAAAAAGAGAGAAATGAGCAAAACGCTCATCAACCGCTACCATCACAAAACTATAAAAAAACAAGGTTTCCCAAAAACCTGTCAAAAGTGCCAAAAATAATTCCCACCAAAACCAATTCGCCATATAGTAAGGTGCCAAAGTTAGCGCTCCACCTCGACTAAGAACTCCTAAAGACACCCCCGCAAAACCAAAAAGACCACCGATGGCAAGACCGAGCAACAATCCGGGCTTGAGTTTGGTTAAGCTAAAAGTCGCGAAAATTTTCCTATTGCCAGTAATAGTCACATAAAGCAGAACTGGCAAGGCAAAAAAAACTAATTTGCCAACGGTTTCATCAAACCAAACTGGAAAATGAAAAACACTACGATAAAACAACCACAACAAAAAGGTCAGACTCAAGAGAGGTAAAAAAGCACGGCTTGACTCAGATTTAAGTTTTTTTGATGGCATTCAAGACTAGTTCTAAAGTTTTTTCTTTATTATGAGAATAAGTATCAATAACTAAATCGTAGAGCTCTGAAGCCCAAAAATCAATCTCTGCTTCCTTTGGCAACTTGCCGGTCTGCACCACCCATTCCTGCCACTCTTTGGCGTACATGCGGCGCCACTTGGCTAGATTAGCCTCATAGCGTTCGTGGATACTTTTCTTGGCATCGGTTACGTCCACCTCATCGCGATTAACAATACGATCGATGCGAACCGCATCGTCACTACAAACCATGAGTACTCGCAGTGTCCCAGGGACATTCTGAGTCATGAAGCCAGATAGCCAAGATTCTAAAATCCATTTATCAGAAGTCGAGACTTTTTCTCGCATTCCATAATCCACTTGACGATCAAAATCATCGTCATAAGCCGTCGCCAAATGATGGGTTGATTGGCTAGGGTTAAACAAACCTTTCTCGATAGCGTAAGAGCGCATAAATTCGCCACCAGAGAAACCCACCCAACCATCTGGCTCCAACTCTTCTTTGAGCAAACTAAGTAAAGTCGTCGAGCCACAGCCTGGCAAACCGGAAATAGTGATATTTTGGTATTTATATTTAGCTGACATAGTCTTCCTTTTCATTAGTAATTTTATTCATCACCTCAGTCATCATTTGTAAACGCTCTTTAACTTCAGCAATCGTCAAAAACTGCTCGCAATCTGGCCAATAGTGAAAAACGTGGTTGCGGCACATTAGCCAAGCATTCCACATCTCTCGAGCGACCTCATTTCCAAAAATCTCAGCCATATCATCATAAAACCAGTCCTCATCGCGCTGGTGATTGCGAACATCTGGATTGAGAGCACGACCGATGCGAAATTTTCGCCCTTCATAGGTATTTTTGTCAATTAGGTTTCGATCAAATAATACTTTTTTGAGAAAACCTTCGTAGGCTTTAGCCATGGGAAAAACAATAAAAGAATAGTCTTTGAGATCATGAAGCTCTTTGGCCTTGTCCAAAAGGGCAAAACTAGTCTCAGCCAGAGCCCTCTGGCAGTCGTCTAAATATTGGTACCAGGGAGAGTCTTTTTGAAGTTCCATGCAATGATTGTATTAGAGACCATGCCTTTTTGCAATTTATTGGCAAAAGCTTTTGTGATATTATCACCTGCAGTAATGGGTGTGAAAACTGGATGAAAGTCCCCTTGCAACCAAAATGAGAATTGCAAGAGAAAAAGTATCGAAAAAGTGGAAAAATGTCTTTTAACCAATAAATTTTCCAAAAGAAACAGTCTAAAGTGTAGAGGTGTAGTAGAATAGAGGTCACTTATTTGAACATATGAACCCTTTTCGTCTCGCCACCAAAAAGCAACTTAAATCAAGGCGAATTCGCAATCGCAGTCGAAAATTTTTTTGGGCCAGACTACGCAGAAGTCGCTCGCTCCAAACTGGACTAGGTTTACTTGGCCTAAGCTTGATCATTTTTATTATCTACCTCTACAAACAATTACCCTCTCCAAGCAATTTAACTTCAACTGAAAATTTTCCCGTCAGTACGCAGATTTTTGACCGCCATGGCCAATTACTCTACGAAATTTATGGTCAAGAAAACCGCATCCCCATCAAAATTGGCGATCTACCAGAGCACGTTTTGCAAGCCACCATTGCCATCGAAGACAAAAGTTTCTACCGCCATCATGGCCTAGACTTGCGCGGTTTACTGCGAGCTGGTTTCAAAAACTTCAGCGGGAACACAGTCCAGGGCGGCTCAACCATCACTCAGCAACTCGTCAAAAACGCCCTGCTCAGCAAGGAAAAAACTCTCCAGCGCAAAATCAAAGAAGCAGTTTTGGCGGTGATGACAGAAGTGCTTTACAGTAAAGAGGAAATTCTGGAAATGTACCTCAATTACATTTCTTATGGAGGCACTGCGGTCGGCATCGAAGCCGCTGCCAACAAATATTTCGCCAAGTCCGCTAGCGAACTTGACCTAGCCGAAGCGGCTTTGCTGGCTGGCTTACCACAATCTCCCACTACTTACTCACCGTTTGGCTCTAATCCTGAACGGGCTAAAAATCGTCAAAAAGAAGTTTTGCGCCGCATGGTTGAAGATAAATATATTGATGAAGCCACAGCCGAGCGCGCTGAAGCAGAAGTACTAGAATATGCCATTTCTCGCACTGACATCAGAGCCCCTCATTTCGTCTTCTACATCCGCGATTTACTCTACGAAAAATATGGCGAAGAAATGGTCGAAACTGGCGGTTTACGGGTCACCACCACTCTAGACCTAGACCTACAGGAAACCGCTCAAGCCTCACTGGCAGCAGAACTCAAAACTTTGGAGCGACTGAAGGTTAGTAATGGTGCAGCTCTCGTTACCAAACCTAACACCGGCGAAATTCTGGCCATGATTGGCTCCAAAGATTACTTCGATAGCCAAAGCGATGGTCAGGTCAATGTCACCCTGGCGCTACGCCAACCAGGTTCTTCAATTAAACCAATAATGTACGCCACTGCTATGGCCGAAAAAACCATCAATCCAGGAACCATTTTACTCGATATTCCTACATGTTTCCGCGTCGCCGGTCAACGCGATTATTGTCCGAAAAATTACACCGGTGGCTTCTCTGGTCCCGTCACTATTCGCCAGTCGCTTGGCAACTCGCTCAATATTCCCGCTGTCAAAGCCTTGGCAACAATTGGCGTCGAGAAATTCATCAATCAAGCTCGGGCCATGGGTATAAATACTTGGACCAATCCAGCTAATTACGGTCTCTCCCTCACCCTTGGAGGCGGTGAGATCAGAATGGTCGAATTGGCAGAGGCTTTTGGCGTTCTTGCCAACCAAGGTGTGCATGTGCCTTTGACTGGCATCTTGGAGATTAGTAATTTCCGCGGCGAAGTTCTCGAGAGTTATGACAGTCAAGCCACGACTCAAAACCTAGCTACAATGAGCGAGGATGAAGCCATCAACGAACTCGGCTCGCTGCGGAGAGTGATGGCGCGCGCGCCAGCCTACCTCACTAATCACATCCTCCAAGATAACAGCGCGCGCCAAGCAGCCTTTGGCAGCAATTCTAGCTTGGTTATTCGAAATAAAATCGTCTCGGCCAAAACTGGCACCACCAATGATTTGCGCGATAACTGGACCATCGGATACACCCCTGAGTTCTTAACTATGACTTGGGTGGGCAACAATGATAGCACCTCGATGAGCTATCTAGCATCTGGCATCACTGGAGCAGCGCCGATCTGGAACGACATAATGAGCTATGTGCTCCAAGACCAGGAAACCGTCTGGCCAGAGCGCCCAAGCGATGTCAAAATCGCCAGCGTTTGCCTAACTGGCATGCCAGCGCAGGCGGGCTTGGGAAAGCTAGTCATTGGCGATGGAGACAATACCACTGACTTTTTCAACACTGAAACTGATCCGGCAGCAAGCTGCGCTGACACTCGCCAAGAACTCTACTGGGAAGCCTCACTGCCTAGCTATTCTGGAACTTTTCGTAAAGAATACTGGATCAGAGCTTCGACCGGCTTACCACCTCAAGAAGGTGAAGAAGCTGATGATCTACAGCTTGAGGAGCACAGTTTCTACTACGATCCGCTAACCAAGCTTTACTGCGCTGACTGCAACCGTCCTCAAGATGAAGAGGGTAAAGTAATTTACGAGCCAAATTTGGTGAACTACGGCAACCGTAACTAAAGCGTGTGCTAAATATGTCTAAATTTTTCTTCAGCGTTTTTTTATTTCTACTTCTGATCTTGACAGCACTACTCTCGATTAGCTTCTTCTACGAAGCACCACTCTCTTCCGCCATCAGCCATAATTCGCGCTTGCGATACTTCAAAGAATTAATTATTCCTAAAAAAGAGGCTAAGGTCGTCTATGGCTTCCTACCATACTGGAACATTAACACTTTTAGCTTAGAGAAAGAATTGACTCACCTGGCTTTTTTTGGCTTGGACATCGGGAGCGACGGCCAACTGCTAAGTAGAAGTAGCGACGGCAACCTTGAACCTGGCTATCGCCACCTCAGCAGTGAAGCCTTCTTGGAACTCGCAGAAGAGGCAAAAAAACAAAATACACAAGTCGAGCTAGTTCTCAAACAATTCAATAGCCGCGACATCGCTACTTTTCTGGCGAACGAGCCTGCCATGGAGAAGTTTCTAACTAGCCTTGACTCTGTCCTGCTCGCTTACCCAATTACTGGCATTAACATCGACATCGAGTACAGCGGCGAAAAAAGCCCAGAACTGCGACAAGGAATGACGGAGTTAATGCGAAAACTACGTCAACACTTGGATAACAAATACCAGAGCACTACTCTGAGCATCGATGTCTACGCTAGTGCCTCCAGCGACAATAAAGGCCTGTGGGACTTGCCAGAGCTTGCCAAATACGTCGACTACATCGTAGTGATGGCCTACGACTTCCACCAGAGAAGCAGTGGCCAAGCTGGACCAGTGGCGCCGCTTTTTAGTGAAGACCAGAAGTGGGGCAGCGACATCAACGCTCACCTCAAGTTATTTCTCGATCAAGTGCCTCGCGAAAAAATCCTCCTCGGAATTCCTTTTTATGGATACGGTTGGCAAACTGACGCAAGCACCGCCCGTGCCAACACTTACGAAAACAGCGGTTTCACCGTCAGCTATAAAAAAGCCAAAGAATTACTCAATCTTAGTCGTGGCGGGACTTCAGAAGACAACACTTGGGTTGGCGTTAGTCAGATCAGGCAAGGTTTCGATGAAGATGCTCTCTCGCCCTACATCACTTACCAGCAAGATGACCACCTTTACACAATCTATTATGAAAACCCTCAATCTATCGCCTATAAATTGGAATACGCTCGTCAGCTTGATCTAGCTGGAATCGCCATCTGGGCACTAGGATACGAAGATCAGGAGCGTGAACTCTGGGAAGTGATCGCGAACGGCATCTGATCTTGACACATATTTCACCAAAAGAAAAAACAGTGGCTAAAACAAATCAGTTTTTATTTTTAGCTTCAAAGGAATTGCTAAGCGCATAGCTCCACACACCCATCGAAACAAAGAATAAACCAGCCAGAAGTAAAGTCAGAGTCGTGCCGAGAGAACCAGAGTTATATTGTCCGCTGTCGGTGGCAACAGTCGCACCAGCACTACTAGTAACAGTGGGTGATGTGACAGCAGTTGGAGAAGTAGTTGGTTCAATTTCAGAGTCATTTTCTCCTGGTACATAGGGATTGCCTGAACCATAAGGGATGCTTGGAATAACTGTCGTTGGTGTTGGCGAAGGAGTTGAAGCTTGAGCCAATTGCCTGGTGACTTCAGGCGCCACAGTAAAATTGTATGTTTTAGTTACTTCTTGGCCTGTTATCGGGTCGATATAGCTGTAAGTAGCCGTGTGTTCACCTGGCTCCAAGCTTTCGCCCAAACTGGCTAAGTCCAAAATTAAGTTGCCATCAGCGTCAGTTTGTATCGTCTGATCAATTTTAGTTTCAGAGTGAACGGTAACTCTCACAATAGTGTTGGCTGGCAAGGTCGCCTTGATTTGCGGAGTAGTAGTGTTGACAACTGCTATAGAAGCATCTTGGCTTTCACTCAACTCGTCTAAATCCAGTACTTCTACTTTTGTAGGGGTGGAATCAACTTCACCTAGCATATTTTCTAAAGCTCCAGCAGCTGAGCTCACTGCCTCCTGGTTTATCTCAGCCATTTCCACCTGCGCTTCGTCACTTGCTGCCATTTCCTGATCGCTGGTCAACTCGTCGAGATTAGCTAATAACTCCTCTCTATTTTCAATAACCTGATCAGTAGAAGCTACATTGGCAACGCCACCTTTACCCAAAACTAAATCCTGAACTGGTTGAGACAGAGCAACTGTAGTTTGCAGACTACTAACTAAGTTTGGTTCAATGCCCTGAACCTTAATTTCGAGAGTGGCGTCATCACTCAAATTGGCGTAAGTTGTCTTATCAAGACTAAAAGCATTGCCAAGAGAAATCCCAAAGCTCCCAGAGGCTTTGACGATGCTTGACAGCTCACCAATACTCTCATTGTTTACGTAGACAATCGCTCCTTCCGCTGGCCCACCATCTGGACCATAAATATTTCCATAGACGGTTTGATTGCTTGTCGGTGATTGACTAGGCTTGATAGCAGTAGTAACTGAGTAAGGTTGTCCTTGATTGTCAAAAGTGTTCGAACCAGTTCCCAAGACGTAATAATAAGTCACTCCTGGTTCAAGACCGCGCACCGTCACATGATGAAGACGATAGTCTTTGACAATTCCAGAAAGCTGATCGCGGTCGTCGCTGGCTTGCTGCTTGAGAGAGTTAGCTTCTAGACCATACTTGACGAAACCAACCGTGCTTTCATCTGTATAAAAAGAAACGGTAAAAGTTTTGTCGGTAACATTGCTAATTTGAATATTTTTAGGGGTTGTCTCTGGAGTAGCGCGCGGAGCAAAAACACCAGTCCCTTGACCGAAAAGTAATACTCCAGAAATTAAAGCAACAAATAGAATCAACAAGCCAATAGCTGTGGGGATTTGTTTTTTGGCAGCACGACTTTTAACCTTTTTGCTAGGTACTAGATCAAATTTCTGTGCAATTTCTTCAGGAGAGACTGAACTAGGAGAAGGAGCGGCGTTTGAATTTGGTAAAGCTCCGCCTCCACTAAGTACTGATGGAGGGGTAATTTTACTAGTAGCTGAAGAATTAACGGCAGCAGGAGCGGCAACCTTGCCCGAATTTCTGGTTTGACTGGTTGAAGAATTGTTTTGTACCTGCATAAAAACTAAACGGACAAAATGCCCTTACATTAAATTTACATGATTAGAAGCCGCGCAACAAGTGGAGAAGCACATGGCTCATTCCCCAATCGACTCGTCCAAAATAATCTCCGTTTCAACAGGCAAAAAATCTGAATCTGAAAAAGCAGAGTTACCATTAGAGATTAATGGGTCTCTTACGATATTGATTAGAACTCCACCGTCAGCCGAACTATTTTTGTCAAAAATATAGATGGGAAAATAACTCAATTCGCCATCATCGAAAACCTTTTTTGTCAGAATCTCTTCAAAAACTTTAGATTCGAGGCGCGGTACAAAAGGCCTCGCCAATTCGCGTAGTTCTGGATCAATACTGCTAGTACGACTAGTAGCAAAAATACCAACTAAAATCCATAAAACCACCAAGACAAAGAACAAAATTCCAAGCCACAAGATCTTCTTGTCGCGACGGAGCTTGGTTATTTGTTTTTGTAGTTCGCTAGTTGGCATTTTGGTAATAAGGCAAATTAATTCTAACAACAGCACTTAAATTTTTCTGATACCGACTGCTGCCCATGGAGAAACTTACTTGGTCGACAATCATCATCCGTCGCGAATCCATCAAGTCTTCGATAAACTGGCGAATGTTGAGATAATCTCCCACCACATCAACGTTAAAAGTCAAAATTTGTCTACTAGCTGCAGCAGCCTCTGCTTCAGCTAGCTCTTCGGGAACACTAGAAGTAGTAATTGATTGTATGACTAAATTATTATCGCTAGCCATTTTTTCGATCATCTGTAGACTGCGGTTAATCTGGGCAGTTTTGGGTAAAGCTTCATCTAGCAAATAGAATTGTTCACTAAACAACTGATACTGACTTTGAGCTGTACTCAGACTAGCAATTTTCTGGCTCAATTGCTCGTCCAAGATTCTCTTATCTTCAATTTCTTTGATCAATTCCGACATGGTTTGCAGGGTTGGACGAATAGCGAAAATAGCAAAAAACAAAATAGCCGCAATTGAAAAACCCACTTCCAAAGAAACTTTGGCTACAGGATTCTTGTAGAAATCAATTAAAACAGTCTGGATTTGTTGCTGTTTAGTTTTGGGCATTTAAGTTAATTCCTGCTTTCATGTCAAAATTGAAGCCAGTGGTCTTTTCCCCTCTAGATTCAATTTTGTTGACTGAGATTTGAGTAAAATAAGGACTCAATTGCAAATTATTTATCAAAACATTGAGTGCATCTTGGGAAAGAGCTGAGCCAGTAAAACTAATTGAGTCTGGGCGAACCAGTAAAGTTTCAAAAACTACGTCGTATGGTACATTTTCGTTGAGAATTGGAAAAATATCAACCAAGTTGGCCTCCTGCTTAAATTGGCCATAATCCTCGATTTGGCGCTGAATAAAACGAAAATTGGTTTCTAGTTCGCCATAGGATTGAATCACTCTTTGCTTCTGATTAATAGCTGAATTAAGATCTGTCACCATTCGATCCAAAGTAAATCGAGTAGCAAAGCTCAGAATGACGACTAATTCAGTAAAAATGACAATATAGCGACCAACAGATAAGGCCCACTTCAAAAACCGCCCCAACCCGGTTGTAAAAAAAGGGTCTTGAGGCATCAAATTGACAGCAATGTCCAATTTTCGATTGGCAGGCTTTTGTAATTTCATCTCAAGCCTCCAAACATAATCAATTTTGGATTCATTTGGGACATTTTAGCTCTTTTTGGATGACGATAGTAGCTATGCCTGCTTGAGGAGGACAAAAAGACTAAAAATGTCCAAATGGGAACGAAAGCAATGTGTGTGGAGGCTTGTGATGAAATTATAGACACTAGATCTATGATACTGGTTACAAACAGCTTTTACAAATCATCATTCTGAGTGGAACTATCCAGCAAGACTTCTGAAGAATCCTCAATCGCCTCTTTCCATTTACCAAACTTGCCGAAAAGATTGCGCAAGTACTGCAATTCTTTGACATCAAAAAGCATCGAAAAATAAATGTAAACCAAAGTCGCCATACTGGCCGTTGAAATGGTCAGGGCAATTAGGTCGATGGTACGCGTAGTATCAAAAACTACTTCATCTAAAATTTTGAAAGGTAAATATAAGAAAACTGCCATCAAAAAACTAGCTGCCAACATCTTGAGTTGTGGCGCCCAAAAATCTTCGATACTAAAACAAGCGATTTTGCGATGAAGCAGCAGCAAAAACAGAATCAACTCGAGAAAAGCTGTAACGGAAATGGCAACCCCTAAGCCCAAAACACCCAACGAAAATACAAAAACCGCCAAGTAGGCTGTTAATAGATAAGTTCCTACCGTAACCAAAGTAACTAAAAATGGGGTGCGAGTATCTTTGAGAGCGTGAAAAGCCCTGATAAGCAACTGCGCCATCGCTTGGGCAGTGATAGAAACGGCGATGATCGCCACCACTTTGCCCGTCAAAATCGTGGTGCTCCAAGGAAAATTATCGGTGCCAAAAATTAAACGCACGATCGGTACCCGCAAAATCAAGAGCATCACTGAGGCAGGCAAAGCAAAAAAAGCAATCTGGTTAAGTGACTGTAGGAGCAAGCGGTTAAATTTCGAGCGGTTCTCGCTGGCTGATTCTTCCGACAAAAAAGATAGTGATGCCTGGGAAATCGGCACGCCAAAGAGACGAATCGGCAAGGCCATCAGACGACTGGCCAATTTGACAATGACGAAACTCAAATCGCCAATGGTAGTCGCAAAAAAGCCCATGGCTAAATTTTGAAATTCAGTCACCCCCACCGTCAGCAAGCGTGGTGGCATGAGGGAAAAAAGCTTTTTGACCAGGGGAAAATTGAGATTGAAGTCGAAGCGAAAACGAAAGCCCATCTTCCATACCAAAGGCAATTGCACAGCGGTGTGCAAAAAAGCTCCAAGCAACACGCCTAATCCAGCAGCATAAATTCCAAAATAACTAGACAAAAGCACTGCTCCCAACATGATGCCGACATTGTAAAAAATCGGCGCCAAAGCCGGAGCGACAAAACGCTGATAGGCCTGCAGAATTCCGGTCAAAAAGTTGGACAAAGCAAAGAAAAACTGAGCAAACAACATCAAGCGAGTGAGATTGACTGCAATCTCCAACTGTTCGGAGCTAAAACCGACACCAGTGCGCCAATAAGTGATCTCCCTGGCAAAAACAAAAGCAATTGCCGATAAAACTGCAAAAACCAATAACACCCAGTTCATGACGATGGCAGTGAAACGAAAAGCCTGTGTCTCGTCTTTTTTCTTGAGCTCCGTAAAAAGCGGAATGAAAGACGCCGCCAAAGCACCCATAACAATCAACTGAAAAATCATGTCTGGAATCTGGAAAGCAATCTGGAAAGCTTCGTAAGCTGCTTGCGAGGAACCATCACTAAAAAATTGCGAAATCAGGACACGCTCGCGCAACAAGCCAAAAACTGAAGAAAAAATATTGGCCAAAGTGATCACTAAAGCCGCCGAAAGAATCGAGTTTTGCTTCTTTTCCAACCATTTACCATTAGTGTTGAAAATTTTGACGAGAGAAATCATTTGCACCTCTAGTTTCTCACAGTTTGGATGAATTGGAAAGGCAAAAATATCACAACAAATTAGATTTGCCTGATAAAAGAAATAAGCATACCTTTAGTTTTTTCTTCAAAGTACCTAAATTTAAGCTGCAATTGGAGCCGTTTTTCGCAAAAGAGCTGCTTTTCGCGTCTCTAATTGCTTCAGTCTTTCAGCTGCAACTTTTTTAGCTTGTTCAGTTGTTCCAGGAATATTGTCAAATGCTCCAATATTTACATCGTCAAACCTTACTGCCTCAGTGGCAGCTGTAAAACTACTTTCAATTTGCGGTTTGAGGAGCTGAGTGATCACGCTCAGATCAACAGCAGGTAAATCTGAATTACTGCCGCCATAACTATAAGGTTCTTTCTCAGTGGTATACCCCAATTTCAATCGGAGTTTTCCCAAAGATTGAGTAATATAAGCTGCTTCTTCGCCAGACTGATTGCGGTCAACTAGATTCTTTACTCGACTATAAATTTTTTCACCATAACCTTGTCTAGCTTTTAGAAAAGTTCGGTAAATCACTTCAAGACTGGGATCTGCATGTACGGTATCAATAGTTTCTAAACCAATTATTTTGTCTTTGCCATAAGAACTTTGATAGTCTCTTGTTCTGATTTGATTTGGTCCCAAATCCTGTTGTATGGCCGCCACATAAGCCTGAGCCGCAGCTTCAGTTGTAACAGCAGCTTGAGTAATCTGATCAATTTCAGCCGCCAGTAATTCGCCCTGTCTTATTTGCTCAGTCCTGACCTTATTTCTAAGAGCCGCTCTCAAATTATTTCTAACACCTTTAGTCAATAAATCAAATTTGCCTAACCCCAAATCTTGAGCTCTTTTCTCGAAGTCGCGTTTAGTTTCTGCAAACAAGCTGCTTCCCTTACCTAGACCAATTGCTATCTTTTCAATATTTCCGAGACTCTCATAATCACGATCACAGGTATATTCCCAAGTATCAAGCGCGGTCTCTAGCTCAGTTTCTTTTTTACCAATATTTCTTAAGCGATCTATAGCTTGGCTGATCGCCTGCTCATGTGGGCTGACCAGACCAGCTGCTTCGGTTCTTTGGCCGGATGCATAGCTATCATTGATGACCTGCTTATCAAATCTATCAGCCTGTGAGTATCGCTGATATTCATAAACTTCAGCAAAAAAATCTTTTTTCAATAGCGCCTCATGCTTAACTAATTGGCGCTCTTTTTGCTCCACAGCTTGGCCAACTTCAAATAGTGGTACTACTCTAGATTTAGCAATTACCGATTTGGCCTTAGTCTCGGTAGTCTTAATTAGATATTGTCTCAAGGTACCATCCTGAACGTCATCCCGCTTATGAGTATAGGTTCCCACTAGGCCAGGAGTGATACCTCCCCCATCGTGGCCAAAACTTGTAAGACCTGATCCTTGCATCAAATTTACTTGATAGACTTCTAAACCTGGCATTTCTTGCTTCACTTTCAACAAATAATCAGTAAACTCTAAAGGTGGTCTAATTTGGCTGCCAGACTCAGGAATTGATTCATTGATTTTTTTATTAAAGGCCACAATGGCAACTGAAACGTGATTATAAATTTCAATCAAAGTTTTTTGGGTGATGCCAAATTTTTCTGCATCAGTAAAGTATTGCTTTAAATCCTGAATTGCTTCCAGTTGAAAATTTGGCTGATTTAGCAAATGACGAATAAAACTCGCCACAAACATTTGGCGTTTTTGATTTTCTAAGGCTTCGTTGCTCTTGGGATCCATATCCTGAGTTAAAACAAAACCATCTCTGCCATTTCTCCAATAACTTAGTTTTTGGCTGTTTCTGGCAACAATTTTGGATTCTTCAATAAATTTTCTGGCTTCCGCTGGATCTGAGGGTATTTTTGCTTTAAGCAAGTCCATCAGGACAGTCAAAAATATTTCTTGTCTGGCGAGATTGGCAGCAGCATTTCGTCGATAAAATGAGTCCGTGGCGAGAATACCCTTGGTTATCTCTTCCGTATTTACTCTATATGTAGGGTTTTTTACATCAAATTCAAATAAAATTGCTTCAAGTTCTTTTAATTGCTGCTGAACTAAGGCCTCTTTTGATTCCCGTCTAAGTTTGGCTAAATCTCCTCCATCAAAACTCTGTTTAAGTTTATCAACTACTGTTTGATTAGCCTGATCATCAACCTCTGTCTCATGTGCAATTAAGATTAATTTGGCCAATTGGTTTTTGGGTTCTCCTGACTCAGTCAATCTTTCCCAAACTTCGCAAACTGCTACAAAAACTCTTTGCCGCTGTTCTTGGCTCAACTTCCCAATTACTGCCAAATATAGACTTAAATCAGCGCCCTCTGTGACCATTTTAACCGCTTCTGCGCTGGCTCTATCACCAACTGTATCAGTCGACAGGCTGTCTAAATTGTCCAAGAGTTTATCTGTTCCAGGAAATAAGCCCGCCAGTAAGTTGGCTATAAATTGCTCTTCGAGATGAGTGATATTGGATCTTCTAGTGTTAGTCAAATTTAAATCAAAATCCTCAAGTTGAGCATGGAGAAATTTGGCATAGATTTCGCCTTTTATAGAGTTTGGTTCAGCGTTTGATTCTTCAGCTTTGGGTTTATATTTAGCAATGAAACTTTCAATTTTTGCCTCTGAAAAGAGTCTGTTTACTTCTCTTAAGGCGTCATAGCCAATTTCAGAATCCTCAATCAATAATTCATCCATTGCTAGAGACAAACTGCTCCTGCCGCTGACACCCAGTCTTTTTTTCAAATCTCCAACTTCAGTTTTCCAGGACTGGATAAAGTCGAATCTGCTAGGAAAACTGCTAGCGTCTTTTAATTTGGCCTTGACCGTTTCCAAAGCCATTTTTTTTACTTCCATCACATAATTGTTTCGTTCTGTGTCAGTTGGTTCTCCATCTTGGCCTTGTTCTAACTTGCCACGAACTAAGTCAGGCAAGGAAGTTTGAACATATTTCTGTAAAGAAACTAATTCTCTCAGGGCATCAATATTATCGCTCCCATCCATTAATTTTTTCCTGACAACTTCCAAAACTGAGGTCCAAAATTTTCCCCCTTTTAAAACGAATTCTAATGCTGCTCTGGTAGCATTACCGACTTGATCAGCCTGTTGAGATAACTCCAGCAAAATTTCAGCTTCAGATTCAATTAATTGAAAAACTTTATCTGCAGCTTCGGGGTCATCAGACTGATAGCCAGTTTTAATTTGATCAAAAAAGGGAGTTGTTTGGTCTTCTCGTGGCATAAATTGTTATCCATCTGAATTATTATCTAAATTAAATTTATTTATAAGAGCTATAAACTTGGCGGTTTCTTTGAGTAAATGCTGGTGAGCCAGCTTAACTTTAGCAGCCACATCTTCTACTGCGGTTTCAAATTCTGGATTAGTTTGCTTAGTTTCAGCCACTACCGTTTTAATTAAGGCGACCGTCTCCTGCAATTCTAAATATTGATCCACCAGCTGTTCACTTTTGATCTCAGGCAGTTGATTAAATCTTTCAATCCGGGCTTTAAGTTCTTTTTCAGCCTGAGACAAATTTTGATCAGAGAGATTGGATTGGTGTGAGTCTGTCATAAAATTAAAAGCAATTAAATAACTTCAAGTATTACTTTACAGATTTTCCTTGTTTAAATCAATCTTTAAAACAGTTAATTGAGCTGATAAATTCTCTCCACGCTGTTTTGCATGTTGCTCCCAACATGCGTTTCAGCAAAGTAAGAACTCTTTGTAGAGATAAGCGCCCTTGTGTCTTATTGCGCAACCGACTCCAATCAAGTATAATCGGGCCTCTATGCCATTACTTCAAAACGCCAAAAAAGCTCTCCGAGTGAGCAAACGCAAAACAACTATCAACACCCAGGTTAAATCCAAGCTCAAAACTGCTGTCGATGAGATGAAGAAAACTCCTGCTGCTGACAAATTGAACACCGCTTTTTCTGCGATTGATCGTGGTGTCAAAAAACACCTTGTCCAGAAAAATAAGGCCGCACGCCTCAAGGCTTCGCTCAGCAAATTGCTGAAGAAATAAGCGCCAAACGGCTTCTTGCCCATGTCACAAGCCATATCGAAGATCAGAAATTTCTCTATCATCGCTCATATCGATCATGGTAAAACTACCTTGACTGATGCATTTCTGCGTCTAACCAAGTCAGTCAGCGACCTAGATTTTCATGAGCGAATGATGGATTCTAACCCCATCGAGCAAGAAAAGGGCGTCACTATCAAGCTGGCGCCAGTGAGGATGCTTTATCAGCACGCAGATCAAGAATATATTCTCAACCTCATTGACACTCCCGGCCACGTCGACTTTGGCTACGAAGTCGACCGCTCGCTAGCCGCCTGCGAAGGAGCACTGCTACTGATCGACGCCACCCAAGGCGTGCAAGCCCAAACCCTGGCTAACTACCAAAAAGCCAAAAATCTCAATTTGAAAATTATTCCCGTGATCAACAAAATCGACCTCCCTTCGGCCAACGTCGAACAGTGCATTTTGGAGATTATGGAGTTTTTCGACCTCGATGAAAAAGAGGTTCTGATGGTTTCCGCCAAAACTGGCCAAGGCGTCGAAGCAATCTTGCAAAAAATCATCGAGGAAGTGCCTGCGCCAAGCGCCAAGCTGATTCAGGAGGCAGATGAGCAAGATAGCGATAAATTGCGCGCCCTAATCATCACTTCGAAGTTTGATAATCATCAAGGCGCGATTGCTTACGTCCGAGTGGTCAACGGCGAAATTCGCCGCCAAGACCTCTACATGAGTTTTAGCAAAACCAAATTTTTGCCAGTTGAATTGGGGATTTTCACTCCAGCCAAAGAAAAGCGGCAGATTTTACGCTCGGGAGAAGTCGGCTACTTGGCCACTGGTCTCAAAGACATTTCTCTGCTCAAAGTTGGTGACACCATCACTAGCTTCGAAGATCGGGAAATGATTGACGTCCTGCCTGGCTACAAAGAACCAACGCCAATGGTTTTCATGGAAATTTATCCAGTCGACAGCAAGGATTTTGCCAATCTCAAAGATGCGATGGCCAAACTAACCATGCACGACAGCGCTCTCCAATACCAAAGCACCCACTCAATCGCTCTTGGTAATGGTTTGAGAGTTGGCTTCTTGGGTATTTTTCACGCTGAAATCGTCCGTGAACGCTTGACTCGCGAGTTTGACCTCAACTTAATCGCTACTGCGCCCTCGGTCACTTACCAAGTGCTCCTAACCAATAATCAAACTATCGAGATTCACTCGCCAGCAGAAATGCCTGATTTGAGTCGAGTCAGACAAATAAGAGAACCAATTGCCAAACTCAGTATTTTTTGCCCTGAAAGCTATGTGTCAGCGGTAATGAAATTAGCTCAGAGCAAACGCGCCACCTTGGAAAATAGCCTTGGTACGGGCAACCGCATCCGCTTGGAATACATGATTCCCCTCGCCGAATTAATTACTGACTTTCATGACAAACTCAAGTCAGTTACCTCTGGTTTTGCCTCGATGGAGTACCTGCTTCATGACTTTCAAGTAGTCGATGCAGTCAAAGTGGAAATTCTAGTCAATCACGAGTCGGTCGAGGCTTTGAGTTTTATCACCGTCAACAATAATGTTGAAGTCAAAGCTAGGGCAATCGTTAAAAAACTCAAGGACGTCATCCCGCGCCAACTCTTCGAGATTCCGATTCAAGCCAGCATCGGCGCCAAAGTAATCGCTCGCGAAACCATCAAAGCTTTCCGCAAGGACGTAACCGCCAAACTCTACGGCGGCGATGTCACCAGACGCATGAAACTACTCAAGAAACAGGCCGAAGGCAAGAAGAAAATGAAGCAAATCGGCAGAGTCGAACTCAACCAAGACGCCTTTTTGGCGGTCCTAGAGAGTTAAGTCATTTCAATAATTGATGAAAAAAATCCCCAGTTTTTAGACCGGGGATCGTGTTTTGACTGCTAAAAGTCTGTTTAAAAATTTGAAATTGGTGCAAATTTATAGTAGTTAATTTTGGCAGTTTTTTTGATCTCTGCAAACCATTTTTGCTGCTCTTCACCAAGCTTCTGTTGCTTGAGCTGCGCTTCAATGTCGGCCTTAACTTCATCTAAAGTGGCTTCGCCCATGAATGCTTTATTTTCTTCGAAATAGGCCGCAACTTCTTCTTCAGTAATCGTAATTTTATCTGAGAGAAGCCTCTCTAAACCCTTGCTAAGTGCAAGCTGCTCCTTAACTTCGGCTCTGCTCAAACCTTGAGCTTCAAGCAAATCATCTAAATTTTGACCTTGATCGGACAACTGATCCTCAATCTTGGCTAGTTCAGCATCCATTTCTTCGTCAGAAATTTTGACATCAGCCTTTTTAAGTTCTTGCTCAACCAACATCTTGAGAGTTAAGTTCTCCAAAACAGCGGAGGCGTTCTGCTGCTCGAGATTGCGAATTAAGGCTACGCGAGTAACTGGCTGACCATTAACTGATGCAACTATAACCTCGTCTTTGAGCAAGTAGACAGCACCCAAAATCAAAAGAAAAATAAGCGGTTTGAATAATTTCTTAGGCTCAATTTTGCTTGGGCTAGAACTCATACTCATCATCGCAGAGCGGTCGACGACCATCTGGGGTGGAGTTTGTTTGACTGAAGCAGCTTTCTTGACCGTAGATTTCTTGACTGCAGATTTTTTAACGACGGGCTTATTGGCCGGAGCAGTGGTTTTCTTGATCACAACCTTAGCAGCAGATCGCTTTGTTGATTTGTTAACTGATTTCTTAGCTGGCATGATGCCTCCTCTTAAATGATTTGTATGACTACTTAAACAATTAGATCAAAGAATAGCAAACTTTTCACAAAAAACAAAGTGGGAAAAGCTAGTGCTCCATAGAAAGTTTTCGTAAAGTGCTATAATAAGCGTCAGCATGCCGCACAATAAGCCAAAGGTAATTCATAAAAGAAAATTAGAGGATTACTCTGAAGTGATGAAGCATGAGCACAGCAGCTCCAACTATTTCGGTGCTTTTATCACTAAGCCCAAAAATATTCATGTCGACATTCAGGATAAGGACGAAAAAATAGTCCTAGTTCTACGCCAACACCTCATTACTCAAGTCAAGCCGACAGTTGTTTTGACCGCCGCAATTTTTTTGATTCCTGGTTTACTTGAATTTTCTGGCTTTTTCGCTGCTTTGCCCAATCAGTTTCTAACTGCTTTTTACATTTTTTGGGTCATTTTAGCTTTTGGCTTAGTTACCCACGCTTTCCTAATGTGGTTTTTCAATGTATATATCGTCACTGATGAGCGCGTCATCGACGTCGACTTCAACTCAATGATTCACCGAAATATTTCTAGCGCCAAAATTGAAAACATCGAGGACATTTCTTCAAAGTCAGTGGGTCCCTTGGCAGCTATTTTTGACTACGGCACTATCAATTTGCAAACCGCTGGTGCTAGCAATGAATTTGAATTTGAGCACGTCCCTCAGCCTGGCAAAGTAAAAAAACTACTCAATGAATTGCTGTTAGAAGAAGAACGTGAAAAATTAGAAGGTCGAGTCAACTAGTAACAATCGGGAAAAAATAAATGACCAATATTTTTGACACCACACTAGTTCACACTTTTTTGAAATTTATCTTCGTCACTGGAGCGCTTTTTTATCTTGTCTACAGCTTCATCGTCTTTCGCCAAATCCAAATTATGAAAAAAACCCTGATTACGGGTTTTTCTGCTGGTGTCAATTTTCTCGGGGTCATCAATCTATTTTTGGCTGCCGCCCTGCTGACTGGTTTTGTGCTATTTTTGTAAAAAAATTAAATTTTCACTTCTCTAGAGATTAATAGGCAACTATATATAAAAAAAGTGTCGGTGGGATTCGAGAAAAATTATTCACTGTTAGCCAATTTTGAAATTCATCTTTAGCAGATTTGTTTTTCAAATTAACTTCAAAAAGGCGAGTTTTACTATTGAAGTCAATTTCAAAAGAATCCTTCTTGACCGGAGTCATGAACCTCAGTTCCCAAATTTGTGCCCATTGCAACTCTTCTTCGGTGCTGATTTCACTCGATCCTAACTCAGCTCCTGTCGATTTTTGATTAGACACTTCCTCATCTACAATAAAGTTTTCCACAGTTGTACTACTATTGATGGTTATTTGCTGCTCTTGCAACAACTCGCCTGACTCATTATCACTATCTAAACGCTCTATTTCCGGTTCGATCACAACGCTGTTACTTTCTTCAAATTCCAATTGCTTTTGACTAATTTCTCCTTCAAATTCCAAATCCTGCTGATTAATTTCTCCTAAAAGTGTTGCTCGCTGATTATCAGCATCAGCCGCCATACTAACGTCATCAGCAATAACTTCCTGCGTTAGCTGGGTTTTCTTTGACTGCCTATAGTATAGGAAAATGATTGACGACAAACACACAACCCCCAGAATCAATGCTAAAATAATGGCAACTTTTTTATTAAGGTTATATTTCATTGTTTGAAACTACGTAAACTGAAGCATTCTCCATATTAAGAGAAGCAACTTTTTCACCCTTGTCATTGTAGCATCTGTAAGTATTTGGTTCTCCAATCATTGAAACACACTTGTCTGCCTTAAAATAAGAATCAACCATGTTTAGGGTAGTAGTCCCATCATCATTATTAGTAACCTGGCTGATAGAGGCAAAATGATTAATATCGTCAAAAAGCGCTCCAATAAAAATAGTGCTACCATCCTCAGTGAGCTTTTCACCATGATAAGCAATCACGCCTCGATATGGTTCGGTGTTGTATCCCAAATCTCTAAGAATATCCAGGTTCGAAACAGTATAAGTATTTGCTGATACATTAGCCTTCAGGTAACTATCATAGTGCTCTCTCAAGAAAGCATTGACATCTAGATTAGGATCTTTTTTCAGAGCGTAATACAAAGTCTGCATTGCTCCGCACCCAGTAGCATTGATCCATCTTGAATCCCAAGCTGGATCTCTTTGATTTGGGACGCACTTGCCTCCGGTCATATAAAACGGAGAATCACATCTGCCATTAATACTGAAGTCATAAACAACTGTTGATGAAGGTGCTAAAGATATGGAAGGAGCGCTAGTAGGAGTTGAAGTCGATGGAGTAGATCCTTGAAGTAAAAGTGCTTGGCTTGTTGGCATTAATGTTGAATATGTTCGACCAGACGCCGCAGGAGGAACCACCATATGAGTACCTCCAGGCAAAGTCTCCCAAAAAAGATAGCACAAATTATTGATCCAAAATCCTTGACTTGCGCAAGCCGCTTCAGTTTTAGGTCTATCTGTATTTGAATTTGCGGGAGTAGCAGTTGGAGTTAGACAGCTTGGATCATAATGAGGGCTAGCTGGATCACAAGTTGAACTAGCTTGCTGTCTATTGTCCTGATTACTGTAAAGTAAAGCCAAAGCTGAAAATAATCCTATAAAGAAAATGGCCAATAAAAAGAGTGAAAATACTAGCCTTGATTTGTTTCTTTTAACCAAGGATCTTTGTCCTAAATCACGAACGACTGAACTTACTTGACTTTCAACTTCATCCCTTTTTTCTAGAGAATCTAAATACTTAGCTGGCAAATAGTCTTTGACTTCTATCATCAACTGTCATTATGACTACCAAGTAGCTAATTAGTCAACAAAAAAACGCTTTATTCTGGCCTCGACCTATCTTTGCAGGGGGAGAACCCCCAACTATTGTCAGCGCTGAAGCGTTTCAAGACTCTGTTCGGGATGGGAAGAGTTGGTACCACCTCGCTCTAGAGACCAGAATAAAACGTTTTTACACGATATATGTTAATTAGCGAAATTGTTCGCTAATAAGTGAAGCTAACTGTTGCCCAATAAGACTTTTCAGAAAACTGATAAATATTTTGTTCGATCGACACTTAGTACCACTAGGCTAAACATGTTGCCATGCTTACACCGGTGGCCTATCAACGTGGTAGTCTCCCACGGGTCTTTTGTCTGTCTTGCGACAGACGAGAAAGTTAATCTTGAGCTTGGTTTCCCGCTTAGATGCTTTCA